>NC_002939.5:1553016-1876032 GCF_000007985.2 Geobacter sulfurreducens PCA
ATGCTGGCCATAGGCGCGGACATGGTGCGGCTCGACACGATTTCAGCGTCCCTCCACGGCTGCCGTCCGGGAGACTATGCCCTGCTTACCGTTACCGACAGTGGGATCGGCATGGATGACGCAACAAAGGAGAAAATTTTCGATCCCTTCTTCACAACCAAGCCGGTCGGCAAGGGGACGGGCCTCGGTCTGGCCATGGTTTACGGCATCATCAAGCAGCACGATGGGGTGATTACGGTTTATACCGAGGTGGGAAGGGGTACCACATTCCGGATTTATCTTCCCCTGGCAGCCGGTGCGCGGGAGCATGCCGATGCGACGCCGGTTTTCCCGGGGGGAAACGAAACCATTATGCTCGTGGAGGATGATGAATCCGTGCGAACCACCACGGCGGATATTCTGACAATGTTCGGCTACCGTGTTGTGACCGCGGGGGACGGGGCAGAGGCCATCGAACGGTATCGTGCGACCGGAGAGGATATAGCCTTGGTGATTCTTGACGTCATCATGCCGCGGATGAATGGCCGCCAGGTCCATGACGAGCTCCTAAAGATCAACCCGGCTGTGAAGGTCGTCTATACGAGCGGCTACACTGCCGATCTGATCGAGAACAAAGGAGTTCTCGACGCCGGTATCCAATTCGTTCCCAAACCGCTCCTCCCCCAGGACATTCTCACGGCAATCCGTCGGGTGCTGGATGGCCGTGAGGTGCTGCCAAGCCTGCATCATGAGCATGAGCCGGCCGAGGTAGAACCTCAGTCGTAGTGCCCCGCGACCTGAGTTCTACGGAAACACTCTTCGATTGAACAAACAAAAAAACGAATTATAGTTAAGGTTGTGTCCCGTGCGGCCGGCACTAACCGTACTTCCGGTGCCGGTCCCGTCTGTGCCGATGGTGCTATGCCCGCTCCATGGAATTTCTGAGCGGCACAATCCACTCGGGGCGTGAGCGGCCTGATGGACTCTCATCTTATGTTAGCGGAGTGAACTGATGCAAAACGACCAGTGTCGCGGCAGGGTCCTGGTGATGGACGATGACGAAGATATCAGGATGATCGCGGGCTTTTACCTTGAACGGTGTGGGTTTTCCGCCGACTTTGCCGAAGACGGCAAACAGGCCGTGGAACTGTACGGCACCGCCCTTTCGCAGGGCAGGCGTTATGCGGCGGTGATCATGGATTTATCCGTCCCCGGCCGAATGGGGGGGCTTGAAGCCATTGCCCGGATCACGGAAGTCGATCCGAATCTGATAGCCTTCATATCGAGCGGCAGCACGGAATTCCTCGATCAGGTGGAGATGGAACGTCTCAGCATTCGGGGAATACTGCCGAAACCGTTCAGGGAAAATGACATCTCACAGCTGATCGAGGCCATCGGGACACCATGAATTACTGCGCAGAATCACGCCAATCATACGAAAGAAGGTCTCTATGCCGGTCACGACTCACCTGATTTATTTCTCCCCCACCAGCACCACGAAAATGATCGTCGAACAGATTGCCGAGGGCATTGGCGACACGAGTGTTGCACACCATGACCTAACCCGGTTGAAAGGTGGGCTCGATCTGCGGCTTGATGACGGTCTTGCCGTTATCGGTGTCCCGGTTTACGCGGGGCGGGTGCCGGAAATCTGTCTGGAGCGACTGGGTGGTTTGTCGGCGTCCGGCGTTCCCGCCGTGCTGGTTGTCCTGTACGGCAACCGCGCGTTCGAGGATGCGCTGATCGAATTGCGGGATGTCGCTGTTGCCAAAGGATTTACGGCGATCGCTGCCGGCGCGTTTATCGGTGAACATTCGTATTCGACGACTACCCAACCGATTGCCGCCCATCGCCCGGACCCGGCCGACCTGGCAAAGGCGCGGGAGTTCGGATGGCTCATCGCCCGCCGACTGCGTGCCGGCATCGGTCTGGCAATGCCGGTGATTCCCGGCGACGTGCCCTACAGGGAGCGGCCGCCGCTGGGCGGTGTCGCGCCGGAAACCGATCCCGGGCTCTGCACCCTGTGCGGTACCTGCGCCGCCCTGTGTCCTACCTTTGTCATCAAGGTGGATGACAGGGTCCTGACGAGCGCGGAAGGGTGTCTGAAGTGCTGTGCTTGCACAAAAGGCTGTCCCGCAGGGGCCAGGACGCTGCATCACCCCACGGTTGAAACACGGTGCGAGATGCTGGTCAACCAGTGCAGCGAGCGGAAAGAGCCGGCATTGTTCCTGTAGGGGGTGCAGCAGGTCCGGATCAGGGCCTTTCGCATGCGGTGGTTCTGACCACGCAGTAATGTGTGGTAACCAGAAAGAAAAAGGGGTCAGCACCACAGTTGCTGACCCCTTGTTTTTATGGTGCCGAAGACTGGACTCGAACCAGCACACGGTTGCCCGCACAAGATCCTGAATCTTGCGTGTCTACCAATTCCACCACTTCGGCGTTGGACTTGAACTTATAGCACCCCCCATTCAGGTTTGCAAGCACTTTTTTCGAGTGTGACGCTTCGCCGCCCTTACTCACCATCACTTGCCGATTGAGTCTGCGTTCAATACTTCATGAAGTGCGGCAAAGAGATGCGGGAAGTTGAACGGCTTACCGAAGACCTGTCGGATGCCGGCCGATTGCGCCTGGGCCTGGATGCCGGGGTAGATGTGGCCCGTGCCCATGAAAACCGTTAGTTCCGGCTTGAGACGACGGGCCCGGTGTGCCAGCTCGAAACCGTTCATGAGCGGCATGTTCTGGTCGGTGATCATGACGGCGCACGTATTGTTCGCGAGCAGTTCCAGTGCTTGGGAGCCATTCTCCGCGCAGATAACGTCGATGCCCTCGTTTTCGAGAACGAGCCTCACGAAAATGAGAATATCGCGATCATCGTCCACAACAAGTACGCGAGCCCTCGCAGGCGCCGCAAGATGGCGGCTGCCCATCAGCAGTTTATTGTGTTTCATGGGGGTCTCCATTGCCGGCACTGGGGGCCGACTCCATGGGTGCGTTGTGGATGACGGGGACCGGTTCTTTCAGGCGATACCCGACTCCGATTGTGGCGACAGGGGGTCCGTGGAGCTGAATCAGTCCCAGCTCTTCGAGCCTCCTGCACATGAATGTCAGTCGTCCGGGCGGATGGATCGGGCCAAGCGCCTCCTCAATGACACTGTACGGAAGGAGTCCACGTCCGTTGGTGCCGGCCGCTGCCAGAAAAAGCACATACAGCCTGAAATCGCCTCCGGAGAGGAGGGCATTGGTGCCCGTCTCATACAAGGCCTTGAGCAGGAAGCGTTTGTCCACGATACCTCCGGATATGGCGATTGAAGTGATGATGTGATAAATAATCCTTAATGTCAATGACAAATACGACTGATAGTCATATTGTTAATCGCATTGACACATGGGGGTGAAAGGGGGTATATCAAACGTGCGTCAGGGTGTGCATAAACCCGCGTCTGGTCGGAATTCTCCGTGGGTTCCAGTACCTGATCGAGCCGCTGGGAGTTGCCGTTGAACTGTAATATAGGACATGCGCTGAAAAGGCTTAGAAGCGAGCGTGGGCTGACCCAGAAGGATCTGGCGGCGCTGGTGAGTGGTGGCCTCGACTATACCTATATCGGTAAGATCGAGCGAGGCGAGCAGCTGCCGTCGTTGAAGATTCTGATCGGCATAAGCGAGGCACTCGGTGTGCCCGTGGGCATCTTCTTCGGAGGCGAGTCGGCTGCCGAGGCTGCGCGGCTTCGGGTGGTCCAGGCCGGTAAGGCGGGGGAGCTGGAGAAGGAACTGCGCGTGCTCCATCCGGACGACCTGCCCCTTGTGGTTGAAATTGTCCGTCTGCTCAACCGGCATCGGAGGGCGGAACGGAAAAAAGCATATCAAACGCCGGCGGGTTCTCTTCCGCTGGCCGCCGAGGACGGCCCCTCGTACAGCAAGCCGTAGAATTTCAGCCCATGACAGCCTCATCAACGTTGAACACCGCAAAAAGCAGGGAGCGCCTCGACAAGCTTCTGGTCGACCGGGGGCTTGTCCAGTCGCGGGAACGAGCCCGTGCGCTCATCATGGCCGGTCAGGTGGTGGTGAACGATCACCTGGCGGATAAGGCCGGGCTCCAGGTTCCGGTGGAAGCCGAAATCCGGCTCAAGGGGGAGGACATTCCTTTTGTGAGCCGGGGTGGCCTTAAGCTCGCGAGGGCATTGGAGGAGTTCGGTATCGATGTCGCGGACATGACCGCCATTGACGTGGGTGCTTCCACCGGCGGCTTCACCGACTGCCTGCTCCAGCGCGGTGCCCGGAAGGTCTATGCCGTTGACGTGGGGTACGGTCAACTGGCCTGGAAGCTGCGCCAGGACTCGCGCGTGGTGAATCTGGAAAAGACGAACATCCGCTATCTGGAACCCGGCGCTCTGCCGGAGACACCCGGCTTGGCAGTGATCGATGCGTCCTTCATTTCACTCGACAAGGTCCTGCCCTCCACCCTGCGCCTTATCGGGGAAGAGGGTGTCATTGTCGCCCTCATCAAACCCCAGTTCGAGGTGGGACGGGGAGAGGTCGGCAAGGGCGGCGTGGTGCGCGACGAGGAGAAGCACCGCCGGGTGATTGCCGACGTCGTGGCCCTTGCAGAAGGATTGGGCCTGATGGTTCTCGGCGTTACCGAGTCTCCCATTCTCGGGCCCAAGGGAAATCGTGAGTTTCTGATCCACCTTAAAAAGGCGGTTGGGGAGACCCCGCCCCATAACCGGTAATCCGACATCAGCCATGCCCATCCGATTCCTCCATACCGCCGACCTGCATCTCGACTCGCCCCTGCGCACGTTCGGCGACCTTGCCCGTGAGCGCCGTCGCGACTTCCTGAAGACCTTCGACCGGATCGTAAATCTTGCCATCAAGCGAGAGGTGGACTGCATCCTGATAGCAGGTGACCTGTTCGACTCCACATCGGTTGGCGCCGAAACGGTGGGGCGCGTGCAGGATGCCTTTTCCCGGCTGGCGGGGCGTGGGGTGCAGGTCGTCCTGATCCCCGGCACCCACGACAACATCATCTCGGCGGAGAGTGTCTACAGCCGCTACCAGTTTACTGGCGTTCATATTCTACGCGAACCGGCGGTGGATGAGCCGTTGCGGCTGGACATTCGTGGCGAGGCAGTGTTTTTCTACGGTTTTGCCTATCGCTCGGACCGTTCGCGGGAAGCCCTCGAATCCATGCGTCGCCGCTCCGGCGACGGCATCCATGTGGGACTTCTGCACGGCTCCCTCAAGGGAAATCCCGAGTGGGAGATGCGCAAGAAGGACATTCCCTTTTCCGTGGCCGATCTGGTCGCGCTCGACCTGGACTACATCGCGCTCGGCCACTACCATGACGCCGCCTGCCTGGAAGAGGGGGGGCGCGTCATTGCCTGTTATCCCGGCTCGCCGGAGGGGAAAAAGTTCGGCGAGAACGGTCCGCGTTACGCCTTGATCGTGGAGGTGGCGCCGGGCAATGCCTCGGTTGAACGGGTCGAGGTGCAGACGCGGATCATCCGGGAGTTCAACGTCGACGCCTCGCTCTTTGCCGAGCCGGCGGCCCTTGAAGCGGAACTGGCACGTCTTGGCACTTCCGATACCGTCGGGCGCATCAGGCTGTGCGGGACCGTGGAAGAACCCCTGGACACGGCCAATCTGTCCGGGCGGGTCAAAGGGAACTTCGCCTGGCTCGAGCTGGTGGACGAAACCGATCTTTACAATAGCGGTCATGTGAAGCGGATGGAGCGGGAGGACTCGATCCGGGGCCTTTTCATCCGCAAGATCCATGAACGATACGACGCAGCAGGTTCCGACGCCGAACGCGAACTGTGCCGCGACGCCCTCAGGCTCGTCATGGGGCGGTTCAGTCGTGGAGGGGGGAATTGATGCTCTGGATCAGTCGGGTCGAACTCCCCGCATTCGGCCGGTTCAGGGGGGCGTCGTTCACCTTCAGGCCGGGCATGAACCTGGTTTACGGCCGCAACGAGGCGGGCAAGTCGACGCTTGTGTCGGCAATTTCCGGAACCATCTTCGGTTTTCGCAAGGAGCGCGATCGTTTCGTGCCCTGGACAGGCGGCGAACGGTGTGAGGCTCGGGTGAGTTTCACTTACAACGGCCGTGAAATGACCATTGCCCGCGACTTTCTCTCCGACCGCGTTCAAGCGATAGAGCGCGACGGGGAGAGGACCCTCTGGCGTTTCGAAGGCAAGGTTTCCCCCCTGGGCAGAAGCAGCGAGCGCGAGGAATACCTGGCGAAGATTGAAGACGTGTGGGGATTTGCGGAAGGGGACATTTTCCGCAATTCAGTCTACGTTGGGCAGCGCGACCTGCGGATCGAGGGCGATGCGGGGCTGACCACCCGCATCAAGCAGCTCCTGTCGGGATTTGCCGAACTCGATTACGATGCGGTGGTGGAGAGCCTGGAGAAGGAACTGTTCGAGTTGACCAAGCGCCCCGGCGGTCGTTCGCGAGACCGGGAGCTGGAAGAGGTTCGTGCGCGTATGGCAGTCCTGGCCGAGCAATGGCGCGAGGCGAGCCGTGCCGTGTCGGAGCTTGCAGCCCTGGATGGGACGTTGGCCGAGTTGCGGACCGCCGTGGCAACGGGACGAGAGGATCTGGAAAAGGGAAAGCGTTATCTGGAGCGGGTGAGCAGATATCACGAGGCTGCCGCCCGGGAAGAGGCGCTTCGCAAGGATTATGACCGCATCCGGGCTGAACGGGAAAAGGTTGAGGCGCTCACGGCAAAGAGACAATCGGTTGAAGAGCGGCTTGCATCCCTGGGCGAGGCGGCAGGACTTCCCGACGGGTTTGCCAGGACCCTGGAAGCGTGGGTAGACGGCTCGGAGCGGTTGACGGCGCTTGAGAGGGAGCTGGCGGGCCTGAGCGCCGACCGGACGCACGCCGGCTCCGTCCTGCAGGTGCCGATGCTGATCCTGGCTCTCCTGCTTTGGGCGGGCGCTACGGGGGCGTGGTTTTTGCTGCCCCAGGCATGGTTGCCCCTTGCCGGGGGCGCCCTCGTCATCACGGTGTTCCTTTTTGTGCGAACCGTGCGCGCCGGTCAGGCTCGATCAGCCGAGATGGCCCGCATTCAGGGGCGCATCGACGGTCTCTCCGCCGATGCGGTCAGGCTCCGGGAAGAGCTCGACCGGACCGAGGCTGAGCTGGAAAAGCGGCTGGGAACATTCGATCCTCTGCGGGTCAGCGATATTCTGCGCGAAATTGACCGCGCCGCGGAGGTGAGGGGGGAATTGGCCCGGATAGAGAGTGCCCTTGGGGTCCTTCCGCCACTGGAGAGCATAAGGAGCCAGGAGGTTGAGCTGGCCCGGGAACTGGCCGTGACCCGTGAAGGCATGGAGACTCTTATCGGGCGGGGCTTCCCGGTCATGTCCCCCCGTGAGTACGCTGAGGCCGAGGAGAAGATGCGGCGGCTGGAGAGCGAGGTGGCCGAAAAAGAAAGACTCTGCCTCGCCAAGGAGCAGGAATTGGCGGTTATGCGCCGGGGGAGCCTTAACCTGGAGGCCATTGCGGAAGAGGACGAGGAACTGAAGTCCCGCGAAACCCGCCTTGTGCGTCGGGTGGAGGCGCTACGGCTCGCGGTCGACCTCCTGCGCGAGACCCTTGACGAGTATCGGGCCACTTATCTGTCGCGCCTCGGCAGCGAGATCAACGGAAAGCTGTACAATCTCACTGCCGGCAGATACCGCGAGGCGATTCTGGATGACGGTTTTGCGCTGTCCATCGGCGTCGAAGGGACTCCTCGCCCGGTGGGCGCCCTGAGCTGCGGCGCCCAGGATCAGGCCTATCTCGCCACTCGGCTCGCTCTTGGCGGAATCCTTTCCCGTAGCCGAAAATTGCCTTTTCTTCTCGACGACCCTTTGGTACATTTCGACGAAGAGCGCAGGGCCGCGGCTCTGGCGGCGCTTAACGTCGCAGCCTCCGATCACCAGGTAATCCTCCTGGTCCACGATGAACGCTACCTGAAGGCACGGGGGGCGGATCTCTGGCACCGGGTCAAGATCGACACGAAAGGACAGCAGGATGGACAGCTGCATCTTCTGTAAGATTGTCGACGGGACGATCCCCGCGAAAAAAGTATATGAAGATGAGGATATGGTCGCCATTGAAGATATCAATCCCGTGGCCCCCCATCACCTTCTCCTGATACCGAAAAAGCACGTGGTCAATGCCCTTGACCTTACCCCGGAGGATGACCGGCTCGTGGGCCGCGTGTTCCGTGTTGCCGCGGAAATCGCCCGCCAGCGTGGCGTCGACGAGCGGGGCTTCAGGATTGTTCAGAATTCCAATGCCGACGCCGGGCAGTCGGTCTTCCACATTCACTTTCATCTTCTGGCCGGCCGCCACCTGGGATGGCCGCCGGGATAGCGTTCCACGAGAGGGGGACAATTGATGAAAAGCATAATGGTGCTGCTCCTTGTCGCTGTTCTGGTCCAGCCGGCCTTGGGTGAGACCTACCGATGGATAGATGAGCGGGGAACCGTGAATTTCACTGAGGATCCAGGCAAGGTCCCCAAAAAGTTCCGCAAGAAGATGACGGTCATCTCCGATCCCGGTTCCGTGGCGCCCGAGTTTACCGAATCGGTGGAGGAGGGCGCACAGCTGAAGGCGCCGGCGGAAGGGCAGGGTACTCCGTCGCAGGGGACGTCCGAGCCGCAGGAAAAACAGGCTCAGCAGCCCGAGAAAGTGAAAAAGCCGGTTTACGGCGGCAAGTCGGAGGACGTCTGGAAGGCTGAATTCGGCAGGCTCAGGAACGATATTCAACTCTACGAGAATGAACTCGCCGACCGGAAGGCAAAGCTGGCCAATCCCACCAAAATGAGCCGCGGCGAATACCTGGGAACTCAGACTGAAGTGAAGCGGATCGAGGAAAAACTGGCTGGACTCAGGGAGAAACTTGCGATTCTGAAAGAGAGCGCCGCCAAGGCGGGGGTCCCGTTGGAGTTGCGTAAATAGACAACCCACGCCCAGGCCCGTGTGGTGACAGTTACTTCATATTAGAAAAGCCCGGAGATACTGCCTCCGGGCTTTTCACTGTAATTGACGTTCAGCGGGGATGCTTTCCCATATCCGTCGGTGAAAGCCGTTGCTACGCTGCGATGAACGCTCTTTGGCGACCGTTCGTTGCGGGCTGAAGCTCGTGCTTCCCCTTTTTGTGGCGGTTGCGACGCGCCTGACGGATGAGAGATACACGCAAGGCGCCATTCCCTGAACGCCAATTAGTTTCTTGCTCCGGGACAGCCGTATACCGCTGGACCCTCTGACCTTGTGAACAGATTCCCCCGGGGAAACGTTTCAGGCTTGCCCATCGCTGCGGCCATGCTCATCACGCCTGGACCCGGATGCGTAAATGATTTGATTATCCGTCAGGTCCCTCAACCGGTCAGTACCTGCTTCCCAGAGCAATTTTCAAAGACCTTTTAGTATGAATTGTAAACGCCTTCTCTGGGCTGTCAAGTCGGAGGGCGATAAAAATTTATTCAAGTATATCAAGGTGATATAGGCATGGTTTATCGTGAGGGAATGCTGTTGCCGGTGGCGCGTCAATTGACAGTACACCCCCCGTCTGATAGGTTAGGTGAACTTCGAATTCAAGAGGAGCGACATGCAGTTCCCGCATATTGACCCGGTCTTTTTCCGTCTCGGGCATCTGGAGTTCCGTTGGTATGGCCTGATGTACATCCTCGGGTTCATCGCCGCCTACTTTATTGTCAGGCGCGCTGCCGGCCGTCGCGGTCTCGCCCTGACCCAGGACGACGTTGCCGATGTGATCTTCTCGCTGGCGATCGGCGTTATCCTCGGCGGCCGTCTGGGATACATTCTCTTCTATAACCTGTCCTACTACCTCTCCCACCCGCTCAAGCTGTTCGCCGTGTGGGAGGGAGGCATGTCGTTTCACGGCGGTCTCCTGGGCGTGATCCTGGCAGGTGTGTACGTGGCACGGCAAAAGAAAATCGGCTTTCCGGTGCTGGCCGACATCTGTGCGCCGGCGGCACCCGTGGGGTTGGGGCTCGGCAGGCTCGGCAATTTCATCAACGGTGAGCTTTACGGCAGGGTGACCGACGTGCCGTGGGGAATTATTTTCCCCGGTGGCGGCGGAGTGCCCCGGCATCCGTCGCAACTTTACGAAGCGGTGCTGGAGGGGCCGGTGCTCTTTCTGATCCTGATGGCTGTGGGGAGGCGGGAACGTCCGGCTGGCGTGGTGTTCTGGACCTTCATTGCGTTCTATGGCTTGTTCCGGTTCCTGGTTGAGTTTTTCCGGGAGCCCGACGCCCAGCTGGGGCTTCTTGCCGGACCCTTTTCCATGGGGCAGTTGCTAAGTTTTCCCATGTTTCTTCTGGGGTTGACCATGGCCGTCCTTGTTTCACGTAGAAAGGTCGGACCATAGGCCAGAAGTCATTTGGGCAGGGGGGGGAAAGAGGTGCGCAGGCATTTCGTCATCTCGAGCACGTTGCCGTCGGCAATCTTGGTGTAGCGAACCGTGTCCATGAGCGACTTGATGATGAAGATGCCCCGGCCCCGATCCTCCAGGGTGTCGAAGTCGGGAGCCGGGATCGTGTTGATGTCGAATCCCTGCCCTGAATCGTAAACCCGGATCATCAGATCCTGGTCCGATATATTGATGTAGATGTGGACCATCTTGTCGGGATCGCCGGCATTCGCGTGTTTGATGGCATTGACCATGGCCTCGGTGAGGACGAGGTTGATATGGTATGCCAGCGTTTCCCGATCGCCGTCGTAGCGGTCCAGCTCCTTGGCAATGTCCTCGCCGATCCTTCCGATGAGGCTCAGGTAGCGCGTCTGGTTCGGTACCTTGATGTCGACCTCGATCTCGTTTTTGTCCATCCCGCTCACTCCTAGAAGTTTTCCACCGCTTCCGCCGTAGAGCCGAATATTTCAAATACCCGGTGGAGCCGGGTCAACTCGAACATGGATTTGACCTGGGGCTGGAGACTGGCAAGTTTAAGGCTCCCCTGGTGGGAGATTGCGTTCTTGAAGCCGGATACCAGGGCACCCAGCCCCGAGCTGTCGATGAACCGTACTTCGTTCAGGTCCACGAGGATGTTCTTCGTTCCCGACGTGAAAAGCTCCTGCATCTTTGTCTTGAGGTCGCCGGAGTTATGGGCGTCGAGCCGTTCTTCGCGCACGAATATGATGAGAATGTCGTTTTTCGTCTCGATTTTCAGATTCATGGTCCGCTCCTTACTATATGAGTCCTTCATTCTGAAAGACCTGTATGGTTATCTTCTGAAGTATCTTACACCAATTAGTCATCCCCTGCTTGCATTTTCATGAAATTCACCCTTCCAGGATCTTGAGGACAACCATGGAGATGTCGTCGTCGATGACGGTACCGCCGCTGAATGATTCAACCTCGGCGAGGATGACGTCGATGATTTCGTCGCTCCTTCTGTCGCTCGTGGCTGACAGGAGCGTACAGAGCCTTGAGGACCCGAAAAATTCCCCATCAGGATTCCGAGCCTCCGTAATGCCGTCGGTGTAGAGAAGAACCACATCGCCGGGCTGGAGCTCAATCTGCTTCTCTTCGAATTCAACCCTGCGCTTCACTCCCAAGATGAGCCCCTCGGCGTCGAGCTCCATGCATGCGGTTTGACCGTTGCGGAAAATCAGCGGAGGGTTGTGCCCGGCATTCGCGTAGGAAAGCAGACGACGACGGGTGTCGTAGCGGATGTAGAACATGGTGATGAAGAGTTCCGCGCCTGAGAGATCGTCGTGAAGAAGCTCGTTGAGGGTTTCGAGGATTTCGCCGACGCTGCGGTCGGAACGCGCCTGGGCGCGCAGGACGCTGCGGGTTTCAGCCATGATGAGGGCTGCGCCGACGCTGTGACCGGAGACGTCGGCAATGACCATGTCCGCCCCGGACTCGCCATGCTGGAAATAGTCGTAATAGTCTCCTCCAACGTGGGTGGCCGGCTTGCACCGGCCCGCCACGGCCATGCCGGGGGAGAGTCGGCGGGGCCGAGGGGAGCAGCGAGAGCTGGATCTGCTTGGCGATTTCCATCTCCTTGACTACGCGCGCATTCTCTAGAAGGATGCGCTCCTTCTCTTCCCGCTCGCGCTCCTTCGCTTCCATTTCCGTGACGATTTTTACCGCCTGGGCCAACTGGCCGGCAAGGCTCTCCAGAAGGTTCAGGAAGGGCTCGTTGAACAGGCCGACGATGGTTCTGGAGAAGACGGACAGGATCCCGAAGGGGGGTTCCCCTTTGCGGGAGATGGGAATGTGGGCAAAGGACTTGATCCCTTCCTTCTGCATCAGTTCCCTGGTAAGCGGCTTGGTCATGTACTGGGTGTCGTTCACGAACTGAAGCCGATTGCTCAGAAACGCCTCGCCGATGTAGGTTTCGATCTCCGGCTCCCAATCTTTTCCGGCGATGCCGGCAATCCCCTTGCCGCTGTAGCTTCTGACCCGCAACACTCCCTTTTCGTCCACCAGCCGAATGACGGCAAGATCGAGCTTGAACTCCTTCAAGAGCAGGTTGAGGAGATCATCCATGATGATCTGCAGGTCAAGGGTCCGGTTCATGATCTCGGAGGCCCGGAGTCGTACATAGAGCGCTTCGCGGCTTTCGGCCAGGGATGCCTGGACGGTGCTGAATATGTCGTAGACCGGTTCCATGCGCGAACCGAGATCCGACAGATAGCTCTCCACGATGGCCCCCGCTGCGGCTGCCCCCACGGAGCCGGCGAGGGTCTTTTCCGTGAACCGTTTCAGCTTGGGCAGCTCGAACTCCGAGACCCCTCCCTGGGCGTCGATCTCGCGCGAGCCCACGTACTCGGTGATTGCCGCGTGGGCCTGCTGGTCGCCGATGAACTTTGACATGAGATTAACGAACTGCATGATGGTCACGGGCTTCGACATCCGCTTGGTTTCCCAGGGGACGCCGTTTTTCCGTGCCGTGAATACGTCGACGAACTTTCGCACCTGCTCTTTTTCCCGGTCCTTCTGGCGAAGGACGATGGACAGGGTCAGGTATCCCCCGACATTGAAAAGGAGGCTCCAGAAGAGGGAATGGGTCCAGATGTCGAACCCTGCGAGGCCGAAGAGCTCCGTCGGCTTGAGCAGGGTTATGCCGAAGGGGCCCTGGTCGAGAATTGCGCGGGGAAGCCATCCGGATATGATGATGGACGGCAGGAGAAGGGTATAGAACCAGAAAATGAAGCCAAGGACGATGCCGGTCAGGGCGCCGGATTTGTTCCCCCTGCGCCAGTAGAGTCCTCCCAGGAGAGCGGGGCCGAACTGTGCCGCGGCAGCGAAGGAAATGAGCCCCATGTTCACGAGCATGAACGTTTCGCCAACTACGGTCTGATAGATATAGCCGAGAAAAACCACGACAAAGATGCAGAGTCGCTTCAGGTTGATGAGCATGGTGGGAAACCAGGGGCGAGGCTTGAGTTTCACCACGATGGGCATCAGGAGGTGGTTGAGGAACATGGTGGAGATGGCGACCGACTCCACGATGATCATGCCTGCGGTTGCCGAAAAACCTCCCAGAAAGGCCAGGAGGGCCAGCCAGGAGTGGCCGGTCTGGAGAGGAAGGGTAAGTACGAAGAAGTCGGCGCCCAGGACGCCGCCGGTCTGGAGTATCCCCCCCAGCGCGATGGGCATCACAAAGAGGTTTATCAGGAACATGTAGGCGGGGAAGAGCCACATGGCCTTCTTGATATGCTCCTCGTCCGAGTTCTCGATGACCATTACGTGGAACTGGCGGGGGAGGAGCATGATGGCACCCATGGAAAGGTAGAGCGTCGTGAACCAGCGAGCGTGGGAGGTTGTGGAGGAGCCCCCAATGGTGGTCAGATTGTCCAGCAGGTGGCCCTGGGCATCGATGCGGGCGAAGATGTCGCCGAAACCGTTGAACATTCCGTAGGTCACGTAGATGCCCACAGCCATGAAGGCCACGAGCTTGACGATGGACTCTACGGCAATTGCGGCGACCAGTCCCTCGTGGCGTTCGGTGGAAACCAGCTTGCGGGCGCCGAAGATGACGCTGAAGGCGCTCAGGATCACCGCGGCAAAAAAGTTGGTGTGGAGCGAAACCGGGTAGTTGGTGTGCAGAAGCGGGAGTTGGACGTAAGGGTAGCCGCAGATGATGTCGAAGGTGGTTGAGACCGCCTTGAGCTGGAGTGCTATATAGGGCATGATCCCTACGATGGCGATGACCGTAACCACAGCGCCGAGCCACTGGGATTTCCCATAGCGGGAGCTGATGAAGTCGGCGATGGACGTGATGTTGTTTTCCTTGCAGATCCGCACGATCTTGCGCAGAAAAAACCACCAGGAAAAAGCGACCAGCGTGGGCCCCAGGTAGACGAGCAGGAAGTCGATTCCCGTGGTCGCGGCCTTGCCGACGCTGCCGTAGAACGTCCAGGACGTGTGATAGACGGCAATGGAAAGGGCGTAGACCAGAGGATTGGCAATAACGCTCCGGCCCTCTTCCTTTTTCTTGTCGGCGTAGTACGCCACCGTGAAGAGGAAGACAATGTAGAGCAGCGATATGCCGACCACCAGTTCGATGCTGAGGATCAACGGTGATCTCCTTCGTCGTGGTCGTCATCGGGAAGATCAATGGCCTTGGTGAAGAGGTAGATGACGAAGATGGAAACCACCCACCCGGCCTGGAAATAGAGGTACAGCTGCGGAATGTTGAATATCCGCCACGGTTTGTTGAATATCTGGGTGAAGGGGTAATTCATCATGATGATCCCCAGCACAAAGAAGATCACCCATGATTCCCTGAGTCGCAACCGCTTGAGGATGGCGCCGTTCAGCTTTTTCCACATGGCAGCAGCTCCAGTCCGTGGAGCACCTTGTCAACCATGGCTGACGCGGTGTCCGACGTGTCGATGCACAGGAGGTTTCCCTCCTGGTCCGAGGGGGGATCGAATTCGTCTTTTTGCCGGAGGTAGACCTCCCAAGTCCCGTCCGAGGGCTCGCTCCTGTCTTTCTGTCGCGAGTTGAGCCGGCTGCGGATTGTCGGCTCGGGGCAGACCGCATGCAGGATGACGAACGTCGCGCCGGCGTCCCGTGCCAAAGCCCCGAACCGTTCCCGGTCGGCGCGCCGGCGGAAGGTGGCATCCACAACGATGCTGCGGCCGCCCTCCAGGGCTACCCGCGCCCGGCGTTCCAGTTCCCCGTATGTCAGCAGCGAGAATCGGTCCGTATAAATCCCTGCGCCGTAATCTTGGTCCGGCCGCTCCGTGGAGCGTAGTCCCGCAAGCTCCTTTCTTACCACATCGGAGGAGGCGATTTCCAGCCCCAGGTCCAGGGAGAGCTCCCGTGACAGACGGCTTTTTCCTGTGCCGGTTAGTCCGCAGGTAATGAAAAGGGTTGGCGGAAGTCCCTGCCTCACCGCATAGCCCCGTGCCAGGCGAAAGTACCGGGATGCCCGTGCCGCGGCTGCCTGTTTTTCGTTTTCCGGTATCTGCGGATCAGAGAGCCGCATGCTCTCCACTTTACCCCGGACAAAGGCCCGATACACCTTGTAGAAGTCGATCATTTCAACGACGCTCGCATCGTTGGTGATCCGCGTGTACTCGTCCAGGAAAGCGGCTCCCAGATCAGGTCGGAGGACGAAGTCGAAATCCATGAGCAGGAAGGCGATGTCTGCCGCAGTGTCGCCGTAGCGGAACCGATTGTTGAACTCGATGCAGTCGAAAATGCAGACGCGGCCGTCGGCGCCGAGGCAGATATTTTCCATGTGAATATCGCCGTTGCCGTCGCGGATGCGGCCGTCCCCGACCCGCGCGGCAAAGAGGTCGACCCGCTCCGCCATGAATCGTTCGACCCATCCTCTGATGAAGTCGTGATCCCCCGCGCTCAGAGTGATGCCGCAGTAAGGGCGAGTCTGCTGGAAGTTCTCCACCCAGTTGGCATTGATAGTGGCGAGGTCGCCGAACGCATCTATTTCAGAGCTGTGTTCCGCCTCCAGGTGAAAGGTGCCGACAACGCGCGCCACAGCCCGGATCTCCGGCTCTCCGGCCAGGCCGGCCGAAAGCAGCCGGTCGAGCATGCGGTCCGCCGGCAGCCGCTTCATTTTGACCGCGTGATCGATGACCTGTCCTTCGCCGACGAACGCGGCTCCGGCCGGAGTATCACGCACCTCTGCCACGCCGAGATAGATGTCAGGGCAGAGCCTGCGGTTGAGGCGAACCTCCTCTTCGCAGTAGAAACGGCGCCGATCCGGGGTTGAAAAGTTGAGGAAGCCGAAGTCTACGGGTTTTTTTACCTTGTAGGCGAAGTTGTCGGTGAGAAAGATGTAGGAGACGTGGGTCTGGACCAACTCCACGGAGCCGGTCGGATCCGGGTAGGCGGAAGGCTTCAGCAGTGACCGAACGTGGTGTTGTTCCATACCGCTTCCATGGGAAGAAAAGTTATGTCAACAGTACCACAAACCCCGGTCGGTGCAAGGTTCCGGAGCCCAGAGAAACATTTGACGGTGTGGGGTTAATGTGCTAGCTTTCTTCCAAGGTTGCAGGCATGTTTCCTCCGGTGTCGACTGTCTTTAGGACGGTGCGGATCACGACTTCAGGATCATTCCACGACAACGGAATCCATTGTGTGGCGAGTGGGGCTTCGGCTGCCTCCGTCCATCGTCGCGTGCCCGCGACCGACCGTCACGGCAGGTGTCTCCATGAATACGACAACCGTTGCAGCGCTCTTGACCCTTTTTCTTGTTATTCCCGGCTGCGCTACCAGTGGAGCGGTAGGAGCGCTGCCCGTCAATGAGGCGAGTTTCAAGCCGACTGTTGACATTGCCGGGTCGCGCGCCCTGTATATTTTCGCCAGGGCGCGGCTGCAGCTGCTGGAAGGGGACGTGGACGGAGCCCTGACGCTGCTCAACGGTGCCATCGAAGCAGATCCGGGCTCAGCATATCTCCACACTGCGGTTGCTGAGATCTACATGAAGACGGGGCGGGCCGAAGACGCACTCAAGGCGTGTGAAAATGCCATCAGGCTCGATCCTTCGTACCGTCAGGCCCGACTGCTGGCCGGTGCCATTCTGGCCAGTCTCAAGCGCGATAGAGATGCGGTTCCCCATCTGGAAAAGGCTATCGAGCTCGATCCGTCTCGGGAAGAGGCCTACATTCATCTGGCCGTATCCTACCTGAAGCTGTTCGAGTACGAGAAGGCGGTAAATACGCTCAAGTCCCTCGTTAAGGTCAAGCCCGAATCATCCCTCGGTTACTATTACCTGGGCAAGGCTTACGACCAGATGAAGCTCCAGAAGGAGGCCGCCAACTATTACAAGAAGGCCATTGAACTGAAGCCGGACTTTGAGCAGGCCATCATCGAATTGGGGATCGTCCAGGAGGGAATGGGGCTCCACGATGAGGCCGTCGCTACCTATAAGAGCCTGCTGGATATCAATCCTTACAATCTGAACGTCCTGCAGCATCTGGTTCAGATTTACCTGCAGCAGCAGGAGTATGATGAGGCGCTTCCCCTCCTCAAGGGACTCAAGGAAAAGGGGATCGGCGGGTTGGAGACGTCACGCAAGATCGGTCTCATCTACATGGAGAGCGAGCGGTACGACGAGGCAATCGCCGAATTCCGGGACATTCTGGAGCGTGAGCCCAATGCCCTGCAAGTCCGCTTCTATCTGGCGACCGCCTTCGAGGAAAAGGAAGAGTACGACCGGGCGCTCGAAGAGTTCGGCCGGATACCTCCCGGCTCCTTCAACTATTTCGAGGCCGTCGGGCACATGGCGTTCATCCACAAGGATATGGGGAATCCCGAAAAGGGGATTGCCGTCCTGAAGGATGCCATCGCCGCATACCCGAGCCATCTGGAGCTTCACCTCTATCTGGCTGGTCTGTACGAGTCTCTTGATCACTACACCGAGGGCTTGGCGGTGCTGAAGGCGGTGGAAGGGGATTTCGGGGGCGATCCGCGCCTGCACTTCCGCATGGGCACCCTTTACGACAAGATGGGGAACAAGGATGAGTCCATCGCCCGGATGAAAAAGGTGCTGACCATCGCGCCGGATGATGCCCAGGCGCTGAACTACCTGGGGTATACCTATGCGGAGCTCGGCATAAAATTGGACGAGGCGTTGCAGTATCTCAGAAAGGCGGTTGAACTCCGCCCCAACGATGGTTTCATCCTCGACAGCCTCGGCTGGGTCTATTTCAAGCTGAAGCGTTATGATGAAGCCGTGCCGCTCCTGGAACGAGCGACAAAGCTTGTGGACGACGATCTCACCATTATGGAGCATCTGGCCGACGCCTATGCGGCCCGGCGCGAGCATCGCAAGGCCCTTGAACTCTACCGGAAGATCCTGGAAACGGAGCCCGGCCGCAAGGATATCATCGAGAAGAAGCGCAAGGTCAGGGGGGAGAGCCAGGAAAAATGACGTTCCGGTGGATCGGCTGCCTTCTTGCCCTGCTGTTGATCGTATCGTGCAGCGGCGAAGACCGCGCGAGAGCCCCTGCCGTGCGCGGACCGGGTACGCCCGCTTACGGTGACGCCATCGTGGTGGGTACCATTGGCGAACCGTCGAACTTGCTTCCTCTGCTGGCGTCCGACTCGGCATCCCACGAGGTGGCGGGCAATATCTTCAACGGCCTTGTCCGTTACGACAAGAACCTGAACCTGGAGGGGGAACTGGCCGAGTCGTGGCAGGTTTCTCCCGACGGCCTCACCATCACTTTCCATCTCCGCAAGGGGGTGAAATGGCACGACGGCGTGGAGTTCACCTCCCGTGACGTGCTCTACACCTACCGGGTGACGGTGGATCCGAAGACCCCCACTGCGTACGCCGAGGATTTCAAGCAGGTCAAGACCGCCGAGGCACCCGATCCCTACACCTTTCGCGTCACCTATGCCAAGCCGTTCGCCCCTGCGTTGGCCTCCTGGGGGATGGGAATTCTCCCGGCTCACCTGCTGGAAGGGAAGGACATCACCAAGAGTGAACTCTCCCGTCGTCCCGTCGGAACCGGGCCCTACCGGTTCAAGGAATGGGTCGCCGGTCAGAAGATCGTCCTCGAATCCAATCACGACTACTACGAGGGCCGCCCGTACATTGACCGTTACATCTACCGGATCATCCCCGACAATTCCACCATGTACCTGGAACTCAAGGCAGGCGGCGTGGACCTGATGGGACTCTCGCCGGTCCAGTATGCCCGGCAGACGGATACCCCCGAGTTTCGTTCCCGCTTCGCCAAGTACCGCTATCCGGCCTCGGCCTACACCTACCTGGGGTACAATCTGAAAAATCCGCTTTTTGCCGATCGTCGCGTGCGCCAGGCCATTGCCCATGCCCTCAGCAAGGACGAGATCATTCACGGTGTGCTCCTGGGGCTCGGCCAGGTGGCGGTGGGCCCCTTCAAGCCGGGGACCTGGGCCTACAATCCCACGGTGCGCGACCCGGGCTATGACCCGGTGCGGGCGAGGCAACTGCTTGCCGAGGCGGGGTGGCGCGCAACCGGGCCCGACGGCATCCTGATGAAGGACGGCAAGCCGCTGAGCTTCACCATTCTGACGAACCAGGGCAATGACCAGCGGCTCAAGACCGCCCAGATCATCCAGCGCCGGCTGCGCAAGGTCGGGATCGACGTGAAGATCCGGGTGCTGGAGTGGGCGTCTCTCCTGACCAATTTCATCGACAAGCGGAATTTCGATGCCCTCATCATGGGGTGGACGATCCCCCAGGATCCCGATCTCTTCGATGTCTGGCATTCGAGCAAGACCGGTCCCAAGGAACTGAATTTCGTCGGCTTCAAAAACGATGAGGTGGACCGCCTGATCGAGGAGGGGCGCCGCACTTTCGACCAGGAGAAGCGCAGGCGCTGCTACTGGCGCATCCAGGAGATTCTGGCCGAGGAGCAGCCCTACACCTTTTTGTACGTCCCCGATGCCCTGCCGGCGGTGAGCGCCCGGTTCAGGGGAATCGAGCCCGCGCCGGCCGGCATCATGTACAACTTCATCCGTTGGTACGTGCCGAAAGAAGAGCAGGTGCACTAACATGGCCGCCTACATCTTCAAGCGACTCCTGGCAATGATCCCGTTGCTGTTCGGGATCACCCTCATTACCTTCGTGGTGATCCGGCTCGCCCCCGGGGAGCCGGTGGAGGCGATGACCGCCATGAGCCCCAAGATCACCGCCGAAACCCGCGAGCGGCTCCGGGAGTTCTACGGACTCGACAAGCCGCTCCATGAGCAGTACGTTTCCTGGGTCGGCCGCATCGTTAAGCTCGACTTCGGCCGCTCCTTCGCCCCGGACAACCGGCCGGTGACCGACAAGATCGCCGAGAGAATACCGGTGACCCTCTCCCTGAACATCATTGCGCTGATCCTTGAATTCGGTCTCGCCATCCCCATCGGTATCTTTGCCGCCACACACCGGGACACGATCTATGACAAGGGAATAACCCTCTTCGTCTTTCTCGGGTTCGCCGTGCCGACCTTCTGGCTGGCGCTGCTGCTGATGTATTTTTTCGGGGTGAAACTGGGGTGGCTTCCCATTTCGGGGCTCCACTCCCTGGGGAGCGAGAACCTTTCACCCCTGGCATGGTTCGCGGATATGGTAAAGCACTTGGTGCTGCCCGTGTTCGTGGCCACTTTCGGCAGTCTGGCGGGGCTGTCGCGCTATATGCGCTCGAACATGCTGGAGGTGATCCGCCAGGACTATATCACCACGGCCCGGGCCAAGGGGTTGTCCGAGCGTGTGGTCATTTACCGCCACGCCCTGCGCAACGCACTGCTGCCCGTCATCACGCTTCTGGGTTTTTCCCTGCCGGGGCTCATCGGAGGGAGTGTCATCTTCGAGACGATTTTCGCCATCCCGGGCATGGGACAGCTCTTCTACCAAGGGGTCATGGCCCGCGACTATCCGCTTGTCATGGGGATTCTCGTCATCGGCGCGTTCCTTACGCTCATCGGTAACCTGCTGGCCGATGTCTGCTATGCCATGGCCGATCCGCGCATCCGGCACGGAAGGGGGTAGGGGATGGCCTACCGCGACAGCTGGTTCCATACGGTCTTCTGGAAACGTTTCCGGCGCAACCGTTTCGCCCTGGCCGGCGGCGTGGTTGTGGTGGTGCTCTTTGCCATCTCGTTCCTGGCTCCCTACATCGCCCCCTGGGACCCGGACGCCATCGACGCCTACCGCGTTCTGCTCCCGCCGTCGGCCGAACACTGGTTCGGGACCGACGAACTGGGGCGGGACGTCTTTACCCGTGTCATCTACGGAGCCAGGATCTCGCTCAAGGTGGGATTCGTATCAGTAGGCATCGCCGTGGTTATCGGCACGGTGCTCGGTCTCGTCTCCGGATTCTACGGCGGGCTTGTCGATACGATTATCATGCGGTTCGTGGACATCATGCTCTGCTTCCCCACGTTTTTTCTCATCCTCGCGGTGATCGCCTTTCTGGAGCCGTCTATCTGGTACATTATGGCCATCATCGGCCTCACGGGCTGGATGGGAGTGGCCCGGCTCGTGCGGGCCGAGGTCCTGTCGCTGCGGGAGCGTGATTTCGTGCTGGCTGCCCGCGCCCTCGGCGCATCGGATGTGCGGATACTGCTCCGCCATGTCCTGCCAAACGCCGTATCGCCGGTCCTGGTGTCCGCCACCCTTGGTGTGGCCGGCGCAATTCTCACCGAATCGGCTCTGTCTTTTCTCGGCATCGGGGTCCAGCCCCCCACGCCGAGCTGGGGTAACATCCTCACCTCCGGCAAGGACTACATCGAGTTCGCCTGGTGGCTTTCGCTGTTCCCCGGCGGAGCCATCCTGGTGACCGTTCTGGCCTACAATCTGTTGGGCGAGGGAATCAGGGACGCCCTTGACCCGCGGGTCTGATCTTTTACACAAGCAAAGGTGGTTGCATGACAACATACTATTCACCGGCCGCCGAGCTCGAAGGCGAGCTCGTCATTGATAAGGCCGATTTCGTCATCGCTTCGGTGGAGGACGAGATCCGTGCCGACAACCTCTGCCGCAAGCTTCTCTCGCGGTTCTACTTTTCCCTGCTCGAACAGGGAGTTGATCCCCGGGAAGCCACGCTGCTCGCCAGCGGGGCCGACCATTTCGTTCGCGATTTCGTCATAGGGTTCATGCATCGCAGTCTCTTCGACGATCAACCGGGCATCGTCCGTCGGTTCGGGGGCAACTGGTACATCGTTCATACGGTGGAACCCTCCGTCGGGGAGCTGGCGATCCACCTGGCAGGCGTGCGGGCTTTCTACCGGTTCCTGCTGGAGCGGGACTTGCTGGACGGACCTTTTTTTGAGGAAATAGACCGCGAGTGCTCTGATCTTCCTTATTATGAAGAGCGGATCAAGGCATTCTGGGCCATCGAAGGGGACGGTTATCTCGCCTGGGAGCGGGAGTGCTCGTTGAAACAGTGGTGAACGGATCAAGGAGGATGGCTATGAAGTTGGCGAAATGGTTGCTTGGACCGCTGGCGGCACTGGGTATCCTTGCCGGTTGTGCCACGAGCATGACCGACATCAAGGGTTTCAACATGATCTCCATCGAGCAGGAGAAGGAATTGGGCAACAAGTTTGCCGTGGAGATCGAAAAGCAGCAGCAACCCGTGAACGACCCGGAGGTCCAGCGTTACGTGGACAAGGTAGGCAAGCGGTTGCTGTCCGGTGCCCGGGCAGTGGAATTCGACTACGTCTTCAAGGTGGTGAAGGATGACAGCGTCAATGCGTTCGCCATCCCCGGCGGACGTGTGTATGTGCACACGGGCCTGCTGAAGGCGGCTGACAACGAAACGGAGCTGGCCGGCGTCCTGGCCCACGAGATCAACCATGCGGTCGCCCGTCACGGCACTAGGCAGATGACTCAGGAGTATGGCTATTCTCTGGTCCTTTCCCTTGTCCTGGGGGACAACCCCAACATGTTGGCGCAGCTGGCCGGCCAACTCTTCGGCAAGGCGGGTATGATGTCATACAGCCGGGAATACGAAAACCAGGCAGATTTCCTCGGCGTGGAGACCATGTACAAGGCCGGATATAACCCCAACGGCCTGACGAGCTTTTTCCAGAAGCTGAACGCGATGGACGGCGGTACCCAGAGTAACGTGGCCCGGTTCTTTTCGACCCATCCCCTTACGTCGGAGCGGATTCAACGGGTGCAGGCCGAGATCGCCAAGCTTCCTCCCCAGCGCTATCTGACGGACGAGACGGAATTCAAGAAAATAAAGGGGCGGCTCAAGTAACCATGGACACCGATTGGAGTAATCTCGCCGTCAGACTTGAACGTCTGCTCGAACGGTTTGAACGGATCATTGACCGCCATGATCCGGTTCTTCCCCGGGATCCGGCCTTTTTCGACGGAGCCATTGCCTTCCGCTGGCGCCGGTCGGGTGAACAAGGCACGTTCGAGCCGGTGACGCATCCCCATCTTCCCGATCCTGCCGATCTGGTTGGCATTGATCTGGTCCGCGAGGACTTGATCCGGAATACCGCCCAGTTCATGGACGGCTACCCCGCCAACAACGTCTTGCTGTGGGGGGAGCGGGGCACCGGCAAATCGACCTGCGTCAAGGGAATGCTCCGGCTGTTTGCGGACCGTGGACTGCGGCTCGTGGAGGTCCAGCGGGACGATCTGATGAGCCTGCCGGCTCTCATTGCAGCCCTGAGATCGGTGCCGCGGCGCTTCATCCTTTTCTGTGACGATCTCTCGTTCGGCGAAGGGGAGGGAGGATACCGGGAGCTCAAGGCTCTTCTTGAAGGCAGCATCGAGGCAAAGCCGACGAATATCCTGTTCTATGCCACCTCTAACCGTCGCCACCTGCTTCCCGAGCGGATGGAGGATAATCTCAGCAGCGAGATCCACCCCGAAGAGGCCGTGTCCGAAAAGCTCTCCTTGGCCGACCGGTTCGGCATGGCGCTGGGGTTCTATCCGTTCAGCCAGGACGTATATCTGTCCATCGTTGAGCGATATGCGGAAAAATTCGCTCTTCCCATGGAGCGGGAGGCGCTCCGGAAAGAAGCGCATCTGTGGGCCATGTACCGTGGAAGCCGGTCGGGACGCTCTGCCCGTCAGTTTATCGATGATCTTGCCGGGCGGCTCGGTGTCAGGCTCAACGATCGTTGATGGCTACATGCGGAGCAACGGTCCATGGGTACAACAGTAGTGCGAAGCAATGATACGATGCTGGAGGAAGAGGCATGAGTCAGCCCGGTCCCGACGTGGATCGCCCCCCCTGTTGAGGTCCAAAGACGCCTGCGGTCAGCGGGACCATTAACGAAAATGTGCCGGGTTTTCTTCGTTGGCTCGATACCCCGGCGGGGCGCGTGCCGGTCATCTCCACGCAACTGGCGATGCGCGATACCCTCGGAGCCTGGCAGGCACGCTGGGGTATCGGACGCATGTCGTACTTGGTGCCGCCCGGTCTGTACGCCATTGGCGCTCCCGGCCCCGGGACCCCGGTGGTGGTCACTGCCAACTACAAGATGAGCTACGATAGTGTCCGGTGGGAGCTGGCCGGCAGAGACATCTGGCTTCTGGTTCTGGAAACCCACGGCATTAATGTCTGGTGCGCCGCCGGCAAGGGGACCTTCGGCACCGATGAGATCGTCAAGCGAGTCGGCCTCACCAGTTTGTCGCGGATAGTGAATCACCGCACGCTGCTGCTGCCAATGCTGGGGGCTCCCGGTGTGGCTGCCCATCTGGTGCGACAGCGCACTGGCTTTAAGGTCAGGTATGCCACTATCCGGGCCGCAGACCTGCCGGCATATCTGGATAACGGCATGATCGCGACGTCTGCCATGCGGCAGCTCACGTTCACAACTGTCGAACGGCTTGTTCTCACCCCCATCGAGCTGGTTGCCGCCTGTAAATGGGGGCTGCCTGTCATGGCTCTGATTGTGCTGGCCGCGGGATTTTCGGATGGGGCATTCTCTCCAGAGAGGGCGGTTCCCGCGGCTATCGCCTGGGGGGCGACGATCGCGACCGGAGCCGTTGGCGCTCCACTTCTGCTGCCATGGCTTCCCGGCCGAAGCTTTGCTGTGAAGGGGGCCTCGCTCGGCCTGCTGCTCGCGGCTCTCCTTGTCTGGTCCGGGCGCGGCATGGTCTCTCTTCACGAGGTCGCAGCGCTCTTTTTCATTACCCCCGCTGTCTGCTCATTCCTCGCCCTGACGTTTACCGGAAGTACGCCCTTTACCTCGCGTTCGGGTGTCAAGAAGGAGATGCGGGTCGCCCTTCCCGTCATGACCGCCGCGCTCGTGGCAGGGCTCACGTCATGGCTGTTCGGCAGTTTCCTGTTATCTTGACCGGGAGGTAGCATGATCGGTTTCCAGTATCTTGCCAATGTCGCCACCCTGGAGTTTATCGGAGAGAAATGCGTTGGTTGCGGCATGTGTGTTGAGGTTTGCCCGCATCAGGTATTTCGTTTGGAAGGCTCAAAGGCGGAGGTTGTCGCACGTGACGACTGCATGGAGTGCGGGGCCTGCGCGGTGAATTGCCCTGCAAGTGCGATCCGTGTGGATGCCGGGGTAGGCTGCGCATCGGGGATGATCAATGAGTGGCTGGCCGGTGTTGTCGGTAGCAGGGGGGGCAGGTGCTGCTGATCCATCTTGGGTGGAATTTCGTGATTGACATGGCAATGTGGGGCTGATAATTAATGATTACAAATCATTGCATCCAGGGAGGGAGCGGCATGAAGAACAGAAGTTCCATGGTCAGAGGGATGTTTTTGGGCGCCGGCGCGGTGGCTATCTCCGCTGTTCTGGCATTCGGATCCGGTGGCGTGGGCGTAACGGCGGACGAGGCTCTGCAACAGCTCATGGACGGCAACAAGCGGTATGTGGCGGGGCAGATGAAAACGTGCAGCGCCAGCGACACCGCCAAGCGCGAATCATTGGCCAAGGGGCAAAAACCTTACGCGATAATTCTTTCGTGCTCAGACTCTCGTGTTCCGCCCGAGATTATTTTTGATAAAACCATGGGTGAAATATTTGTGGTTCGCGTGGCGGGTAACATTCCCGACCCGGTCGTCCTTGGCAGCATCGAGTATGCGGCTGAACATATCGGATCGCCCCTTGTCATGGTCCTCGGACATGAGCGCTGTGGTGCGGTGACTGCCACCGTTGAGGCCAAGGGAAAGGCGGAGGGCAATATCGGATCCATTGTCAAGACCATTGCTCCTGCCGCCGCAAAAGCCCTTAAGGAAGGAAAAGGCAAGTCGAAGGCTGAAGTTGTTGAGGCCGCTACCGATGCTAATCTCGATCTCGTTGCTGCCAGTCTGACCAAAAAATCGCCCGTTATCCGGCACCTCGTCAAGGAAGGTACGTTGAAGATCGTGAAGGCCAAATACGATCTTGATGACGGAACGGTTGTCCTCATGGATGGCAAGAAATAACAGCTCTCCTCAGATGGAGGGAATGTACAAAAAAGCCCGCTTCGGCGGGCTTTTTTGTGTACGGATGCTGCTTAGGGACTCGTTCAGCTCTTCAATGCTTCCTGTACTCGTGCGATCAGTTGATCAGGCTTGACCGGTTTGGCGATGAAATTGATATCTTCGGCCAGGAAACCCTTGCTGCCGATGATGTCCTTGGTGTAGCCGCTGATGAAGAGGGCTTTGATAGCTGGTTGGATTCGTTTCATTTCCTCGAAGGCAACCTGGCCGTTCTTGCCGGGCATCACCACGTCGAGCAGGACGAGATCGATCTTGTTGACGGACTCGGCAAATTTTTTGACCGCGTCGTTTCCATCGGCTGCTTCAATTACCTCGTAACCGTTACGTTCGAGCACGTGACGGGAAAGCTTTCTGACCGCTTTGTCGTCCTCCGCCAGCAGGACGGTTTCCCTGTTCCCCTTTGCCACGATCGGTGGTGCTTCCTCTTCATGTCTCGCCGTCAATGCCACGATCGGAAGATAGATGCGGAAGGTGGTGCCGGCGCCCGGTTCGGAATCAACGGTGACGAACCCTTCATGTTGTCGCACGATGCCATATACCATCGACAGGCCGAGACCAGTGCCTTTTCCAACCTCCTTTGTTGTGAAGAAGGGGTCGAAAATCCGCTCTTTTGTCTCCTGGTCCATGCCAAGGCCCGTGTCGCTGACGGTCAGAACGGCATAACGTCCCGGCCGGCACTGTTCCAGCGAACTGAAGGAATTTTCGTTCAGAACCGTCGCATCGGTCGTCAGCGTGAGAGTCCCTCCTGACGGCATGGCATCGCGGGCATTGGTTACGAGATTCATGAGTATCTGGTCTATTTGTCCTGAATCCACATGGCAGACGAGAGGTTCGTTGAAGAGAGATACCTTGAACTCCACATCCTCGCTCACGAGGCGGGCCAGAAGTTTCTCGATACTCTGGATGATCCCGTTCAAATCAGTGGGGAGGGGCGTGATAACCTGTTTGCGGCCAAAGGCCAGCAGCCGTTTTACCAGCGTCGTGGCGCGATCGGCAGCGTTAAGTATCTGGTCCACATAAATCTGGTAGGGGTTATCTTTGTTCAGACTGCGCTGCAGGAGCGTGCCGAAGCCGACGATAGCCGTAAGGATATTGTTGAAGTCGTGGGCCACCCCTCCTGCAAGGGTACCGATTGCTTCCATCTTCTGGGCGTGACGCAGCTCTTCGGCCAGCAGTTCTTTCTCCGCTTCGCGCTTTTTAAGCGTCTCCGCCATATGGTTGAAGGCATTGGCCAGACGTCCGATTTCGTGATTGCGCTCGACCTTTACCGGGACGAAAGCGCCACCCTGCTCCAATGCCTTAATGCCGACAGTGAGTCGGTCGAGCGGATTGGTGATCCGGCGTACCACAAGATACGTGAGAATGGTGCTCAATACCAGGAATCCGCCGGTAAGGGTGCTGCAGATGAGCAAAAGCGTGTCGAGACGTCGCTTGAGGGGGTGTTTGTCCACAATGATACGGGCATACCCCAGGATCTTTTCCTTGCCCTGCGCCTCGTGTCCTAGGATCAGCGCATCGGTGCTCTGGAACGGAGCGATGGAGACGATCGGCGCCCAGAACTCGAAAAGCTCGGCTTCCTCGAAGGTGTGGGGGACTCTACTTGAGCGTGTATCGCTGAAATGCACACTCCAGTTGGGTATTTTCCTTTCCGGAGTCTTGAGCATCTTTTCATGGGCCTGCTCCCTGATGGGGGTGCCGGCTGCTGAAATGACCGAGACGAAAAGTACCCCATCATGCTGCAGAATGCCCTCCACCGGGTCTTTGAGTAGTTCGCCGTTCTCCGCAAAGACGCCCAGCCGGGCGTTGTGGGCCAGGAGGCGTGCGAGAATCTGACCCTCATGGGTGACGTTTTCCCGAAGTATGCGTCGCTGCTGCTGGTAAAACAGAACGGTGAACGATATGGATATAACGGCGATCGTTGATGCAAAGAGGAGGAAAAACCTGAGACCAAGACTGTCGTGCCGTTGTTTTAGCGTGTCGTGCATGCCCATGGTCTCTCCTATCGAATTACCCTGGCCCTTCCCAGGGCCTCTTCGGATAGTGTCAGACCGAGTTTACGCGCAACTTTCGCATTAACCGTCATGACCATGCTGCGGGGTTCGACTCGCTGGACCTGCTCCACCGGAGCACCCGACAGTATTCGCCTGATCAGGTCCCCGCCTTGCCTCCCCAGGTCGTAGGGGTCGATGTCGAGCGCCATGATGGCGCCCATCTGCACGTACTTGTCTGAAAACGTCAGAATGGGAATTCTGTTGGTGAGTGAGAAAAGGAGGAGAAATTCTATGCTTTCGGGAGTCACCACCGTGGTGTCGGGAAGCATCCAGATAGCGTCCACTTCCCCCTTCAGTCCTTCCGCCACCGGGACCACATCACGGGCAGAGCGGAGTTCACGGGCGACCGGCTCGATCCCCATCGAGCGGGCCGCGGCCTGGGCCTTGCGCGCAAGCACGCCGGACCGGGAGGGATTGTAGGGAATTCCTATTTTCCTCAGTCGCGGCATGAGGCTCTGCAGTGCCGCCAGTTGCCGTTCGGGCGGGACGTTCATGCTGACGCCGGTCAGGTTGTCGCCGGCGGTGAGGGTGTTCTGGGGATCGAGAACCATCAGGTAGACGATGGGGGTGTCCTTGACCCGCTTTACCCTGGTCAGGGCCTCTGCCCCGATCGCCAGAATCACGTCCGGGCGCTCGTCGCGCACCATTCGCGCCACATCGACCCCTTCCATTTCCGAGATAACGACCCTTTTGATGGTCCCGCTCACAACGCTTCTCACCCCCCGGAGAGCCTCTTCATAGGGGGCTACTCTCACGCTCTGAAGCACGAAAACCTTCTGGGCCGCATTACAGGGCTCGGTCAAAAGGATGATTGCGAGAATGAGAAGAATTATTCTGGTCATGTGGTTCTAGTAGACAAAAAGTAATGATTCTGTTAGGTTGAGCGACGCAGAGCAATATGGTGTATACTGTGACTTGCCCAGCACCCAGTGCTTCGATAACGTGTTGGCCATCTGTATGGGGCCTCCGGGGCAAACGTCAAAGACGCAGCAGTTCAAAGGCTGCGTGTGTCATTTGTTTGACAATGTTTTTGCGCAGATTCAATGCGCCAGACTCTCATTTGATACCGATATCTGTGAGGTCTTAAGAGGTATACCCCCTGGCTGAACAGTCCGCATGGAGTTATTTTGCCATTTCAGTGCCATTTTGCGTAAAAAATGCAGTAATCGATCAATTTTGTACCACATGGTGAGGTGATAAGCCAGTAATTTTGAATTGTTATTAATCTTATGATTTCTGCTGATGACAGCGGATACGACGGCAGATGGCCGCCGAGCCTGGATCGGAATTTTTTTTGCATAGCTGAAACCGCAAAGCGCGATACCAGGTAACGCATATCCCGTTCCAGGGCTGGGGGGCGGATGGACATTCGACTTATTGAGAACAGAAGACGAAACCTTACTCCCGTGATCGGATTGCTCGGCCTCTCGGTACTGCTTGCCCCGACAGGCTTTAGAGGGTACGCCTGGGCCCAGGCCGACGAGGAGATGAGAGTCCTCGAGATGTTTTACGAGGACAAGGAACTGGTTGTGACCCCCACCCGGGACCCCAAGCCCGTCTCTCAGGTGGCCGAAAACATTACCGTCATTACCGCCAAAGAAATCAGGAACCTGAATGCCCATACCCTGGCAGACGTTCTGGTCACCATAACCGGTGTCCAGCAAGACTGGCGGGGTGGTCCCGGCAGTCTCGCCTTCCCCGGTATCCAGGGGTCGAACCCCAATCAGGTACTCGTTCTGATCGATGGGGTCTCGCAGACCAGTACCTCTTCAAACTTTGCCGATGTGGGCGCTATCCCGGTGCAGAATATCGAGCGGGTCGAGATCATCAAAGGACCAGCCTCCACCTCCTGGGGGTCGTCCCTTGGCGGCATCATCAACGTCATCACCAAGTCCCCCGAGGAGAACAGGGCCGCGGCCGGCATGGTGTCGGCGTCTCTGGGTGAGCGGTTCACCGGCGACTACCGGGGCGAACTCACCGGCACGGTGGGATCGTTCGGCTATTATCTCTCGGGCGGCAAGCTCCACTCCGACGGACTCCTTCCCCACAACAGCGTTGATACCGACCGGGCATATCTGAAGCTGACCCACCAGTTGCCCGACGGCGGAGATCTACGCTTCTCTCTCGGCTACAGCGCCGGCGACCGCGGCGACCAAATGGACCCCGTTGCTCGAACGTCCTATGACAATACGTTCGACAATCTGTTGACGACGCTCTCAATCTCGCTCCCCCTTACCGAGCGGATCGACTGGGACCTTTCGCTCCGCTCCCAGTGGCTGGAATATGACCAGTTTCGCAATGGTCTCGACACCGGACTCGTTGATGCCTCGCTGCTGGATGACCGTTCCTTCGGAGCCACAACCAAGCTTGTCTGGCGTACCGGTGACCACAGCCTGACTGTCGGGGCGGAGTTTGACAGGGGTGATTTCAGGCTGGAACAGGAGAGCTCTGGAATTGGACGGTCTTCTGTCCGTTCACATATTGCAAAATCGGCAATCTTTGCCAACGACACCATTGTGTTTGGGCCTTTGACCATAACCCCGGGCATCCGTTTTGATCACACGACCACCAATGGGGACTTTCTGAGCCCCAGTCTTGGGGTGACCTGGGGCATTGGTGAACATACGGTGCTACGTGGCGCATTGGCGAGGGGGTTCACGGTCCCTCCCGTTATTTACACTGTCGGTGATGGCTTTGCCCTGGCCCCTAACCCCGACCTTAAGATGGAAAAGGTTCTTTCCTGGCAGGCAGGCTTCGAGACATCGCTCCTGCGCTACCTGTGGCTCAAGTCTACTTTTTTTCTGCATGATGTTTCTGATGCTGTTGTTGCTACCATTTTGTCAGATGGGCAGTTTCGGTATGAAAATCGAGAAAAGCAGCGCCGACAGGGTATGGAGATCGAGGTCAAGACCATTCCTTTTATGTACACTACGCTGGGAGCCGGTTATACCTTTGTGGATTCGAAAGATCGGAACACGCATCAGCGAATACCCTCGGCGGCTCGGCAGACGGTCAATACAACCATACAGTTCGATGACTTAAAGGGTACAAGGGCGAACCTTGTGGGGCGCTACATCTGGTGGAATGCTCCTGATTTCATCCAAGGTAGCTATACCTCAATGGTCTGGGATCTGAATGTTGCCCGAAATATCTATCGTGATGAACGTTACAGTGTGGAGTTGTTCCTAGCTGGCCGCAATCTGTTTAATGGTTCACAGTATGTTGACGCCACCCTCAAAAACCCCTGCCGCTGGTTCGAGGGAGGGATACGGTTCGATTTTTGATAATGTGTGGTAATTTAGGGAGTGCTACTCGTATGTTATTGAAAATTATTTGTTGACATGCTGGTGTGTTTACAATTACTTTTGCTCAAAGCGCCGTGCTACTATCCAGGAGGGAGGAGTCAACAGACATGAAAAAGTCATCTCGCATTGCCGTCCTCAACGCAGGATCAGTCAAGAACCCGAACCAACCCGGATATATTTGTATCATCATCTTCGGGAGAACAGTGTAGTTGAGAGTCAAGCCTTGATTCACTGGAAAAAGGGGAGAGCAATCTCCCCTTTTTCTTTTGGTGAACCCGTGCCGTCCCACAGCATTGTTGGCGGCGAAATTGCCCAATGAGGTGATTCATGGTCTTATCGCGCCATGTGATTATTACTCCCTGCCCGGACCGGCCGGGCACGTCCATCCTGTTTTCCGCCAAGCGAGGAGCGCTCATCCTGGTGGATGATGAGTTGCTTGCTGCCATCGGTGCCGGAGGGCTCGACGCCGACGAGGAGCAGACCCTGGCCGAACTGGGGTTTCTCGTGCCCGATCACGACAGTGAGCAGCAGGAAATGTGCTCCTTTGTTGATGAAAGCAACCGTGCGAGCCGATCGTTTGCCGCCCTGATCATCCTGAACCTGAGCTGCAACCTGGCCTGCTCTTACTGTTTCGAGGGAAACAGGAGGGGCGCGCATTTCATGGACGACGACACGGCGGATCGCCTGGTGGCCTATCTCGTTTCAGGGCCCGTTGCCGAGGGGAGATCGCTGTCGCTCAGGTTCTACGGCGGCGAACCGCTCCTGAGCGTCCCCACCATACGGCGTATTGCCCGTCCCTTGAAGAAAGTGATGGATGCCCGAGGCCTGTCCTTCAGTTTCTCCCTGACCACCAACGGAACGCTCCTGACCCGGGAACTGGTAGAGGAACTCATCCCCTTGGGTCTTGTCGGTGCAACGGTTACTCTCGACGGTCCTCCGGATATCCATGATGCGGCCCGGCCGTTTGTGGGAGGGGAGGGGAGTTTTTCCGTCATTTTCGCCAACCTCAAGGCCGTTGCGGATCTCATAGCCCTGGAGATCGGTGGCAACTTCACTCCCGAAACCTACCGGGAATATCCGCGCCTCTTCGATCTGCTCGTGGCAGAGGGCCTCGGTCCGGAGCGGCTCGCTCTCGTTCGGTTCAACGCGGTCATGTCGGCGGGAGAGAATCGGGCACTCCCCGAGTTTACGGGGGGGTGCGCGTCGGTGAATGAACCCTGGCTCAAGGATGCCACCCTTTTTATCCGTGAGGAGCTGCTGCGCCGAGGATTCCCCGCACCGGGGCTTTCACCTCATTACTGCGCCATTGAGGCTGAGGACTCACTCATTGTGAACCATGATGGGACCTTCTACCGCTGTCCCGCCTTTATCGGCATTGAAGGGCTTGCGGCGGGCAGTCTTGATGACGGCCTGTCTGATCATGCCGCCAGCCATGGCCTTGGGGCCTGGAAGAACGAGGAATGCCTGAGCTGCGCCTATCTGCCCCTCTGCTTCGGTGGCTGTCGCTATTATGGTTACCTGGAGCATGGCAGGATCGACCGCGTGTCCTGTGGCCGAGATTTGTTCGATGCTATTGTGGGGCCGTTTCTCGCCCTTGAGGTGAAATACCGCCACCAGCCGGGCGAGGATGCCTCCGATACGGACGGCGACTCGGATTGAGGTGATTCGGGTCTGAGCGTGTGGAACGTGTAACGACCACTGCTTTTTTGCTGGAGTCTGTCACTTGGTCGGGCGCGGCCGGTTTGTTTCGTCCGGGCCGACGATGCGGATGCTGATCCTGCGGATTAGGTGTTCGATTTGTGCGAGCTTTTCCTCGTATTGCTGGAGAAAGTAGGCGCGTTTGTCTCCCTGATGGAATGTCGTGCCGTCCCGCAGCATGGCAATTCTGGTTTTGGCAACTTCTTTCATGATTTCGAGAACTTCCCGTGCGTCGGCCATGGGCGTCACCCGTGATGCCGGTTGTCAGGCGTGGGAGTGTTTTCGTTGCGCTGCCAGTTCTTTTACTTTTTCCGCCAAGCTGTGGGCAACGGCAAGACCGCCGCGGCCGCGCCCCAGCTCCACGTCGTCCTCGAAGCCGTGGAAGTCGGATCCTCCCGTCATCAGCAGCCCGAATTCCTCGGCGAGGCGTTCGAGGTAGAGCATGTCGTCCTTGAAGCAGAGGTTGTTGAACACTTCGAGTCCGTCAAGCCCCAGCTGCGCCAGTTGTTCGACAACCTGTCGCAACCGGCGCCGGTCATCGGTAATGGTCGGGGGGTGCGCTAACACCGACACGCCGCCAATGCGGCGGATTTCGGCAATTGCCTCGCCGGCCGGCATGTAACGCTTCGGTACGTTACAGGGGATCAGATAGCGCCGAAAGGCGTCTTCCATGTCCCGCGCATACCCATTATCGACCAGTACGCGGCCGATATGAGGCCGACCCACGGCGCCGCCGGCCATGGAAAGGACCTCATCATAGGAAAGGGGCGCCTTGCGGGAGTGGAGCAGCCGGCGGTTGATCTTTTCGAGGATCGCCTTGCCCCGGTTGTCGCGCGCGGACCTGAAGCCGGCGAGTTTATCGCGAAAGGCTGGATCGTGGTGATCAATGCAGTAGCCGAGAATGTGCAGGTCGCTGAAGCGTCCCAGTTCAACGGAAAGCTCCACGGCGGGGATGACGTCGACGCCGAGCCGCACGCCTTCCGCCACGGCCTCGTCAATGCCGTCAACGGCATCGTGATCGGCAATGGCGAGCGATGCCAGCCCTCGCTCGGCGGCCATGGCGACCAGGACGGCCGGGGCAAGAACTCCGTCGGAATGGTATGAGTGAACGTGAAGATCGATCAGTTTCATGGTGTGTTACCCTCTCTGTCAACTAAACCACGCCATGACAGCCTTGGCAAGGGACTAATGTATACATGGGAGTGTTTTCACATTGACGTTGCCATGATTGGTCCATTCCGATAGAATGCCCGGTTGCAGGCTGGGCCAGGCATGGAGGGAAAGGGAGATTTTAATGGTCAAGGATAAGGGGATCGCTCTGGCGGTCGTGGCGATGGGGCTGTATGTGCTCGGCGGGGTGTTGACGTTTGCAGGGCTGTACCTGATCGGGTTCATGGAAGGCCGTGATTTCTTCGGATGGGGAGACGGAAGAACCCTTGGGTATCTCTTTTTCTGCGTGGGAATATCGCTGTCGATCCTGGGTGTACTTCTGATGCGCATCTTCAGGAACCGGGGATTTTCATGAAAGAAAGCGATATCCACGTCGTCATGGCCGGCTTGGCTGAGGCCGTGAAACAGTGGCCGTCCCCCGCCGTTACCATCGTTTCGCAGCGGGAGGGCAATCCCTTCAAGGTCCTCGTCTCCTGCATCCTGTCGCTGCGCACCCAGGACCGGACTACCGGACCGGCATCGGAGCGTCTCTTCGCTCTGGCGGATACACCCGCCGCAATGGTGCGTTTGTCAAAGGACGACATCGAGAAGGCTATCTATCCTGTGGGTTTTTACCACACCAAGGCTGAACAGATCCTCGAAATCTGCCGTGTTCTTCTGGAACGGTACGACGGCGGAGTTCCCGATGAACTCGATGAGCTTCTCGCATTCAAGGGGGTCGGGCGCAAAACGGCAAACTTGGTGATCACTCTCGGTTTCGGGAAGCCGGGAATCTGCGTCGACACCCACGTCCACCGAATCTGCAACCGCTGGGGATACATCAGGACCAAGACTCCTGAGCAAACGGAGTTTTCTCTGCGTCGTATCCTTCCGCATCGCTATTGGCTGGTCATTAACGACTACCTTGTTACCTTTGGCCAGAATCACTGCACTCCCGTTTCCCCCCGCTGTTCAACTTGTGTCCTTGCCCAATGGTGCGACTGCGTAGGGGTTGCGAAGCATCGATAGTGCCGCGGAGCCGGTAATGTACGAAAATCATTTGCCGATGGAAACATTTAACGGTATCTTTTTTTCAGTTTGATGTGCCGTATTTTTTAAACTGGACTATTGTCTCGGCGCACAAGAGCATGTACTATTGTGAACCATCCGTGACAGTGTTTTATCATGCGAACCAGGAGGCATTATATGCTGAGAAAAGTCGGTTTCTTGGGGTTGGGTACGGTCGGGCGGCACATGGCTGCCAACCTCTTGAAGGGGAATTACGAACTGGCGGTTTATGATTCTGACCCGGCAGCGGTTGCTGATCTGGCGGCCCTGGGCGCCACGGGAGCAGCCACGCCCCGTGAGGTTGCCAAGGGAAGGGATATCGTCATCCACATCCGTCCCGAGAAAGAGCGGCTTCGTCCCGACATCTACGGTCCTGACGGGATTTTCGCGGGTATTGACCCCGGCACGATCCTTGTCGACATGGGAACCCACTCTCTGACGAGCACCATGGAGATGGCCGATGAGGCCGCCAAGCATCGCGTCATGTTCCTTGACGCGCCGGTGTGGGGAACCAAGGAGCATGCCGCCAACGGCCTGTTGACCATCCTGGCGGGAGGGGATCCCTCGCTGGTCGGGCGCTGCCGCGAACTGTTCTCCTTCTTTGGGCTGAATATCATCCATGTGGGAAGCATCGGAGACGCTACCCGGATGAAGTTTGTGGTGAACCTGGTCCAGGCCGAACTCATGCAAGCCCTTGCCGAGTCCATCGTGTTCGGAGAGAAGCTTGGATTTACCGCTGACCGGATTCTTGAAGTGCTCGATTCGGGCGGAGTGGCCTCGCCCCTCTTCCACTCAAAGGGGCGCAGCATTGCCCGTGGTGATTTCACCCGGAATCTGGCCCTTAAATACGTGCACGAACAACTGGAGCTGGTGCTGGAAAAGGCTGAAAAACTGGGTCTGGAACTGCCGGCAGCCAAGGTGGCCTGCGCCACCTATGAGCAGGGCGTCAAGGACGGGCGGGGTGAGGAAGACTTCTCTTCGGTCGTGAAGGTGCTCAGAAAATAACAGCATTTCCGGAAAGCTGCATTGTCGATGTTCCCAAAAGGGGGGGCCGTTCAGACGGCTCCCCCTTTTGCCTTGTGGCTGGCCCGGGGACGGCTGCGCTCTTTGGCCGGCGACTCAAGCCGGTCATTGCGCGGCAACTTCTTGACAAGCAAGGCTATGTTCTCCACGTGGGGGGTCTGGGGGAACATGTCGACGGGTTGCACCCGGAGGGTGGCATACCCCAGGCCGGCGAGGATGTCCAGGTCGCGGGCGAGGGTGGCAGGGGCGCAGGAAACGTAGACTATCCGCGCAGGTCCGGCTGCGGCGACTTTATTGAGAACGCCAGCGTCACATCCCTTTCGCGGTGGATTGAGTACGACCAGGTCAAGACGTTCACCCTCCTCCACGAGTTCCTCAATCAGTTCGGCTGCATCACCCGCCTCGAAGCTGCAGTTGTGGATGCGGTTCAGCCGGGCGTTGCTTTCGGCGTCGTTTACCGCCGCTTCCACAACTTCAATGCCGTGAACCTCGCGGGCCGTGCCCGCGAGAAAGAGTGCGATGCCACCGATGCCGCAGTAAAGATCGACAACGGACTCCTTGCCGGTCAGGCTGCTCCATTGGCGGACCGTCTCGTATATGATCCGGGCCCCGCCGCTGTTTACCTGAAAGAAGGACCGGGGTGAAATGGTGAAGCGGATGCCGCCCAACTCCTCCGTAAGGGCATGCTGGCGGGTCAGAAAGTAGTCCCGCTGTCCGAGGATGACATTCCCCTCCGATGAGTTGACGTTCTGAACAACTACCTCGACCTGGGGGACGCTCTGCTGCAGGTGCTTCGCCAGGTGGTGGATTTCATTGTAGTTGCGCTCGACCGTGACAAACACCGCCATGGCCGTGCCCGTCCGTTCCGAAATCCGTACCACCAGATAACGGAGAAGGCCGCTTCCGGTCCGCGGATTGTAGACCTGGACCTTGCACTTGGCGATTCCCTCCTTCACGGCTGTAACGACTCGGTTGATAAGAGGATGATGGAGGGGGCATGTGCCGATATCCATGACCTGATGGCTGTTGCGTCGGTAAATGCCGATCACCGGGCGGCGGAACGTCCCAGAAACCACCAGTTTCGCCGAGTTGCGATAGTGAAGCTGATTGGGGGAGGGAAGTGTCGCCAGCACCTCCGCAGCGCCCAACGTCTGGTAGCGGCGGATCTGACGCTCGGTGAAGGTGCGCTTCCAGTTTAGCTGGTCCGGATAATGCATAACGATCAGCGGACAGCCGTCGCAACTGCCGGCCCTTTTACAGGAGGGCTGTGCAAGTCTTGCCCGCGATGGGGTGAGCACCTCGACCGCTTCTGCGTGGAGGTGCCTTTTGCCCACGTGGGTAAGGCGAGCCCGCACCCGTTCATCAGGTAAAGCCCCTATCACATGGACGTTGGTACCGTCATGGGTGCCGATACCGTTTCCATCCTCGTCGAGGGCGGTAACGGCAAGCTCGATCAGATCACCTCGTTTGGAGGAGGGGCCGGCTGCGAGTACGGTTTTGGGAGATCGTTTTTTATTCATGGCTTCAGTTAAACAGGAATCTTCAGGGATTGTCAATGACTCAGGCCGGTGGATGAACAGTGGTTTGAGTTGCATCCTGAGAAGAATTTTACTAATATTTTCAATTTTTCCATGCAACGGCTAGCAGTTCAGGGGGCATCTGAGACATGGTCGAGCTTTACTTGCATCTGCTAACTACCGGCATGATCAGGGATTTCATCGTTGCGGTGAATATCCTGCTCTTTGTCGTCACACTCGGTCTTTTCCTGACCCTTTTGTTTCACAAGGTTTACGTGGAGAGGCGCACCCGCCGCCTTGCTGCTCTCAAGGAGCGGTATCTCGAAGAGCTGACGCACAAATGCTATGAACCAACCCTTGCGATCCCGAAGCCGACCACGGCACTGGAGTACGATGCTCTTGGCGCCGTGTTTGCCACGATGCTCGTGAACGTCTCCGGCGCCATGGCCGCCAGCGTGCGATGCTTCATCCGCGAACTGGGCATTGATGCCTATTACCGGGCTCGCGTCCGGTCCCGCTCGTGGGTGAAGAGGTATGTGGCGGTCGAGAAACTCGGCTATTTCGGCTTTCCCGAGCTGAAGCCCCTGTTTCGTTCACTGCTCGATACCGAGAGGGATACGCGGATCATTCCCAAGCTCGTCTGGGCTCTCAGCGTGATTGCCGACCGTGACGACGTGCCATTCATCAATCGCGTCCTGAAAGATCCCCTGTTCATGTCAGCCAAGTTCAACGAATATATTTACACGAATATTATTCGTGCGTTCCGTGAGCGGGATCAGGAGCAGGAACTGCTGGAACTGTTCACATTTCTCATGGACGACGAAGCGCTGCCGGTCATTCTCAAGCGGGATATCATCCAGGCGTGCGGCAGCGAGATGTTCCTCATCGCCAAGGATCTTGCAGCTGACTGCTTCCGCCGCTTCCACGAAGTGGCCGAGATGCGGATCGCCTGCATTCGCACTCTGCAGCGTTTTTCGGCGGTGGACACGGAGGTGCTTCTGAGCGAATGCCTCCGGGATACCGATTGGCGAATCAGAGGCGTTGCCGCCAAGAGTGCCCACCTTTACTCCCCGGCAGTCGTGGGTTCATTGCGGCAGCTGCTCCACGACGAAAGCTACCACGTGCGGATTAATTCCGCACTCTCTCTCTCCAGAATGGGAGAGGCGGGGCTCGAAGTCCTCGTGGATGCAACCCGGAGCGAGGACCGGTTCGTGCGCGATGTTTCTCAATACGTGCTGAAGAGGCTCATCTATGCTTCATAACATCGTTGCCTTCCTGCTGGCGATCCAGCCGGTGATCTTCATTTATTTCATCGTGCTGAACGGGTTCTACACCCTGTTCACCATCATCTCCCTGCGTGACATCCGCAACTATCTGAATGCCGTCACGAGCCAGAGCATCGACAACGTGCTCAACGGGATGTTCTATCGGCCCCTGTCTATCCTCGTGCCCGCCTACAACGAGGAAAAGACCATCGTTTCCTCGGTGAAGTCGCTGCTCGCCCTGCGGTATCCCGAGTACGAAGTCATCGTCATCAACGACGGGTCCACCGACGGCACTCTTGAAAGTCTCATCAACGAATTCCGTCTTGTCCGGATCGACAAGCCCATCAGCCTGCATGTTCCCCATCGGCCGATCATTGCCAAGTACGTTTCCGTCGACCATCCCTACCTCTTCGTGCTGGACAAGGAGAACGGCGGCAAGGCCGATGCCCTCAACGCGGGGATAAACGCTTCCCAGTTTCCCCTGTTCTGCTCGATCGATGCCGACTCCGTGCTTGAGGACGATGCGCTCATCCGTGCGACGCGGCTTTTCGTGGAAGACCGGGAGGTCGTTGCCACCGGCGGTATCGTGCGGGTCCTTAACGGTTGCGAGGTGGAGGACGGCATCGTCAAGGGGGTCCGCGCTCCCCGGGGGATGCTGGAGTGCTTCCAGACTGTGGAGTACACCAAGGGGTTCCTCTCGGGGCGGACATCGTGGAATTACTTCAGGAGCTTGCTGATCATCTCGGGCGCCTTCGGCATCTTCCGCAAGGACATGGTGATGGCCGTCAAAGGGTACCGCGAGAGCGTGGGCGAGGACATGGACTTGGTGGTGCGGCTCCACCGCCATTGCCGCCAGAACCGGATTCGCTACAAGGTAGTGTTTGTGCCCGATCCTGTCTGTTGGACCCAGGTTCCTTCGGATATGGCATCGCTCCTCAAACAGCGCAATCGCTGGCACCGTGGCCTCATTGACAGCCTTTGGCACAACAGGGGCATGTTCCTCAACCCCCGCTACGGTACGGTCGGACTGTTCGGGTTCCCCTATTTTGTTACGGTTGAACTACTCGGGCCGGCAGTTGAATTTATTGGCTATTTCGGCTTCGTGCTTCTCTTTTTCCTGGGTCAGGTGAATCGCGAGTTTGCAATTCTCTTTTTCCTCCTGGCTGTTCTCTGGGGAACTTGGATTAATCTCGGCTCCATCTTTCTCGATAACCTCATTTACAAGCGCTACAAGGGGTTGGGCGACGTCCTGAAGCTTTGCCTCTTCGGTCTACTCGAATTTTTCGGGTACCGGCAGATCATCGTGGTTGAACGGCTCATCGCCACGTTCATGTTCTGGAAAAAGGGGTGGGGCAAGCCCAAGCGAAAGGAGATCGATGGTGAAGTGTCTGGTTCGGTTGCCTAGCAGGATACTCTATCTGGTGCCGCGGGTGCTGCTCCTGGCCCTGTTCCTGACCTACGTGACGTTCATGCTCCTGTCTTCCTATGAATGGTTCCGTCCCGTGGAGGTGGCCGTCCAGGGGGCACTGGCGAAACTGGTGCAGGGTGCGGCCGGCTTGTGGAGCAGGCTATGACGGGCAAGCCGCTGACCGACTATGTGGCTCTCGGATTCACGGCCCTGGAACGGGGCGACTGCCAGGAGGCGGTCAACATCTTCCGTCGGGCCCAGGAGACGGGACCGACTGCCCGGAGTTTCGTGGGGCTCGGCCTTGCCTTTCACCGGCTCGGCGATCCGCCGGCAGCCCGCTGGGCCTTTGCCAAGGCCCTCGACCTGGAGCCTGCCGACCGGGATGCCAACGAGTGGATCGAACGGATCGGCAGACCTGCCGTGCCGGCGCGGACCAGCGGGGGCCGCGGATGCCGTTTCCGGGCCGGTGAGGATTTCCTGCAGATCAAGGAGAATGGTTCCTGGCGCAGGTTCTTCATCAAGGGAATCAACCTGGGGCTGGGCCTGCCGGGGTACTTCCCGGGCGAGTACCCTATTCACCGGGAGACCTATCGCCGGTGGTTCCGGCTCATGGGAGAGCTGGGGGTGAACTCGCTACGGGTCTACGCGGTGCAGTCCCCTGGATTCTACGAAGCGCTGGCCGATCATAACGAGCAGGGGGGACGGCTTTTCCTCTTTCAGGGAATCTGGCTGGAGCTGCCCGAAGATGGCGATTTCCGCGGCCGGGACTTTCTGGCGTATGCCCATCGGCAGATTCGCGAGGCGGTGGACTCGGTCTGCGGCAGTGCCGACTTCCCCGAGCGCCCCGGCCTGCCCCACGGTTCCTACCGCCGCGACGTTTCCCCCTGGACTGCCGCCTATGTGGTCGGCCGTGAATGGGAAAGCTGCGCGGTACGCGCTTTCAACGGGCGCTACGGCCGCAAGCGGGGCGGTTTTGCCGGCCAGTTCCTGAAGGTTGACGACGGGCTCCCCTTTGAGCAATGGGCCGCCGAGATCTGCGACTACCTCCAATCCTACGAGCATGCCACCTATGACTGCACCCATCCGGTAACCACCATCAACTGGCCGACACTGGACCCCCTGACCCATCCGTCGGAGTCCACCTACGAAGAGGGGCTCATTCGCCAGGGTTTCCAGGTGAACGTGGACGTCTGCAATGAGGACGAGGACGTGGAGACCTTTGATCCCGCGCTCATCGCCTCGCGGCAAGGGGCGGGGTTCTTTGCCACCTATCACGTCTATCCCTACTATCCCGATTTTCTCAACAACGACTTCCTGGATGTCGAAAACCCCTACCGGGAGTACCTGAAGCGGCTCAGACGCCACCATGGTCGACAGCCTGTGGTTATCGCCGAGTTCGGGGTGCCGTCGAGCCGTGAGGCAACTCACTGGCAGCGAGATGGCTGGCATCATGGCGGTCATGACGAGGTCTCCCAAGGGAAAATCAATGGTTACATGATGGAGGCCATCCGCGACGCGGGGCTGGCCGGGGGGATGCTGTTCAGCTGGTTTGACGAGTGGTTCAAGCGAAACTGGGTCTTTCTTCCCTATGAACTCCCGGCCGAACGCAACCCCTTTTGGTTCAATCACCAGGATGCCGAGCAGACCTACGGCCTCATGGCCGCCTATCCCGGTTATCCCGGCAAGGTCGTGACCCTGGCCGGACGACGTGAAGAATGGCGTGACGCCTCGCTCCTCCAGGAGAAGAGGGGAGGCGCCCCCCTGCACCGTTTCGGCGACGGCCGCGACGGGGCGCGAACCCTCGTGCGGCTTTCAGCGCGGCACGATGAGGGATTTTTCTATCTCTGCCTCGAAACGGCCGAACCGGTCGATTTCAGCGCGGCCCACTACCTGATTGGCCTCAATACCTGTGGGGCGAAGGCGGGGGAGACGCTTCTCCCCTTCGACACCAACGCCCGAAGCCCGCTGGGGCTCACCTTCCTGATCCATCTGGCCGGCGAGGGCGCGAGCCGCATCCTGGTAAGCCGTTTCTACGACAAATATCTCAATGAGGGACTGCCGGTCCGCCCCGTGCCGTCCGATACGGGAGAGTGGGTGGTCATGCAGAACATCACCAACCACCGCCGCATCAGCAAGGACGGCACCCGGTTCTACCCCTCCCGGGTCTTCTCCATGAGCGGGCTGCGCTTCGGCAGCCTCGATCCGCAAAGTCCCCGCTTCGACTCCCTGGCCGACTGGCATGTCTCGGGCACTCTGATTGAGCTTCGGCTGCCCTGGGGGCTCCTGAACATCACCGACCCCAGTTCCCGGCAGGTCCTCTGGATGGCGGAACAAGGGGGCAAGACCCACACCACCGACGGCATTGCCGCCATCGCGTGTTCTTATCGCCCGTCGGGCGAGGGGCTCGCCGCCCGTCCCACGGGCGGGCGGACAAATCTGGCCGATTCCTTGCCCGCCGGTCTCGGCTCTGATGCCGTCCGACGCTATCAATGGGAGAGGTGGAACCACCCCCTGTACCACACCTATCTCAAGCGGAGCTACTACCTCTACCGGGATGTACTCGACCGGATGCCGGAGTGATGCCGTGAACGTGAGCCGCAGACAATTTCTGATCATCGGGGGAGCTGCGCTGGCAGCCATGGCCGTCCCACTGCCGGTCTCGGCCCGGAAGGACACGGTGGTGCCGGTGCTCATGTACCACGATGTCTCCAACCATTTCCACGATCCCTTTACCATCTCACCCGCGCTCTTTGCCGCCCACATGGAGTGGCTCCATGCTGCCGGCTACCGGGCCGTGACGGTGGGGGAAGCCCTGGCCGGGCGGGGAGCCACTGCCGGCAAAATGGTGGTTATCACGTTTGACGACGGCTATGCCTCGTTTCTGGACTATGTCCATCCGCTTCTGCTTCAGTATGGCTTCTCGGCCGCAATTTCGGTCATCGGCAGTCATGTGGGGACCTGGCTGGAGCGGGATGGCCGCCGGCCCATGCTGAGCTGGGACGAGTATCGCTATCTGGCGGCGCGGCGAGTGGAGGTAGGGTGCCATGCCTATCATCTCCACGCCATCGAGCGGTTGCGGCATGCCTCGGCCGACGAATTGGCTGAAGATCTGGAGCTCTTTCAGAAGACCATGGCGCGGGAGATGGGGCGGCGGGCTACGCTTCTGGCCTGGCCCTACGGAATCTACACGTCCGAGCGGGTTCAGATTGCCCGGCAGGCCGGATTTGTGCACATTCTTACCTCCAACGAGGGATATGTGGATGACGGCACCGATCCGGGGGCGATCCCGCGGCTCAATATCGATAATCGGCTTGACCTTGTTTCGTTCAGTAATTATCTCAGGGGGGAATGAAGAATGACGAAGACGATCATCCCGGCAGTCATGCTCGTGGTGATGCCCTGTGCGGCACTGGCTTCGGCGCCAGCCGACCTGTTCCGGGGCGGGAAGATAGACGAGGCGGTGACAGCCTATCGCGCCACCATCGGCCAAGCCTCCGCGGCACGGGAAAAGGCGATGCTCCACAAGGAGTTGGGCGATCTGTACGCAGAAAAAGATCAGTATGCCGAAGCAGCTGATGAGTACGTCGCGGCTCTGGCGCTCGACCACGGCTTTCCAACGACTGAACGGATCAGGATGGCAGTGGCCGTTTCGTGGGCCAACCGGCTGGACGATGCGATCTTCGCGTTGCGCGCCGTGGTTGCCGACGAACCGGACAACACCACTGCCCGGACCCATCTGGCCCGAACCCTGTCCTGGCGTGGTGATCAGCCCGATGCCATTGCCGAGGCCGATCGTGTCCTAGCAGCTCGACCCGGAGACCGGGATGCGCTTCTGGTCAAGGCAAACGCCCTCCGTTGGCAGGGTAACAGTAGCCAGGCCCTGCCGCTCTACCAACAGATCCTGGCGGGGAGTGACGACTTCGATACCCGCCTGGGTCTTGCCTTTGCCCAGCTCCAGACCGGCAACAAGCAGGAGGCAACCGCCAATGCCGCCATCCTCAAGCCCCGATTCCCCTACCAGGAGCGGGACTTGAAGAGACTCCGGGAGGAAATCGAAAATACCACCGCTAATACGGTCGAGGCGTCATACACTCGCTACGGTGATTCGGACGACAACAAGGCGGACCGTTTCGGCGTTGCCTACACCCATCGCCAGGGTGACTGGAGCCTCTCCGGTTCCTACCGCCACTTCACGGTAAACGATACCGTCGGCGACACCTATGCCGACATCCTCGATGCGGGCGGTTATCTGCGCCTGGCCGGCCGCTACGGTGTCGGCGCCGGTATCGGCGTGGCTCGTTTGGACAGCGGCTCATCCGACATGAACCTGACCTGGCGCCTCAACGCCGACGCCGATGTAGCGCGAGGCGGTGTAAGTCTTTCCCTGCGCAAGGACGTTCTCACCGACACCGCATCCCTGGTGGAGAACCGGATCAGATACCTCTCCGCCGGCATCAGCGCCAGCCAGCGCATCACCCAGCGCTTTACCCTGTTCGGCGGTTACTCCTGGCGCGACTACTCCGACGACAACAGCGCCCATGACCTGCTTATCGCTCCGTCCTATACCCTCTACACCGGCGACCCCACGGTGCGGACCGGCTACCGCTTCCGATACCTCAATTTCGACCGCCAGAGCTTCGGCGGCTATTTCGATCCGAACGACTTCATATCTCACCAGCTTTTTGTCTCCGTCGACTGGCAACTCGACCGCATCTTCCTCTATGCGGAGCCCTATGGCGGATTCCAGTCCTTCGACCGCTACGGCGATCACACCGACGATATCTTCGGCGGCTTCAGCGGCACCCTCGGCTACCGCTTTACCAAGCGCCTCACGGGTGAGGTGAACGGGGAGCTCGGCAACTACGCCCTCGGCGCCACCTCCGGTTTCGAGTACTACTCCGTCGGAACCCGCTTCGCCTATTCCTTCTGATCAGCCGGCTGAACATGCCCCGTTCGGACCTCCGGACGGGGCACGATTTCTTGACTTTTCGCCGAATGTCCGGCTACTATGCCCCGTTATGAAAGCCAAGACGAGACAGATCCGAGTGGGGAACGTACCGGTGGGCGGCGATGCGCCCTGCTCGGTGCAATCCATGTGCAATACCGATACGCGGGACGCGGGCGCCACCCTTGATCAGATCAACGCCCTGGCGGCTGCGGGCTGTGAAATCGTCCGCTGCGCCGTCCCCGACATGGCCGCTGCCGAGGCCTTGGGCGCCATCAAGCGCCAAAGCCCCATCCCGGTTATTGCCGACATCCACTTTGACTACAAACTTGCCCTGAAGGTACTGGAGGGGGGAATTGACGGCCTGCGTCTCAATCCCGGCAATATCGGCGAACGGTGGAAGGTGGAAGAGGTTGTAGCAGCGGCCCGGGAACGGCTGGTACCCATCCGCATCGGCGTCAATGCCGGCTCTCTAGAAAAGGAGCTTCTTCAGAAATACGGCCACCCGACCGCCGAGGCCATGGTCGAGTCGGCCCTTGGCCATGTGCGTATTCTCGAAGAACTCGGCTACGATCAGATCAAGATATCTCTCAAGGCATCGGACGTACCCAAGACGGTGGCGGCTTACCGGCTTCTGGCCCAACGGATCGACTATCCGCTTCACATCGGCATTACCGAAGCGGGCACTATGTTCTCCGGAACCATCAAGTCAGCCGTGGGGCTTGGCATCCTGCTTGCCGACGGCATCGGCGATACGCTCCGGGTATCCCTCACGGGTGATCCGGTGGACGAGGTGCGGGTCGGCTTCGAGATCCTCAAGGCGCTTAATCTCAGACAAAAAGGGATTAATCTTGTCTCCTGCCCCACCTGCGGCCGTTGCCAGATCAACCTCATCGGGGTGGCCGAAGAGGTTGAGAAGCGTCTCGCCGGCATCGACGCCCATCTCACCGTGGCGGTCATGGGATGCGTCGTGAACGGACCCGGCGAGGCCCGCGAGGCCGACGTGGGGATTGCCGGCGGACGGGGCGAGGGGCTCCTGTTCCGCAACGGGGAAATCGTCCGCAAGGTGCCGGAGGCCGACATGGCCGATGCGCTGATTGCGGAAGTCGAAAAGATACTCGCTGAAAAACACTAATTTCCGAGGTTAGTCGATGCGTTACACCAACTACTTCATCCCCACCCTCAAGGAAACCCCGTCCGACGCCGAGGTGGTCTCTCACCAGCTCATGCTCCGGGCCGGTATGATCCGTAAACTTGCCGCGGGCATCTACAATTATCTGCCGTTGGGACTGCGCTCCATCCGCAAAGTGGAAACAATCGTGCGCGAGGAGATGGACCGCGCCGGCGCCATCGAGCTGCTGATGCCGAGCGTACAACCGGCCGAGCTCTGGCAGGAATCCACCCGGTGGGAACAGTACGGCAAGGAACTTTTGCGCTTCAAGGACCGCAAGGATGCGGAATTCTGTCTCGGACCCACCCATGAGGAAGTGGTCACCGACATTGTCCGCCGTGAAGTGAAAAGCTACCGGCAGATGCCCTTCAACCTCTACCAGATCCAGGCCAAGTTCCGGGACGAGATCCGCCCCCGGTTCGGCCTCATGCGGGGGCGCGAGTTCATCATGAAGGACGCCTATTCCTTCGACGTCGACAGCTCCGCTTCGGATCTTTCCTATGACAAGATGTACCAGGCCTATCGCCGGATTTTCCAGCGCTGCGGCCTCAAATTCAGGGCAGTGGAGGCAGATACCGGCTCCATCGGCGGTTCGTCGTCCCACGAATTCATGGTGCTTGCCGATTCGGGCGAGGATGCCATTGTTTCATGCACCCAGTGCGAGTATGCCGCCAACGTGGAAAAGGCCGAGGCCCGACCCGCCCCTGCCGAGCATGCCGAGCCGCGCCCTCTGGAAAAGGTGGAGACACCGGCCAAGCGGAGTGTCGAAGAGGTAACGGCCTTCCTCGGCATCCCCTCGTCCGCCCTGGTGAAAACGCTGCTGGTAGTGGCCGACGGTACACCCGTGGCCGCCCTCGTGCGCGGCGATCACGACCTGAACGAGATCAAGCTCAAACATTTGTTGGGTTGCGAGACCCTGGAGATGGCCAACGAGGAAATGGTGACCAGGGTAACCGGCGCTCCCGTGGGCTTTGCCGGCCCGGTGGGGCTGAACATCAAGATCGTTGCCGATCTGGCCGTCCAGGGGATGAAGAACTTCGTTACCGGAGCCAATGCCGGCGATCTGCACCTGAAAAACGTCACCATCGGCCGCGACTTTACCCCGACTCAGTATGCCGACATCCGCAACGTGGTCCACGGTGACCCCTGTCCCCGTTGCGAGGCGGGACACCTCGAACTGTGGCGAGGCATCGAGGTGGGGCACGTCTTCAAGCTGGGCACCAAGTATTCGGAGGCCCTGCGCGCCACCTACCTGGACGCCGACGGCAAGGAGCAGATCATCTTCATGGGGTGCTACGGTATTGGCATCAGCCGGACCGTGGCCGCCTGCATCGAGCAGAACCATGATGCCGACGGCATCATCTTCCCCATTCCCATTGCCCCGTTCCACTGCATCGTCTCGGCGGTCAACACCAAGGACGCAGAGGTCATGGCCGCCTGTGAGTCACTCTATCTCGACCTGCGCGCCGCAGGGGTGGAGGTGCTCTTCGACGATCGCGACGAGCGCCCAGGCATCAAGTTCAAGGACGCCGATCTCATCGGCATACCCCTCCGTTTGGTGGTCGGCTCGAAGAATCTGGCCGACGGCAAGGTGGAGCTCAAGAGCCGCAGGACCGGCGAGGTGGAACTGCTTCCGCTGGCCGGCGCGGTGGAAAAGGTCCGGAACATCGTGGCCGAAGCCCTCGGCCGGTAACCGTACAAGGAGATATCACCGTTATGACAAGAGATCAAGCGCGGGAGAAGGTTATCTTCGCCCTCGATTCCAGTGAATTCGCCCATGTCCAGTACTGGGCCGAAACCCTGTCCGACCGGGTGGGCATGTTCAAGGTCGGCAAGCAGTTGTTCACCGCCTGCGGGCCGGCCACGGTCCGGATGATCCAGAAATTCGGCGGAGAGGTTTTCCTGGACCTCAAGTTCCACGATATTCCCAACACCGTTGCCATGGCCTCCCTTGAGGCAGCCCGGCTGGGAGTAAAACTCTTCAACCTCCATGCCCTGGGAGGGTACGAGATGATGGCCCGCACGGTGGAGGCGCTGGACAAGGAGTTCAAGGGGGGGGAGAGAGCGAAGGTGCTGGCCGTTACCATCCTTACCTCCTCAACCGAAGAGACCCTGCGCCAGGTGGGGATCGAATCGCCGGTGGAGGAGATGGTCGTGCGGCTCGCCACCCTGGCCAGGAAGGCCGGCATCGACGGCGTGGTCGCTTCACCGCGGGAGATCCCCCTTATCCGCGAGGCATGCGGTCCCGATTTCCTCATCGTCACGCCGGGGGTACGCCCGGCCTTCGCCGCTCTCAACGACCAGAAGCGGGTCATGACTCCTGCTGAAGCGGTCAGGGCAGGGGGGGATTACCTCGTTATCGGCCGCCCGATCGGCGACGCCCCTGACCCGGCCGGCGCAGCCGAAATGATTCTCGACGAGATCATGGCCGGCTGAGGGAAAAAGGAACCACAGCGTGAAAGAAGAAATTCTGTACGGAATCAACAGTGTGATGGAGGCCCTGCGCGGATCGCGGAGGGCCTTCGAACTTTTCGTTTCCCGGGAGACCCACGACCGGCGCACGGAGAAACTGCTCGCGTTTGCCGCTGAAAGGGGGGTGCCGGTCCGAACGCGCGACAAGCGCGACCTTGCCCGTCTCTGCGGTACCGACCACCATCAGGGTGTTGCCCTGCGAGTCGAAGGCTTTGCGTACGCCGCTCTTGAAGACATCATCGCCTCATGGCAATCCTCCGGGGAGCCGGGACTCATTCTTGTTTTGGATGGAATACAGGACCCGCACAATCTGGGAGCGCTCATCCGAAGCGCCGCCTGTGCCGGAGCCCATGGCGTCATTATCCCCAGAGACCGGGCCGCCGGCGTAACCGCTTCGGTTGAAAAGATTTCTGCCGGCGCAACAGAGACGATTCCGGTGGCCCAGGTGACGAATGTCGTCCAGGCGCTGGAAACTCTCAAAGAAGAAGGGTTCTGGGCATTCGGCACTGCCGACAGTGCGGCCTCGTCACTCTATAGTCATGACTTGACCGGCAATGTCGTCATCGTGATCGGCGGTGAAGGGGAGGGGGTCAGGCCCCTCGTGCGGAAGAAGTGCGATTTCCTCGTGGCTATCCCCCTGAAAGGAGGGGTTAGCTCGCTCAATGCCTCAGTGGCGGGGGGCGTTGTCCTCTTCGAGGTGGTGCGACAGCGTCTGTCTTGACGCTGTGTACGCGTGTCTGAATGGGGAAAGGTTTTGTGTTAAATTGTGTCAAATAGCTTGTGAATAAGGTTGTTGATAAAAAAGGGGCTCCCCATCGGGAAGCCCTTTTTTAGCTGGTGCCGGAGGTCGGAATCGAACCGACACGGGGTTGCCCCCGGCGGATTTTGAGTCCGCTGCGTCTACCAGTTTCACCACTCCGGCAAAAGTGTTCGGATTATAGATGCAAGGTCGGCGGAGCGTCAAGGGGAAATGCCCTCTGCGCAGGTGATAAAAAATGTGTTGACACCCCTCGACCTGTTTGGTATAAATCAGGTCTCTTTTGAACGGGGCTGTAGCTCAGCTGGGAGAGCGCTTGAATGGCATTCAAGAGGTCGTCAGTTCGATCCTGATCAGCTCCACCAAAACACAGAAGGTTGGCCGAAAGGCCAACCCCTTTTTGCGTCTTATGGTGCATCTGTCAAGGTCTTTCCCTTGTGCGTCGGCAGTCTATTATTCCTTGAAGTAGATTTGCGCTTTCAGTATACTTGACCGGTTTTTTAAGTGACGAGACAGGAGGTTTTTACCGATGACCGATATGCTTGGCGACTGGAAACGATCTCACCTCTGCGGAACCTTGACCAAAGCCGATGTGGGCAAGCAGGTGACGCTCATGGGCTGGGTGATGCGCCGTCGTGACCACGGCGGACTCATTTTTATCGATCTTCGCGACCGGGAAGGGCTTGCCCAGATTGTTTTCGATCCCGCCAAGGCGCCAGAGGCCCATCGGGAGGCCGAGGCCGTCCGCAACGAATACGTCGTGGCCATTAAGGGTGAGGTTGTTCCGCGCCCCGAGGGGACCGTCAATCCGAACATGAAAACGGGAGAAGTGGAGATTCTCGTCACCCAGTGCAAGTTGTTGAACCGTTCCAAGGCGCTTCCCTTTACGCTTGATGATTATGTCGATGTGGCCGAGAACCTGCGCCTCAAGCATCGTTATCTCGATCTGCGCCGTACGCCTCTTCAACAGAACCTGATTCTTCGTTCCCGGGTTAGCCAGGTTACCCGCCAGTATCTGACCGAAAACGGTTTTCTGGAGATTGAAACTCCGTTCCTCACCAAGTCGACCCCCGAAGGCGCCAGGGACTTCCTCGTGCCGTCCCGGATCAATCAAGGCAACTTTTACGCTCTCCCTCAATCGCCCCAGATATTTAAGCAGATTCTCATGATTTCGGGTTTTGATCGCTACTTCCAGGTCGTTCGCTGCTTCCGGGACGAAGACCTGCGGGCCGATCGCCAGCCGGAGTTTACGCAAATCGACTGTGAGCTTTCCTTTGTTGATCGCGATGACGTTATTGCCGTCATGGAAGGCTTGATCGCGCGAATTTTCAAGGAGGCAAAGGAGATTGACGTTCAGCTTCCGATCCCGCGCATGACGTATGCCGAGGCGATCCGCCGCTACGGCGTCGATAACCCCGATGTCCGTTTTGGCCTTGAATTGGTGGAGCTGACAGACATCGTCAAAGGATCCGGCTTCAAGGTTTTCGCCGATGTGGCCGCCGGCGGGGGTATCATCAAGGGGCTCAACGCCAAGGGCTGCGCACGCTTCTCCCGCAAGGAGATCGACGACCTTACCGAATTCGTCAAGATTTATGGAGCCAAGGGGCTCGCGTATGTCAAGATCGAGGGAGGAGAATGGCACTCTCCCATAGCCAAGTTCTTTACCGCCCAAGAGATTGCCGATATGAATAGGGCTTTCGGAGCCGAGGAAGGCGACCTTCTCCTTTTTGTGGCCGACAAGCCGAAGGTCGTCAATGACTCGCTGGGCAAGCTCCGCAATCAACTGGCCCAGATTCTCGGACTCGTCGACAAGGGGACCTTCAAATTTGTCTGGATCACTGACTTCCCGTTGCTGGAGTGGGACGAGGAGGAGAAGCGTTGGGCCGCTGTCCATCACCCCTTCACCGCACCCATGGACGAAGATCTCGACAAGGTCGAGTCAGACCCCGGGGCCTGCCGTGCCAAGGCCTACGACCTGGTTCTCAATGGTAACGAGATCGGTGGCGGTAGTATCAGGATTCATCAACAGCACATCCAGTCACTGATGTTCAGGATGCTCGGCCTGTCCGAGGAAGAGGCCCGCGCCAAATTCGGATTCCTTCTGGATGCTCTGGAATTCGGCACACCTCCGCACGGAGGCATTGCCTTCGGCATGGATCGACTCATAATGCTTCTTACTGGCAGTGACTCCATCCGAGACGTTATTGCGTTCCCCAAAACGCAGAAGGGTGCTTGTCTCATGTCCGACGCCCCGTCGCCGGTTGATTCTAAGCAGCTCAGGGAGTTGGCCATCAAGGTGACGGTCAAGCAGTGATCGGGGATTCCCTATGAAGGTCCGTGCCGGCATTTCCGCACTTGTGACCATTGCGGTTCTTGCGGGGTGCGCCTCACACCTGCCGGTCTACCGGATTGATGCTCTCGCCAGGCTTTCTGCTGTAAAGATGATGGGGGCGGAGAAGTATGCACCTCCGGAGTTGGCTAGTCTTCAACAGGCCATTGTCGATGGGGACGCGCTCATGCAGAGTGGTGAGCATGAGCTGGCCGACAGCTATTATCTGCTGGCCATTCGCAAAAGCGAGGCCGTGGAGCGGAGCATCGCCCGTGAGCGTGAACATGAACGGGCGATGCAGGTGCGGAGCGAGAACGAGCGGCTTGCTCGTGAGCGCCAGAAGGCACTCGAAGAACTGAAACGCGAACTTGCGGAAAAGGAAAAGGAAGAGAAAAAGCGAATCGAAAGAGCTCCTCAGCCTGTCCGTGACAAGGAGAAAGAAAAAGAGGTCAGGTCGTTTCCGCTCCACCATACGGTAAAGCGTGGCGAAAGCCTTCCGCAAATCGCCGCACAGCCTGACGTTTACGGCGATGCAGCGCTCTGGCCTCTCTTGTACCGTGCCAACCGCGATCAGATACGTGACCCTGGTAGAATATGGCCTGGACAGGTACTCAGAATTCCTCGAAATATCTCACGTGATGACCTCGCGGAGGCAAGGCGTTACGCGCAGGAGCGACCAGCGCCCTGATCACGTGGGAAGAGACAGAAAGCCGGGATTTTCCCGGCTTTTTTGCGTCTAACCCGTTGGCTTTTTTGTAGTATACGGAAAAGGATTTTTTCTTGACAGCAACTAACCTTTTGTATACTGTATACAAACTGATTTTGGAGTATGTTAGGCTTATTTCATGTAAGTTGGTTGAGTTGGCAGGGTTGTAGGTCGTTGCTGTAAAAATGTAAGACTGTGGCGGCGGAAATGGCCATGGTGAAAATCTGTGGATTGGTTTGTCATTAGGCCTCAGGCGACGTTAGTAAAAAAACCAAGGAGAGAATATGGCAACGCACAAGATTATCTGGACGGAAATTGATGAAGCGCCCGCACTGGCAACGTACTCATTGCTCCCGATTGTTCAGGCATTTACCAAGGGAACGGGTGTAGAGGTTGAAACCAGGGATATCTCTCTTGCCGGCAGAATCATTGCCAACTTCCCGGAAAACCTGACTGACGCACAAAAAATTCCTGATTTCCTGACTCAACTGGGTGAGCTTACCCAGAGCCCTGAAGCGAATATTATTAAGCTCCCCAACATCAGTGCCTCCGTTCCCCAGCTTAAAGAGGCCATCAAGGAGTTGCAGGATCAAGGGTACAATGTTCCTGATTACCCGGAAGATCCCAAGAACGATGCGGAAAAGGAGATCAAGGAGCGCTACGCCAAGGTGTTGGGCAGCGCCGTCAACCCTGTGCTGCGTGAAGGTAACTCCGACCGGCGCGCCCCGCTTTCGGTCAAGAATTTCTCCAAGAAAAATCCCCACAAGCTGTCCCCTTGGAGTCCCGATTCCAAGGCTCATGTGGCTCACATGACCGGCGGCGATTTCTACGGTAATGAAAAATCTGTGACCGTGGGAAATGGTGGTGAATTCAAGATCGAGTTTGTTGATAAAAATGGGAAGGTGACAGCGTTCAAGGAAAAGCTGACCGCCTCCAAGGGCGAAATTCTTGATGGTACCTTCATGAGCAAGAAGGCTCTGTGCCAGTTCTATGCAGAGCAGATTGAAGATGCCAAGAATAAGGACCTGCTGCTGTCCCTGCACCTGAAGGCCACCATGATGAAGGTGTCCGATCCCATCATGTTCGGTCACGCTGTCTCTGTGTTCTACAAGGACGTGTTTGATAAGCACGCCGACACCTTTAAGCAACTGGGCGTCAATCCTAATATGGGTCTGGGTGATCTTTACAAAAAAATTGAGTCGCTGCCGGCGGCCAAGCGGGCCGAGATCGAAGCTGATATCGCCGCTGTGTACGGTAAGCGTCCGAAGCTGGCGATGGTTGATTCTGACAAGGGCATCACCAACCTGCACGTGCCCAACGATATCATTGTTGACGCATCCATGCCGGTTGTAGTGCGTGACGGTGGTAAGATGTGGGGCCCCGATGGCCAGCTGCATGACACCAAGGCAATGATTCCTGATCGCTGTTATGCTACGATGTATCGGGAAATCATTGAAGATTGCCAGAAGCATGGTGCCTTCAACCCGGCAACCATGGGTTCGGTGCCCAACGTTGGTCTGATGGCCCAGAAGGCTGAAGAGTACGGCTCGCATCCCACCACCTTTGAAATTCCCGCCGACGGTACGGTACGCGTCGTTACTGCCGACGGTACGGTGCTGATGGAGCACCAGGTGGAGGCGGGCGATATCTGGCGTATGTCCCGCGTGAAAGACATTCCGATCCAGGATTGGGTCAAGCTGGCTGTGAATCGTGCTCGGGCTACCGGCGCGCATGCCATTTTCTGGCTGGACAAGAGCAGGGCTCATGATGCGCAGGTTATCGCAAAGGTGGAAAATTATCTCAAGAATCACGATACCACGGGGCTTGAGATCAAAGTGCTCCCGCCGGTCGAAGCCATGCGTTACTCGCTGGAGCGTATCCGCAAGGGCCTGGATACCATTTCCGTAACCGGTAACGTTCTTCGGGACTACCTGACCGACCTCTTCCCCATCCTTGAGCTCGGTACCAGTGCCAAAATGCTTTCCATCGTCCCTCTGCTGGCAGGTGGCGGTCTGTTCGAGACCGGTGCCGGCGGCTCGGCTCCGAAACACGTTCAGCAGTTCGTCAAGGAGGGGTACCTGCGGTGGGATTCTCTTGGTGAATTCTCGGCCCTCGCCGCTTCTCTCGAGCATCTCGGCACCAGCTTCAAGAACGACAAGGCTCTCGTTCTGGCTGAAACTCTCGACCAGGCAATCGCCAAGTTCCTTGACAACAACAAGTCGCCTGCTCGCAAAGTCGGCCAGATCGACAACCGTGGAAGCCATTTCTACCTCGCCATGTACTGGGCTGAGGCTTTGGCCGCTCAGACCAAGGATGCGGAGCTCCAGGCTAAATTCGCTCCCATTGCGAAGCAGCTCCAAGAGAACGAGGCTAAAATCAACGAGGAACTGATCGGTGCCCAAGGTAAGCCGGTCGACATGGGTGGCTACTATCATCCGGATGCAGCGAAGGTTGCCAAGGCAATGCGCCCGAGCGCCGCTCTCAACGCGATTATCGACGCTATCTAGTGACGTAGGAAGTACACATATCTGCTAAAGGAGGAAGATCAGTATGGCACGTAAGAAGATTGCTCTCATTGGTGGTGGCCAGATCGGTGGTGTGCTTGCTCAACTCTGCGCTCTCCGTGAACTTGGCGACGTCGTCCTGTTCGATATCGTAGAAGGCCTTCCCCAGGGGAAATGCCTGGATATCGCCGAAGCTTCTCCTGTTGACGGCTTTGACGTCTGCCTGAAGGGTACCAACAGCTACGAGGATATCGCTGGCGCCGACGTTGTCATCGTGACTGCGGGCCTTCCCCGTAAGCCCGGCATGAGCCGTGACGACCTCATCGAGGTCAACTCCAAGATCATGACGTCGGTTGCCGAGGGGATCAAGCAGTACGCACCCAATTCCTTCGTGATTGTAATTTCCAACCCTCTGGACGCCATGGTTACCCTCTGCCAGAAGGTCACCGGTTTCCCCTACAACCGCGTCATCGGTCAGGCCGGAGTTCTCGACTCCGCCCGTTTTGCCACCTTCATCGCCTGGGAACTTGGCGTGTCCGTAAAGGACGTCACCGCCATGACTCTTGGCGGCCACGGCGACGACATGGTGCCGCTGGTTCGCTACGCCAGCGTCAAAGGTATCCCGGTCATGGAACTCCTTGAGCGCAAGTACGGCAGTAAGGAGAAGGCGAAGGAAGTCATGGACGCCATGGTCAACCGTACCCGTCTGGCGGGCGGCGAAGTCGTTGCCCTCCTCAAGACCGGTTCCGCCTTCTACAGCCCTGCGTCCAGCGCCATTGCCATGGCCGAGTCTATCCTCAAGGATCAGAAGCGGGTTCTTCCGACCTGTGCCTACCTCCAGGGAGAGTTCGGTGTCAACGGCTACTATGTGGGCGTACCCTGCGTGCTCGGCGAGAAGGGTATCGAGAATATCATTGAGTTCTCTCTCGACGCAGAAGAACAAGCGATGATGGACAAGTCGGTCGCAGCGGTAAAGAGCCTCGTCGACAGCCTCAAGTAAGGTGTTGTTACCCATGACGCAGCAAGGCAAAGAAGGGCCCTGTGCCCTTCTTTTGCCTTATGGGGGGAGTTGACGTAGTCCGGTCGGTTCCCAATTGAGAAGATATGAGAGTTGAAGTTGTATACAGTATGTGCTATATACGTATGCAATTTTGTGCCGGTAACGGCCCCACTTCAGTAAAGGAGCGTATCTAGATGGAAAAACAGCTTCCAACGATTGAGATCATTGAGAAGTACTGCAAGGGGTGTCACATCTGTGTTGAGTTCTGCCCCACAAAGGTACTGGAGATGAAAGGGTTCGTCGTGGCGGTAAAGAACCTTGAAGCTTGCATCAAGTGCATGCAGTGCGAACTGCGGTGTCCCGATTTCGCCATTAAGGTGACCCCTTAACTATTCTCGAGGAGGTAAGTGACGTGGCAAAAAAAGTAGCATTTTTACAGGGTAACGAAGCGGCCGCGCATGGCGCCATATACGCTGGGTGCAAATTCTTCGGTGGTTACCCGATCACTCCGTCGACCGAGGTCGCCGAGGTGATGTCGGCAGAACTTCCCAAGGTGGGTGGCAAGTTCATTCAGATGGAAGACGAAATCGGAGCCATGGCCGCCATCATCGGTGCCTCCTTGACCGGTGTCAAGGTCCTCACCGCAACTTCGGGCCCCGGACTTTCCCTCAAGCAGGAAAACATCGGTTATGCATGCATCACCGAAGTGCCCTGCGTTATTGTTGACGTAATGCGTGGCGGTCCTTCCACCGGTATGCCTACCGGTCCTTCCCAGTCGGACATCATGTGTGCCAAGTGGGGAACTCACGGAGACCATGCCACCATCGCGCTCATGCCCGCGTCGGTTCAGGAATGCTTTGAAATGACCGTCAAGGCGTTCAACCTTGCCGAGAAATACCGCGTACCCGTTTTCGTCATGCCCGACGAGATAGTTGGTCACATGCGCGAGCGTATTGAGTTCCCCGAACCGGGCGAACTGGAGGTGATCGATCGTGCTGCTCCGACCGTGCCGCCCGAGCAGTACAAGCCCTATGATACCCAGTTCGGCGATGTGCCTCCCCTTGCTGCGTTCGGGTCCGACTACCGTTTCCACGTGACCGGTCTCAACAAGATGGCGGATGGTTTCCCCACCACCAAGGCTGCAATCGTTCAGGCCGAGGAAGAGCGCCAGGTACGCAAGGTTGAAGCAAACAAGAACGAAATCATGGAATGGGAAGAGTTCATGTGTGAGGACGCCGACGTGATCGTCGTCGCCTTCGGCTCGACCTCCCGGTCCGCACGTTTTGCCGTGAACGAGGCCCGTAAGGAAGGCATCAAGGCGGGTCTTTTCCGTCTCAAGACCTTCTGGCCGTTCCCCGAGGAGCGGATGCTCGAACTTTCCAAAAAGGTAAAGGCCTTCATTACCCCCGAGATGAGCCTTGGTATGTGCAATGGCGTCGTCAAGGGGTGCATCGAAGGCAACGCTCCTGTCCTCGGTATTTATCACGTGGATGGCGAACCGGTAAATCCCGGCGAAATCCTCAGCAAGATTAAGGAGGTCAAGTAATAATGGCTTTCAATTATGAGAAATACATCCGTCCGGGGAAACTGCCTCATATCTGGTGCCCCGGCTGTGGTCACGGCATCGTCATGAAGGGTCTCATCAGGGCGATGGATACACTCGGTCTCGAGAAGAACAATACGGCGATCGTCTCCGGTATCGGTTGTGCCTCCCGTCTTCCCGGATACATGGACTGCTGCACCCTCCACACCGCACACGGTCGCGCTGCTGCGTTCGCCACCGGCGTAAAGCTGTCTAAGCCGGAAATGACAGTCTTCTGCGTCGGCGGTGATGGAGACGGCGTTGCTATCGGCGGCAACCACTTCATCCATGCCTGCCGTCGCAACATTGACATGACGTACATTTTGATGAACAACAAAATCTACGGCATGACCGGCGGGCAGTTCTCGCCGGCTACCCCGCACATGGCGAAAGCTTCCACCACCCCCTATGGCAACCCCGACCCGTCTTTCGACATCGCCAAGCTTGCCATTGGTGCCGGTGCAACCTTCGTGGCCCGTGGTACTGCGTTCCACGCCAACCAGATCGACAAGCTGATTGTCGAAGCCGTACAGCACAAGGGGATGTCGGTTGTTGAAATCCTTGACGACTGCCCCACCTGCTTCGGCCGTCGGAACAAGTACCGGTCGGTTGTCGAGATGATGAACCATCTCAAGGAAGTTGCCGTACCGGTCAAGGCCGCTGAGAAGATGACGCCCGAGCAGCTTCAGGGCAAGGTTCTCACGGGCGTTCTGTACAAGGAAGACAAACCCGAGTACTGCGAAGAGTATCGGAAAGTCATCGAGCGCGCCCAGGGCGGTGCCAAGTAAACCGAGCATAAAAGGAGATAGATACATGTCTGGAAGATATGAAATCAGGTTTTCCGGTGCCGGCGGCCAAGGGCTCATTCTTGCCGGGGTGATTATGGCCGAGGCGGCCTCCATCTACGACGGCAAGCAGGCTGTCCAGTCCCAGAGCTATGGCCCTGAGGCACGGGGAGGCGCTTCCAAGTCGGAAGTCATCATCTCGGATGGTCCGGTTGACTATCCGAAGGCTACGCAGTGCGATGCTCTGCTGGCTCTTACGCAAGAGGCATGCGACAAGTACTCCGCCGACCTGAAGGAGGGGGGAGTTCTGCTGGTTGATTCTGACCTCGTTACCAAGCTGCCGCCGGGCAACTACCAAACGACCGCGTTTAATATCATTAATACCGCAAAGAACGATGTCGGTCGTGAGATCGTTGCCAACATCGTTGCTCTTGGTGCCATGGTTGCCCTGACCGGCGTCGTGTCCAAGGAGGCGGCCGAGAAGGCGGTCCTTTCCCGTGTTCCCGAGGCTTTTGTGGAGCTGAACAGAAAAGCTTTCCAGATGGGTTTCGAGAAGGCATTGGCTGCAAAAAAATAGTATTTGTTCATGTGAGAACGACAAAGGCTCGGCGCATGCGTCGGGCCTTTGTCGTTCTCGGCCAAATCCTGTTAATCCCTTGCGGGCCAAGGCATTATGGGGTATAACGTACGCTAAATGACGGTGCGTTGACCTTTCTTGCCAGGAGTCCTGCCATGACGCTGGAGCTCTGCAGATTGTCGTTGCAGCAGACGCAGGAACTCCTGAGGCTCACTGATGCCACGCTCAAGAACATATGCTCTCGCAGGTTTTCCGGTGAGGAACTCTACTCCGAGGCGATACGGCGGGTTCTCGGTGGTGGCGGCAAGCGGGGACCGGAAAGTATTTTTCTCCTCATTGACGGCATTGGTGGTACGAGCAGAGGATGGATCTTTCAGCTCCAAGCAGGAGAGTTGGTAAGAAGTTCAGATGAAATTCTCGTAGATGCCGACTCGGTTTATTCACTGGGCCGCCTCGGTAGCGAGGTTCTCGTGTCGAACTGGCGTGAGAGCTTCGAGTCGATTGAGCGCTATCAGGTAATCTTTCATCCCGACATTGTCAAACATATAGCAAAGCCTATCAGGAACTTTGTCGCATGTCAGATCAGCGGCGAGAGTAATGGTGCGCTCCTTGCATTTAATTACGCTGGGGAAGCCACAGAGTACGACGGCGATGTGCTTCGCGGACTGTCGGTTGTCATTGGCTCCCTTGTCACGCTGTCGGTGATGGTTCGCGAAACCGAGCACGCCTTCATTTACACCATCGAGGCATTGGCCCGGGCGTGCGAGGCGGCCGAGGAGAGCACGGGTGATCATATTGTACGGGTAAATCGCTATGCCGGAGCCCTTGCCGCCCATATGGATCTCTCTCCCGACTTTGTCGAGGTGATTTCCTATTCAGCCCAGATGCACGACGTGGGGAAGATTCGGGTTCCGACGGCTATCCTCCTGAAGCCCGGCCCCCTTGATGAGGCTGAAGAACGGGTTATGCGCCTTCACCCGGAATTCGGGGAGCAGATTCTGGGTGATTCTCCCCGTCTGAGCGTGGCACGGGAGATTGCTCTGAGTCATCATGAGAATTGGGATGGAAGCGGGTATCCCCGAGGCTTGCAGGGTGAAGCCATTCCGCTGGCCGGTAGAATCGTGAAGCTTGCGGATGTCTATGATGCACTCCGTTCCAGGCGCAGTTATAAAAAGGCCTTGAGCCACGCAGAAGCGCGCGCTGTCTTCTTGAACGGCGATGAGCGGATCACGCCACGCAGTCATTTCGACCCTCGGGTTCTTGAGACGTTCTTTCGCATAGAGCCTCTCTTTGAGCGAATCTACCAGAGTTCGCGCAACCAGCAAGTATAGGGCGGCGTTGCTGTTCATGTGGGCCGCACGTGCATTTTTTACCTTGAAACTTTAGCATGACAAAGGAGATCGGAATGTTTCTTCTTCCCAAAGGGAATCCGTTGTACGAGAACATTGCGGCGTCCAAGGTCAAGATCCCCGACATGTTTGAGAAGCTGAAAAGCAGCTCTTTCACCGGCTATCTCAGCTTTACGTTTCCTTCCTCTATTGCAATTTTCTTTTTTGAGGCCGGAAAGCTGATCAGTGCCATGCTGGAGCATGACGGAAAGAGGCTGACCGGCTTCGAAGCTATTGCCGGCGTATGTACCCAGATTTTTGGCGGCGGCGGTGCCTTGAGTGTGTACAAGCTTTCCAAAGATCTCACCATGTGTCTCCATGCGATGCTTCATGGCGATGTGCTGTACCAGGGGCAGGAACTCAAGCTGATCGACATCAAGGGCTTGCTCGAAAAGATGAAAGCTCAGCGCCTCAACGGCTGTTTGAGGATATATACCGAGGACCGGACAGCCCTTATCTTTTACAAGGAAGGGGCACCCCTCGGTTTTTTCCATGATGGTTCCCACGATATAGAGACATCTGCTTCTGAGTCCCAGAAAATTGCCGGCCTGCCCGGTTCCAAAATTGATGTTTTGTCGACCAAGAGTGCTGAAGAGCTCATGCATTACGACCTGTTGGAAATGGTCAACATCGCCAAGCTCTGGGAGTCGACCACGGCTCGCTTTTCCTCGGAGCGGGAAAAGATCCGGAAAGAAGCGGAGGTTGTTGGTCAGCAGCATGCAGATGACGCATTGAAGGAGCTTGAAGACGACCTCAAGGAAGTAGCCATGGCCTATGTCGGTAAAATGGGGGCTTCGCTCGTTGAGAAGGAACTGAATGACCGCGGTGGACGTCGTGCCCTCACAGAGGGTTCCCAGGTTGGTGCATTCCTTGCCGGTGTGGAGAAGGGGGCAAAGCTCCTGACCAGCATATCCAAAACCAGGGAGATGCTGGAGACCATGAAAAACGAGATCGCAGAACGGACGAAATCACTGCTGTGACAATGCAATCGTTGGAGCGCTCGAGAGGGAACGATGGCAGACATATCAACCGTTGACCTGGTTCAGATTATCTTCTGGTTTCTGGCCGGATGCGTAAGTTTTTACTTCAGCATCGACAACGCCCGGGTCTGGACCAGTATTTCCATGGGCTTTTTCCTCATTTTCCTGAGTCAGCTCTATGTGGTCGAGAAGGCGCTGGATGCTCCCTGGACCGCGTATACCCAGCTGGAGGCGATCCACTACATCATCGGTACCGTTGCCATCATGGTCATGACCCACGGGTTCCAGGAGTATTATATCTTCAGTCGAACCCTTGAACTGGGAGGGAGCAAGCATGTCGTCTACCTGTCCATTCTCGGCATTCTCGTGGGGTCAGTGGTCTTTGTCTTTGCCAATCCTGAGCCCCAGTATCCGGTGCTGCGCAACATCGCCATGATTGAAAACAGCACCTGGGTTTTCCTGTCGCTGGTGAACATTGATATAATTCGCAAGATTTATCTGCAGATTCGAGATTCTGTGATAGCCAACGGCTTTATCGCCTTTGGCGTCGTCTTTATCACGATCTTTCTGTGGAAAGGGTCAGAATTGTACCTTCAGGTCTACAACTGGGACTATGACTGGCAGATCATCATGCAGAACCTGGGTGTCACATTGCCGGAACAGTTCATGGGGCGCCGCCAGTTTTCCCTGATGGTTCATGATGCAGCCGGGCTTGCTTCGGGGCTGACAGCCGGCGGCACGTTCCTGTATCTTCTCAGGCTGCTGCGCTGATCGCTGCTTCTCACATCACGTGGAGAAAAGGGCTGGCAAAGCCCTTTTCTCTTTTGCGGGCCACGTCACGATGCCGGAAAAGCGTGGTACACTCCTCTCGGAGGCTGCGTGCAGGAATTCCTCGGCCAATATCTGACAACCTACGGTTACGGAGTGCTCTTTGTCTGGACCTTCCTTGAGGGCGAGGCAGGGCTCATTCTCGCGGGTTTTCTTGCGTTCCAGGGGTATCTGGATATCGGGGGGGTCATTCTGACCGCCCTTGGAGGTGCGTTTGCCGGGGATCAGTTCTACTTTTACCTGGGACGCTGGAAAGGGCCCTGGCTGCTGAAGGTGTTCACCCTTATCGCCCGCAAGTTCCGCAAGGCCCTCCGGCTTATCGAACGTTACGGCACCTTTGTTGCCTTTGTTTCGCGTTACACCTACGGTTTCAGAATCATCTTGCCGATAATTCTCGGCATGACCACGTTTCCCGCCCGGCGGTTCCTCTGGCTGAATCTCTGCAGTGCTTTTCTTTGGGCAGTGCTATTTTCACTGGCGGGTTACTTTTTCGGCAAAAGCGCTTCGCTCTTCGTAGAGGACGTGAGCCGGTACGAGTCGCATCTGCTGGCAATTCTTGCAGGGCTTGTCTTCTGCATGTGGCTGTTTCACTTTATCCATGCCCGCATGAGAAGGAGACCCGCCCGTGAACGGCTCAGGCGAATGAGGCAACGGGAGTTCGATTGATGGGAGGAATGAAGAACGATGTCGGATCATGAAGTGACCGGAGGCGTTTCCCTGAAGGAGCGGGTCGCCATAGTACTGGTGGAGCCGCAGAGCCCCGGCAATGTGGGGATGGTGTGTCGCGCCATGAAGAACATGGGGCTTGGCGAACTGCGAATCGTAAAGGGGTGCCGTCTCGATCACCCGGAAGCACTCAAGTTTGCCGTTTCCGCCCGTGATCTTCTTGAGAGGGCCAGAGTATTCGAGTCCCTTGAAGATGCCCTGTCTGATACGGAACTGTCCGTGGCCACGACCCGTCGCCACGGCAAATACCGCCAGGAGATCTTTTCACCGAAGGAGATCGTGTCGAAGTTTGCCGCCAATCTTGCAGGCAACCGCGCCGCCCTGGTCTTCGGCCGCGAAGATAACGGTTTGACCACCGATGAGCTTTCCCTGTGCCGCTGGCATGCCACGATCCCCTCGTCGGAGGAGTACGGTTCTTTGAATCTGGCCCAGGCAGTGATGGTGTTCTGTTACGAGCTGTTCACCTCCCTCGGCAGCCGGACAGTGGGCGGCGAAGATCGTCCCCTTGCGGGATCAGCCGAAACGGAGCCCCTCTTCGAGCATATGGAGCGCACCCTGATGCGTATCGGGTATCTCAATCCCCAGAATCCCGCCCATCTGATGCGTTCGCTGCGGCGCATCTTTGCACGCTCCGAGTTGGACAGCCGCGAGGTGGCCATCCTGCGCGGGATGATGACCCAGATCGATTGGGCCGCCGACCAGTTCAAGGGAAAGAAGGGAGCATGACCATCACGACCCTGCTCGGTCTTCTGGCGGGCACCCTTACGAGTGTGGCCGCCATCCCCCAGGTGGTCAGGGCCTTCAGAACCAAACGGGTACGCGACATTTCGATCTGGCAGCCCCTGATTCTCGTTACCGGACTGTTCCTCTGGCTCGGGTATGGTCTGCTCCTGCGCGATCTCCCGCTCATTGTCGCCAATATCGTTTCGATCATCTGCAACAGTGCGGTGATCGTTATGAAAATGAGCTATGGGGGGGATGACAACCGGCCGGCTGATGATTATCCTTGTGAGTGACATTATTCCAGGATGGTGGAGGACCCATGAAACGACTGGTGATGGTAGTGACAGCACTGCTCGGATTGTCGCTGCTTTCGGGCTGCGGCTACAACGTGATGCAAGCCAACGAAGAGGCGGTATTTTCCGCGTGGGGCGACGTAGAGGCGGCGTACCAGCGGCGGGCCGATCTCATTCCCAACTTGGTGGAGGTGGTCAAGGGGTACGCGAAGCATGAGGCTGAAACCCTGACGGCGGTAACCGAAGCCCGGGCCAAGGTCGGGTCAATGCAGGTGACCCGCGATGCCGTGAACAATCCGGAAACCCTGGCCAAGTTTCAACAGGCCCAAGGGGAACTCTCCAGCGCGCTCTCACGGCTCATGGTCGTGGTGGAACGATATCCGGATCTGAAGGCCAACCAGAACTTCCTCGATCTCCAGAACCAGTTGGAAGGGACCGAAAATCGGATCAATGTAGCCCGGACCCGTTACAACAAGGCGGTACAGGACTTCAATACCAGCATCAGAACCTTCCCCAACAGCCTTACGAACAAGCTGCTGCTTCACCTGGAACGCAAGGAACCGTTCAAGGCAGACGAAGGCGCCAAGGCCGCGCCTAAAGTGAAGTTTTGACGAGGTCCCGGATTTCCGGTCTGAACATGAAGCGCCTGCTTCTCGCCATATGCATCATTCTGTTCCCGACACTCGTTGCAGCACGCGACGTGCCGCAACTTCACGGGTACGTGAACGATTACGCCGGACTCCTGTCTCCACAGGCAACTCAACGAGTGGAGCAGATTCTGGCCGATCTTGAACGGAGCGATTCGACCCAGATTGTCGTGTTGACCGTACCCTCCCTGGAGGGGGACAGCCTTGAGGAGTTTTCCATCCGGGTGGCCGATGCCTGGCGAATCGGACAGAAAGGTGCGGACAACGGTGCCATTCTTCTGGTTGCCCGGGCCGAGCGGAAGGTGAGAATCGAGGTGGGACGGGGGCTCGAAGGACGCCTTACCGATCTTGTCTCCGGACGGATCATCCGGGGCGATATTGCCCCCTATTTCAGGCAGGGGGATTACGACGGCGGAATTCTGGCCGGAGTGTCGGCCATGGCAGCCGTAGTGAAGGGAGAGTATGCCAACGCACCGCGCGACCTCAAACAGGGGAAGAAGAGTGCCCCTCCCATCATGGGGCTGCTCATTTTCGTCGGGGTTGCCTGCGTCTTTCTCGGAGCGTTTTCCCGTATCCTCGGCGGCCTCGCCGGTGCTGTCGGGTTACCGCTGGTTACCGTGCTTACCATGCCGGGGCTCGGCCTTGTTTTGCTTGCCGGCCTTGCGGTGGCCGGATTCGTGGCCGGCCTTGTGCTTACCTCGCTGTTCGGCGGCGGTGGCAGGGGTGGAGGAGGCTTTGGCGGTGGCCCGTACCTCGGCGGTGGTTTTGGGGGAGGGTACGGTGGAGGCTGGTCGTCGGGGGGCGGTTTTTCTGGGGGCGGTGGCGGTTTCGGTGGCGGTGGAGCTTCGGGCGACTGGTGAGGCGAGGTAATCGGGCATGAAGGCTGAATTGTTTTTTTCGTCCGCGGAAATGGAGCGAATCCGCAACGCCGTGGCTGCTGCAGAAGCGGCTACTTCAGGCGAAATTGTAACCATGGTGGTGGCTGAGAGCGACAGCTACCGGGAGGCGGAAACCCTCGGCGCGGTCCTCCTGGCCGGGCTGGTGTCGATTGCCGTTGCCGTGGTGCTCCACCATGTGACCATCTGGACCTATATCCCCCTTGTCTTTGTCCTGTTTCCGGCAGCGCGGGCAGGCATGCGCCGGATGCCGCGCCTGAAACTTCCCTTTGTCGGCAGGGCTCGCCTTGCCGAGGCCGTGCGTGAGCGGGCCGTGCGTGCGTTCTATGAGCGCGGGCTCTACCGGACCCGGCAGGAAACCGGTGTCCTCATTTTCATATCACTCCTCGAACACAAGGTCTGGATTCTGGGAGACCGGGGGATCAACGCGAAGATACCGCCGGGATTCTGGGAGGGACTGGCCGGTGAATTGGCCCGGGGGATACGGGAGGGAAGAGGCTGTGATGCCCTTTGCGCCGCTGTTGCCGGGTGCGGGGCCGAACTGGCCAGGCATTTTCCGCGCAGGGCCGACGATACGAACGAGCTGACGGATGATCTGATGACGTGAGAGCGGTCAGTGCGTCCCCGCGGATTCGCCCGTGTGACGTGGGCGTCGCAGAAGCAGCAGAAAAGGGATCACGCTGAGAAAGGCGATCCCCACGATCCAGAATATCCGGTTGTATGCCAGCATCCCCGCCTGTTTCTGAATAACACCGTAGAGTGCTCCGAGCGCAGCTTTCCCTGCGGTCACCCCATCCATTCCCCGCTGTTGCATCCCTTCCGCGAGCACGTTGAGCCGTTGTTGTGCCGCAAGATTGTATGGCGTTACCTGTTCCACCAGGACATTCTGGTAAAACTGGTGATACCGGGCAATAAGAGTGGCCGCGACGGCGATGCCCACACTGCCGCCGATATTGCGCATCAGGTTGAGCATGCCGGTGGCGTTCCCCATCTCTTCCTTGGGAATCGGCATGAGGGTCACGGTATTGAGGGGAACGAACAGCATGGCGAGCCCCACGCCGAGGACCACGCGCGGCCAAACGAAGTCCCAGTAGGATGCCTCCAGGGTGAACCGTTGCATGAGGAACATGGCGGTCGCTCCAATCAGAAGCCCTCCCAAGACCACTTTTCGGCCATCGTAGCGTGAGATGATCGCCCCCACGAACGGCATGGTCAGCAGGGTGGCCACCCCCCCTGGGGCCAGGACCATTCCCGCCAGGGTTGCATCGTAGCCCATGAGCGTCTGGAGGAAGAGGGGGATCAGCATGATCGAGCTGTAGAGGCAGAACCCGATCATGAACATGATCAGATTGCCTGCGGAAAAGGAAATGTCCTTGAACAGGCGCAGGTTGACGATGGGGTGCTCGTGCCTGAGCTCCACATAGATGAGAAGCATCAGCGCAAGTACCGAGATGATGGATGCGCCGGTGATAAAGGATGAGTTGAACCAGTCGTCCTGCTGTCCCTTGTCGAGCACGATCTGCAGCGCCCCGAGTCCGACGGTCAGCAACCCCAGCCCCCACCAGTCGATGGACAGCTTTGAGCGGCGGAGATAGGGGGGGTCGAAGATGAAGTAGACCGCCATGATCACCGCCAGGATGCCTATGGGGATATTGATGTAGAAAATCCAGCGCCAGTTCAGGTTGTCGGTGATCCAGCCCCCCAGGGCCGGGCCGATGATGGGGCCGAACATGGCGCCGATGCCGAAGATGGCGTTGGCCATTCCCCGTTCCCGGGGCGGGAATGTCTCCATGAGGATCGCCTGGCTGCTCGGGATCAGGGCTCCACCAGCAGCGCCCTGGACTATCCTGAAGAAGATGAGGCTTGTCAGGTTGGGCGCGGCGCCGCAGAGAAACGAGGCAATGGTGAAGAGGGTGATGCAGGAGATGAGGAACCGTTTCCTGCCGAAGAGTCGCGAAAACCAGCCGGTCATGGGGAGGACCACGGCGTTGCTCACCAGGTAGGAGGTGAGCACCCAGGTGATTTCGTCGGTGCCGGCGTTGAGGCTCCCCTGCATGTGGGGAAGCGCCACGTTCGCCACGGAGGTGTCGACGATCTCCATGATTGTCGGCAGCATCACCGTGATGGTGATGAGCCACTTGTTGACGGTTTTCGTGTCCGGTTCCACGTCTCCTGCCTTCTAGAACGGCCAGAGCCCGTGGAGGATGTCGCCCAGAGAGCGCTCCACGTCCACCGACGGCACCACGCTCATGCCCACCCGCAACAGGTGGCCGGGATCGCTTGCCCTGTCCACGGCGATCTTGACCGGAACCCGCTGGACGACCTTCACGTAGTTGCCCGTGGCGTTTTCGGGCGGCAACAGCGAGAAGGCCGCGCCGGTTCCTGCCATGATACTGTCGATCCTGCCCGAGAAGGTGCGGCCAGGATAGGCGTCAACCGTAAAGGTGACCTTCTGGCCCGGCTTCATGTGGGTAAGCTGGCTCTCCTTGTAGTTGGCAGTGATCCAGACGTCATCGAGATCGACCACGGCCATGAGGGGCTGGCCCGCCTGGACCGTGTTGCCTGGCTCCACCGATTTGCGCGTGACGTAACCATCGGCGGGCGCCAGGATTTTCGTGTAGGAAAGGTTGAGGGACGCCGTGGCTAGTTGGGCATCGCGTAGCGCCACCCGGGCTTCGCGGCTACCGCTTCCCGACAGACCGATCTCGGCCTGTGCCTTGCGCATCTGCTCCTCTGCCTCGCGCACCTGGGCCACCGCCACCCGCTTTGCTGTCTCGAGCCGGTCGAACTGTTCGCGGGGGATGACCTCTTTTGCCAGCAAAGCCGTACCGCGTGTCAAATCCAGGTCAGCCTGGGCCAGGCGCGCCCGGGCATGGTCGACCGCGGCACGCGCCGCTTCCACCTGGGCATAGTCGCCCGAGGTCTCGTTGCGGGCCATGGCAAGGGCTGCCGTGGCCTCGCTGACCCGGGTCCGGTAGTCGCTGGGATCCAGTTCGGCAAGGAGATCCCCCTTTTTCACGGCTTGGTTGTCAGTGACATACACCGCAGCGACTGTGCCCGGCACCCGGGAGGATACTGCATGGATGTGGGATTCCACGAAGGCGTTGTCCGTGGATATGTACGTTATGCCGTGGACGAGCCAGCGCAGACCGATAACCGCTCCAACCACGAACAGTATGAGTAGGAAAATGCCCGCTCGTCTCCGTTTGCCGCCGCTCCCCTTGCCCTGTGGCGCCGTCTGGGCCGAAGGGGCTTCCCGGTTTTCTCCCCGGTCCGGTAGTTCCTGTTCCGTTGTCATTCCTACAGTTCTCCCATGGCTTTGCTGACACGGGCCTTTGCGACCTGGAAGTCGAAAACGGCCCGGTGATAATCGGTCTTTATCTGGGTAAGCAGTGTCTGGGCATCGAGCACATCAGTGGCCGTGCCGACCTGAGCCTGGTAGCGGTCCCTATTGATCCTCAGGTTTTCTTCTCCCTGGCGGATTGCCGTTTCGACGCTCTTGATCCGCTGTTCCGCCACCCGGGCATCGTTCAGGGCAGTGGCAAGCTCGAGCCGGACCTGTTCCCGCGCCAGTCGCAACGCATCGCGGCTCCTGGTGAGGCGCTCGACTGACTGCCGGTGCCTGGATTCCGTGGCGAAGCCTTCGAAGAGATTGATCTTCAGCCCCACCGTTGCGGCATAGATTGCCTGCTCGCGCACCTTGCTGTTCTCCACGTAGTCGACACCGGCCTTGGCATAGAGTTCGGGGTAGTAACCGCTCCTGGCCTCGGAAACTTCTGCATCGGCGGCGTCTGCGCTTCGCGCAAGGGCAGTCAGTTCGGGACGATTGGCAAAGGCGCGTTCTTCGGCCCCGGCGGTATCGGGCATGGCGGATTCAGTTCCCTCTTCAAGCTCGTCACGCTGATCGAGAGGTCTTCCGGTCAGGTGATTCAGGTACATCCAGCGGTTTTCGAGACGATTTGCCGCCACCAGGCGCTTCTGGGAGCTTTCCGCCAGTCTGACCTGGGCCTGGAGCAGGTCGTTGCGGGTGACCACCCCCTGTTCGAAGAGATTGGTGGCGATCCGCAGATGGTCGGTTCGCTGGGCCACTTCCTCCTCGGCGGTGCCGAGGAGGCGCCGTGCTTCGAGGATGCCGAAATAGGCCTCGACAACCTGGAGGAATACGTCTTTCTCGGCCGCTGCGTATTGCTGGGCAGTCGCCTCGTGGAGGAGGGACGCCCGCTGCCGGCGCGAGGAGGTGCGGCCGAAATCATAGATGGTCTGGGTCACGGAGAGGTTGAAGAATCCATAGGTGCCGTCCTGGGTCTCAATGCTGCCCCGTTCGCCGAAATTCACCGCCTGGGGCTTTGCCTGGAGGGTGTACCCGCCCTGGAAGTCCACGCGCGGGAGAAAGCCGCTTCGGGCCTGGGTGATCGCCTCTTGCGCGATAAGGCGGTCGGAAGCTGTTACGGCCAGCGAGTAGTTGCCGGCCGCGGCCAGACTCAGGCATTCTTTGAGTGAAAGCGCGCTGGCCATGGCCGGCGTCGCTGCACAGAGCGCAAGGATCAGGAAGGGGATGCTACGGATTGGTAGTGGTTTCATGGCGATTCTCCGGGGCGGTCCTGATTTTTTCCAGGAGATGATGCAGACTGTTCTGTTCGTCTTCTGATAGGGGAGCGAGAAAGCGGGCAAGCACCTCCGCCGCAGTGGCGCAGAGTTCGTGTTCGAGTGTCATGCCCCGTTGGGTGAGGCAGATGCGATAGGCGCGGCGGTCTTCGGGGTGGGGCTGCCGCTTGACCAGACCGAGCTTTTCGAGCCGGTCAACGAGACCGCCGATGGTGGTCCGGTCAATGAGGGTCTTCTGGGACAGGGCCGTCTGGGATTGGCCATCTTCTTTCCAGAGAAAGGCAAGGACGCTGAACTGCGGAGGGGTCAGGCCGTAGGGATCCAGTTGGTCTTTGAACAACGCAAAGCCCCGCTGATAAGCCTTGGCAAGGTGGAAGCCGATACTGTTCTCAATGTCGTACATGCTGGCATCCGATCGCTGCGTACAATGACAGTCATTGTACAGATAATCAGTATACTGTCAATGCGTGCCTGGGCTGTCGATGTCTGCTTGGCAGTGCAGGGGAAGGTTGTTAAGGCTGTTGCCGAACCGGCGCAGTCAGGGCTGAGGTTTCGGGCGGGCTGGCCAGTGCCGCGGTTGGCGGCGCATTATTGGTCGGGGCTGGTTGGGGCGGTTCCGGTGCGCTGACCTGGGGAAGAAACGCAAGGGCCGGTGCGGCAGGACGGTAGAGCCTGCGGTATACCTCCGCAAAAGTCAGGACTTTTTTTACATACTCGCGGGTTTCGTAGTAGGGAATGTTCTCGATGAATTCGTCTTCGCGCAGGCCGGCAAGGGAACGCCGCCACCGGTCCACCGGCCTGGAGCCCGCATTGTAGGCCGCCACGGCGGAAACCACATTGCCGTTGTACTGCTTGAGCAGGTCTTTCAGGTGTCTGACCCCGAGGCCGACATTGAAGGTTGGGTCAGTGAGGCGCGCTGAAATACCGTTGGCGGGGGACGAACCGTTGACCATGCCCTTGGCGGTGGACGGCATGAGCTGCATGAGCCCCACCGCGCCGACCGGTGAGAGGGCGACTGGAGAGAAGCCGCTTTCGGCCTTGATGAGTCCGTAGATCAATTCTTCGGGGATAGTGTGGCGGTTTGCCTCGGCAGCGACCGAGTCGCTGAATCCGCGGGGATAGAGCAGTCCCCAGGTAGTCGCCGTTTCGCCGTCCATGCGGCGGGGTTGCTCCCCGCGCAGGGCCGCGGCCGCGGATGAATAATCATTCATCTCCAGGTAGAGACGGGCGATGCCCAGGAGCCCCTTACCCCGCGACGAGCCGTTTTTGCGGGCGATGGAGAGTTCGCTCCTGGCCTGATCATGGAGCCCCATGGCGATAAGTGCTCGTGCTCGTTCGTGTCCGGCAGGAGGGGAGATGGTCTGGCGCAGGTCGTGCACTATCAGGGGTATTGCCCCTTCCTGAGGTGCCGGGTCGGTCGCCGTAAAGGTATAGAAGGAAAAAGGGTATTCCTCTGCAAGCATGGCAAAACTCTGCCGGGCCACGGTTTCTTCTCCGATGCGCTGGAGGGAACGCCCGTGCCAGTACAGCGCCCGTTCCCGGTAGTCGGCAGAAGCGGTCAGAAGCCGGAATGACTCCGCGGCAGAGCGATAGTCGCCGGTGTTGTAGCGAGCCCAGGCAGTTTCCCACATTGCTCGAGGTTTGAGTTTCGTCCCGGGATAGGTTGTCAGCAGTTTTTCCAGGACTGCCAGCTGATCAGCGTACCGCCCCTGGAATTTGCGGACAAATGCCGCCTCCAGCAGCGCATTATCCGCCCATTCCGACGTGGGGGCCGTCTCCGCAAGCTTGAGAAAGCCGAGGAATGCCTCGTCATCGTTGCCAGCTTTGTTCTGGGCTCGGGCGAGCAGGAAACGGGCTTCGTCGGCAATCTCCCGCTTCGGCTCACGCTCGATGAGGCTGGAGAATGTGCGGGCAGCATCCTTGTACCGTCTCAGTTTTAGGAGTGTCTCGCCAATTTTCAGTGCCACGCGGTCGTTGAAGCCGGCAAGCTGCTCCTTGAGGGGAATGGTATTGAAGACGGCAAGGGCGCGTTCGTACTTGCCGAGATTGTAGAGCGTAGTTCCTCGTTTGAGGAGTTCATCGGGCGTTAGCGGAACGGCAGGGAATCCGAGCGCCTCAAGTCGCTTGAGTTCCTGTTCCGCGGTTTCAGCCACGGGAGATGCCGGATAGGCAAGCCAGATAGCCCGCAGTTCCTGGACAGCCCGTCGCGGGTCGTCAAGGCCTTCGCGGCAGAGGGCCGTTTTCAGGTTGGCGGTGACTGAGTCGGTTCCCGAAGGGTACAGTTCAATGAACCGTATGTAGGAGGCAAGGGCCTGACGGTACTCTTTGCGGGCGAACTGGGCATCCGCGAGGAGCATGCGCGCCTTTCGCAGGGTCGGGCTGTCGGGCCAGGTCCCCACGAGTCGTTGCAGCACTTCTTCCGCCTCGTCGTAGCGGGTCGCCGCCATGAGTGCCTCCGCCTGCCAGAACAGTGCGTAATCGGCCAACAGCGGAAGATCCTTTGCCGCAACGCCAAGAAGCTCGGAGGCTTCGGGCCACTGCTCAAGGCGACGGGCTGCCACGCCGTCCAGGAAGGTCCGCTCGGGAGATGGCGGGACGGAGCGCAGCTCATCGCGCACAGCGCGATAATCTTTATCCTTCATGCGAAGTGCTGCATTGCGGAGCGGTGCATCAGGGACCGGAGCCATGGGCTGCGCAAAAGCTGACACCCCGAACAGGAGGCAGGCGAGGGAGACAACAAGGAGTCTGGTGTACATATACTGCAAACCTCGTGGGGCACGGCGCAGGTGACGCAACGCCGGTGAGTGGCATGAAAAACGCCGGCCCCGAACCGCCGGCCGGCGTCAACGGCTTAAATACTACCCGCAAGGGGACGGAAAATGCAAAGGGTTTTTCAGTGATTGCGCCCGTATACGGATTGACTTTGCCGTGAAACTGCATGCATAGTAGCCGTGGCGTACAGCCGGGAGAGGGGACGGATGATGAAACGGAAACGGGAGGAAGTCCTCGCGTTCATCCGCGAGCAAGGGGGCAGCACCCCCTTCAGGGACATGATGCAGGCCTTTGGCGTAACCAAGGCCAATCGGCTGGGATTCAAGCAGTTCGTGGACCAACTGGTGTCGGCGGGCGATCTGGTGAAACAGCGCGGCAACCGCTACGCCGTCCCGTCAGAGGAAACCGTCGTCCGGGGGCGTCTTGTCACTCATCGCGAGGGATACGGCTTCGTGGTTCCCGAGGGGGGAGGAGACGACGTCTACGTCCCGGCCCGATACCTGGGGGGAAACCTCCACGGGGATGTGGTTGAAGTCCGGGTTGAATCCTTTAAGCGTGGAGGGAAGAAGGAAGGGCGGATTATCCGGACCATCGAACGGGGGCTCAAGCGGATCGTCGGCCGATTCGACACCGCCGGCGGGGTGGGGTTCGTCCAGCCGGACGACACCCGCATCACCCGGGATATCGCGGTTCCCCAAAAAGCATGGGGGGGGGCCCGCAGCGGTCAGGTGGTAGTGGCGGAGCTTACGGCCTGGCCCACGGAGCGGAAGAAGGCGGAGGGGCGCATCGTGGAAGTGTTGGGCTCTCCCGACGACCCCGAGGTTGAGGTCCTCACCATTATCCGCAAGCATGACCTTCCCTATGAATTTCCCGTAGACGTACTGACTGAGGCCCGTTCCACTCCGCAGGAGGTGCGCAGGGGGGACGTGGCCAAACGGGTGGATCTGCGGGAGCGGCTTACCGTCACCATTGACGGCGAGACGGCCCGGGATTTCGATGACGCGGTATCCGTGCAGCGGGAAAAGGGGGGCGACATCCGCCTCTGGGTCTCCATCGCCGATGTGTCCCACTACGTGAAACCGGGATCTGCCCTGGACCGTGAAGCCTACCTGCGGGGAACCTCTGTCTATTTCCCCGATCGCTGTATCCCCATGCTGCCCGAGGAACTTTCCAACGGCATCTGTTCGCTCAATCCCCAGGTGGAGCGCCTGACGCTCACGGCCGAGATGCTGTTCACCCGAAGCGGGGCCATTAAGTCCTCGTCGTTCTATCCGAGCGTGATCAGGAGCGCCGCACGGCTCACCTATACGACGGTCCGCAAGGTGCTCGTAGACGGCGATCCGGAGGCAATCAAGGCCAACCGTCACCTGGTAGACGACCTTGAAGTAATGAAGGAGTTGGCGCTGCGCCTCATGGAGAAGCGGAAAAAACGCGGCAGCATCGACTTCGACCTGCCCGAGCCGCAGATCGTCCTGGATCTCCAGGGGGAGATGGTGGATATCATCCGGTCCGAGCGCAACCTTGCCCACCGGATCATTGAAGAGTTCATGCTGGCGGCCAACGAGGCGGTGGCGTCCCATATCGAGGAGCGGGGAATACCCTCTCTCTATCGGGTTCACGAACCGCCCGACCCGACCAAGCTGACCGACTTCCGGGAGTTCATTTTCAATTTCGGCTATGCCTTCCGGATGGATGGCGACCGGGTCGACCCCCACGAACTTCAGCGGCTCATCGACGAAGCCGAGGGAAAGCCCGAGGAGCGGATGATCAACGAGGTGCTCCTGCGGTGCATGAAGCAGGCCCGCTACAGCCACGAAAACTTGGGGCATTTCGGCCTGGCGGCCCGTTGCTACACCCATTTCACCTCCCCCATCCGCCGTTATCCCGACCTGGTTGTGCACCGCATTCTCAAGGACATTCTCGCCGGGGCCATGACTGAGAAGGAACAGGAGCGCCTGGCCGCCGCCCTGCCGGAGACGGCCGAGCAGACGAGTCGCCGGGAGCGTCTCGCAATGGAGGCTGAACGGGAGATCGTGGCGCTCAAGAAGGCCCAATTTATGAAGGAGCGGGTCGGCGAAACCTTTGAGGGCTATATCACCGGGGTAAGCTCCTTCGGCTTTTTCGTGGAGCTGATCGATCTGTTTGTCGAGGGGATGGTTCATGTCTCTACCCTGGCCAATGACTTTTACCGTTACGAGGAGAAACGGCACTCGCTGGTGGGAGAACGGACAAAGGAGACCTTCAGGATCGGCGACAGGGTCAGCGTTCTGGTGGCTGCGGTGAGCATTGAGCGGCGGCAGGTGGAGTTCGTTCTCGCGGGTCTCCACGAAGTCCGGCCGGGCTCGGCGGAAAGGACGTCGGCGACGGAGGAGTATCCGCGGATACCGGTCAGGGGTAAGCGACCCAAGGCTCTTCAGGCACCCCGGGGCAAGGGGGGAGGGCGCGGCCGTGGTTCCGGGGAGAAGCGTACGGGGGGCAAAGGTGGCCGCCCCAAACGGTGACATTTGCCGGATACGCCATCCGTCCGCTTTACTCAAGTTGTCGCGCTGTGCTAATGTCTATCGGTTAAACCACGTACGTTAAGGTAGAGGTGACATGTCAGAAGATAATCAGAAGGTCCTGCCGTTCCTCGAACATCTGGTGGAACTGCGCAAGCGGCTTATCATCATCATTGTGGCGGTTGTGGTGGGCATGGGGTTCGCCTGGAACCTTTCGAACGGCCTCCTTCACTTTGTTACGAAGCCGATCACCGGCGAAACCTACCTCACTGACATCAAGAAGCAGGTATATCAGGAAGTGGGCAAGCGTTTCCCAGCCGCTTACAAGCAGTTTGAGCTTGAAAAGGCGATGAACGCGGCACCCAAGGAGCGCAAGCTCAACTACAGCGCCCCCCTTGAGCCCTTTTTCGTCCAGTGCAAGATATCGGTTATCGCCGGATTTATCCTGGCGCTTCCCGTTGTGTTTTACCAGCTCTGGCTTTTCATCGCGCCGGGGCTCACCCGGAAAGAAAAGCGGATGGTGCTGCCCTTCGTGACCGTAAGTACGGTGAGTTTCTGCGTGGGGGCACTCTTTTTCCTGGTAGTCATCTGGCCGGTCATCATCAATTTCTCCCTGTCCTATGAAGCGGAGGGGCTCAACAGCCTCTTCAACATGAGTGCGTACATCAACTTCTGCCTCCGCCTGATCCTGATGTTCGGCCTCATCTTCGAGTTGCCGATCCTGATGCTGCTTCTGTCGCGCTTCGGAATTGTTACCTATCAGTTCTTGGCCCGCAACCGTCGCTACGCCCTCCTGGCAAGTTCCATTGTGGCTGCCTTCCACGCCGACCTCATCACCATGTTCGTCATCATGGTGCCGCTGTATATGATGTACGAGATCAGCGTCTGGCTCGTCCTCCTCTTCGGCAAGAAAAAGCCGGTGGAGGCAGTGGCCGGCGAGGGGCCGACCGGCGCCGCGTCATGAAAATCTTCCGGAGCATTGACGAAATTCGTGAACCGTTGCCGAGCCCGGTGGTAACCATCGGCAACTTCGACGGTGTTCATCTCGGCCACCGCGAGATATTCAGACGGGTCAAGCGTGAGGCCGCGCGACTGGACGGGGTTTCCATGGTGATCACCTTCACCCCCCATCCACTGAAGGTCCTGGGGCTCCGGAAGGAGTTGCGTCTCATCAACACCTATGCCGAGAAGGAGCTTCTTATCGAAGCGTCAGGGATTGATTGCCTTCTGACGATCCCCTTTACCGCCGAGTTCGCTGCCATCGGCGCCGAACGGTTCGTGGGCGAGATCCTCGTGGGACGGATCGGGGTGAAGAAGCTCGTCATCGGTTATGATTACGCCTTTGGCAGGAACCGCGAAGGTGATGTGGCCATGCTCCGGAGGATGGGCGAAGAGCACGGTTTCGAGGTGGAAGTGCTCGAGCAGATCGCCAGCGGCGAAACGGTGTACAGCAGCAGTGCCGTGCGGCGGATGATCGCGGCGGGCAATGTTCGTGAGGTGGTCAGCCTGATCGGCCGGCACTATTCAGTCGGGGGGACGGTGGTTCACGGCCGCCGGCGCGGGAAGGATCTGGGTTTCCCCACGGCCAATCTCCGGACCGAAAAGGAATTGATCCCTGCCGCCGGGGTCTATGCGGTCAAGGTGCGAGTGGACGATACCATTCGGGACGGGGCCTGCAATATCGGCAACAACCCCACCTTCGGCAATGAAGAGGTGACTGTCGAGGTTCATATCCTCGACTTCGACGGTGACCTCTACGGCAAGGAAATCCGTGTGTATTTCGTGGATCGGGTCCGTGAGGAACTGCGCTATCCCGATCTCAACGCCCTCAAGGAGGGAATCAGCCGGGATGTGGCCCGGTGTCGCGAGCTTCTGGCCGGCGTCTCCATCATCGAATACCGCGACTATCTCGGTGGTGACGCAGCGTGAGAGGAGTACCCGGCGACAGACGTTTCTGGCTCGGAATCGGGATCAGCGTGTTTTTTGTGGCGCTGCTGGTGCGCTCGGTGGACGGGCATGAACTTCTGCGTGCGTTTCGGGGCATCCATGCCGGCTACGTGGTCGTGGCGGTGGCCGTTACGCTCCTGAGCTACCTCGTTCGTGCTCTGCGCTGGAAGTATCTCCTCTCTCCCCTTGGCGAAACCCGCTTCGCCAACCTGTGTTCCGCCACGCTCATCGGTTACATGGCCAACAACCTTTTGCCGGCGCGCCTGGGAGAGTTCATCCGGGCCTGGGTGCTGGCCAGGCGTGAGGAGATGGAGCCGGGATCGGTGTTCGCCACGCTGGTTCTCGATCGCCTGGCGGATGGCTTTACGGTACTCCTCTTTCTGCTCGTAACGTTGTTCACGCTTCAACTTCCGGCGGGAAGCGAGGCGGTCGGGCAAGGGCTCGTGATCGGCGGGTACATGATGCTCGGTCTGTACGGCGTGGTGGTTGTGGCGCTCGTGCTGCTCAAAAGGAAGACCGCGGCATCGCTCCGGTTTCTGGAACGACTGCTCCGCCCCTTTCCGGCACGGTTGACAGAGCGGGTCATCCCGCTGGTCGGCTCCTTTCTCGGCGGGGTCAGGATTTCGCCCCGGCCGCGGGAGTGGTGGGCGGTGGGGTGCACATCCGTGGCAATCTGGGTTCTGGCAGTAATCCCCGTGGACTTGGTCCTGCGAGCCTTCGGCTTTTCCTTCCCGTTCGCCGTTTCCCTGTTCATCTTGGTCCTGCTGGTCTTTGCAGTCATGGTGCCGGCGTCGCCGGGATATGTGGGAACATACCACGCAGCGTGCGTCTATGGTCTGCTGGCCTTCGGAGTTCCCCGCGAGACGGCCTTGAGCGCGGCCATCGTGATTCACGGCATCAACTATGTTCCGGTCATCGCCGTGGGTATTGTCTGTCTCTGGAGGGAAGGACTTTCCCTTCAGGCGCTACGGCGCAGTGGACCCTTGTCGGGGACCGGGACCCCTTCGGGGGGGAAATGAGATTCATGGAGAGGTTCTGATGCGCGCATCCCAATCTGCCATTTTTCGTCGGATCGATCCCTTTGCAATTCTGTCGTTTACCATACCACTTGCCGTTTATTTGCTTACTCTTGCTCCCTCAGTGACGTTTTTTGACAGTGGCGAGTTCATAACGGCCATCCATTCCCTGGGGACGGCCCATTCACCCGGCTACCCCCTCTTCGTCAATTACGGCAAACCATTCACCTGGCTCCCCTTCGGCAACATCGCTTTCCGGGTCAATATCGCCACGGCCGTTTCCGCGTCAGCGGCCTGTTTTGCCGTCTATTTTCTGACTCATTATCTGTTGAAGCGGGAAGAACTGGTTCCGGATTTACGATTTTCGGATACCTTTGCCAGGTTGTGCGGACTGGCCGCGGCCCTTGCCTTTGCCTTTTCCGCGCGGCTCTGGCTCCAGTCAAACCACGACAAACCCTATCCCCTGGTGGCTTTCATGACAGCCATGGTCTTTTATCTTCTCGTCACATGGCGCGAGCGCTACGATGAGGGAGAGATGCGGCCGTCACACATCTACCTGGGGGCATTCATCTGCGGGCTCGCCACGGGCGCCCATCAGACCATAGTGCTCATGCTCCCTGCCTATGCATGGCTGATCCTTTCCAAAAACTGGCGCCTGGCGGCAAGGGTAAAGGAGCTTGCTCTTACGGTCGCCTTCGGCCTCATGGGGTTTGCCATTCAGCTCCACATGCCGATCCGTGCCATGCGTAACCCGCTGCTCAACTGGGGAGATCCCCGGACCCTCGATCTGTTTCTCTGGAATTTCCTCCGTAAGGGATATCCGGTGGAACCGCCGGACCGGAACCTGGCCCTTGCCTGGCAGCAGCTCTCCGCCTTCAACTTGCCCCGGGAGTTCACATGGGTCGGCCTTGTTTTGCTGCTGGTGGGGATTGGCGCATTTTTCACGCGGCGCAGGGATGAAATCATCGCCTACCTGCTCGCCATTGTCTGTTCACTGCTGGTTATTGTCGGCTATTTCAACACGCCTGGCGATCTCATTTTTCTCACCGAGGAGTTCTTCACCCCGATCTACCTCCTCTCGGCAGTATTCATTGGACTGGGGCTTTTTACGCTGCTGAGGTTGGCGCTCAGGAACAATCCGGTGGAGAAACTGCGGACGGTGCCGATAAAGTTAATGGCGGGCTTGCTGCTCCTTGTTCTTCCTTCGGCCATCTGCGCCATGAATTACTACGAGAACGATCAGCACGAGAATTATGTGGCCTTTGATTACGCCACCAATACCCTGCGCTCTCTTTCGCCGGGCGCGGTTCTCTTCACATGGGGCGACAGCGGTGCCTTCCCCCTCTGGTATCTGCAGGGGGTGGAACGGATGCGCGAGGACCTGGACCTTCTGCACACGCCCCACCTGGTTTTTGATTGGTATCTGGATGCCTTCCCCCACCTGTTCGGCAGGAGCGTGCTCCGAACAATGCCGGAGAGACGGCAGTCGTCCGAAGTGGCTCTCAAACTGGCCGTGGCGGAACAGATCGTCAGCAGACCGGTCTTCATCGATTTTTCAACGCGCTACTCCCTTCCGTTTGCCGAATATGGCCTGAAGCAGCGCGGCATCTGTTACCAGTTGATCAACGACGGCGGATCCGTCCTGCGGCCGCCTGATTTGGCGGTGTGGAGGCTCTATGCCTCACGGGGATACACGAGCCAGATGGGCTTCAGGGATCTGGACACGGGCAAGGCGATACTCATTTACGCCAGCTGCCGCATGGAGGCCGGAGAAATACTGCTGCGCATGGGCTATCGCCAGCAGGGAGCCGAGGAGTTGTCGGCCGCCGCGGCCATAGCCCCCGAGTTGCGGGCACAGGTTGAGCAAGTGCTTGCGGCCTATGGAGCGAGGTGATCATGCCGTTTACGGGTGCTACCAGAGTACTGGGAATCATCGGTCAGCCGGTGTCCCATTCGCTTTCGCCTCTCATGCAGAATGCGGCGCTGCAGGCCATGGGGCTCGATTATGCGTATGTTCCCTTTGCCGTTGAGGAGGACTGCCTGGCCGACGCGGTGAGGGGGTTGGCGGCCCTGGGTGTGGTCGGTTTCAATGTGACCATTCCTCATAAATCGGCCATCCTGCCGCTGCTGGACCGGCTTTCGCCGGAAGCCGAGCTGATCGGCGCCGCCAATGTCGTAAAACGCGAAGGGAGCGATCTGGTCGGATACAACACCGACGGCACGGGGTTTATTCAGTCTCTGAGCGAAGATCTCGGTTTTACTCCGGCCGGGTGTCGGATTCTCGTCATGGGGGCCGGTGGTGCTGCCCGAGCAGCAGTTGCATCGTTGGCCGGTGCCGGGGCGGCATCGGTGGTTATCGCCAACCGGAGCATTGCCAGGGGGGAAGAGCTGTCGGCGGCGTTCAGGCGGCACTTTATCGGCACACAATTTGCTGCAATTCCCCTCGACCCGGAGAACCTGAATCGGTGCGTTCAAAATTTTGACCTTCTGGTCAACACCTCTTCCGTGGGGATGGGGGGGACTGCTTTCCCGGGCATGGATCTCTCCCGCATGGGTCCCCACGGTGCCGTGTACGACATGGTCTACGTTCCCGCCGTTACCCCCTTGCTCGCCGAGGCTGAGCGTTGCGGCATACGCTACGCCAACGGCATCGGCATGCTGGCGGCCCAGGGTGAGTGCGCGCTGGAACTATGGACCGGAGTACGGCCTCCCGAGGGACTCATGAAAGCGTGTCTCATGGCGGCTCTGATGAGCTAACTACTTCTTGACATTGGACTTTTGACGACCTACGATGGGTTCGTCGCCAATACGCCGGAGAGTCTATGCAGGCTAGCAGACTGGGAGAACTCCTGGTTCGAAACAATATCATCACCAAGGAACAGCTTGCCAAGGCACTGGACGAGCAACGAACCTCCGGCGGCCAACAGCGCCTTGGCTCCATCCTCGTCAAGAACGGCCTTGTCACTGAGCCCGATCTCACCACGTTCCTCTCCAAGCAGTACGGTGTCCCCTCCATCAATCTGAGTGAATTCGAAGCCGATATGGCGGTGGTCAAGATCATCCCCGCCGACGTGGCCCAGAAGTACCAGATCGTCCCGGTGAACAGGGCCGGTTCGACCCTGATCATTGCCATGGCTGACCCGTCGAACATCTTCGCCATCGACGACATCAAGTTCATGACCGGCTACAACGTGGAGGTGGTCGTCGCTTCCGAGTCGTCCATCAAGACTGCCATCGACAAGTACTATGACCAGTCAGCGTCTCTGGCCGACGTCATGAACGACCTGGAGATGGACGATCTGGAGGTTATCGGCGAGGACGAGGATGTAGACGTTTCTTCCCTCGAACGGGCGACCGAGGATGCGCCGGTCGTCAAGCTCGTGAACCTGATCCTCACCGACGCCATCAAGAAGAAGGCGAGTGATATCCATATCGAGCCCTATGAGCGGACCTTCCGGGTGCGCTATCGGATCGACGGCGTCCTCTACGAAGTCATGAAGCCCCCCCTGAAACTGAAAAACGCCATCACGTCGCGGATCAAGATCATGGCTGACCTGGATATTGCCGAACGGCGGCTTCCCCAGGACGGCCGCATCAAGATCAAAATGGGTGGCGGGCAGGACATGGACTACCGGGTGTCGGTCCTGCCGACCCTGTTCGGCGAGAAGGTGGTTCTGCGACTCCTGGACAAGTCGAACCTCCAGCTCGACATGACCAAGCTGGGCTACGAGCCCACGGCGTTGAGCTACTTCAAGGAGGCGATTCACAAGCCCTTCGGCATGGTGCTGGTGACCGGACCCACGGGGAGCGGCAAGACGGTTTCCCTCTATTCGGCGCTTTCCGAGCTCAACAAGACTACCGAGAACATCTCCACGGCCGAAGACCCGGTGGAGTTCAACTTCGCCGGCATCAACCAGGTGCAGATGCACGAAGATATCGGTCTTACCTTTGCCGCCGCGCTCCGCTCCTTCCTGCGTCAGGACCCGGACATCATCATGATCGGAGAGATCCGGGACTTCGAGACGGCCGAGATCGCCATCAAGGCTGCGCTTACCGGTCACTTGGTTCTCTCTACCCTTCACACCAACGATGCCCCGGCCACCATCAACCGGCTGTTGAACATGGGGGTCGAGCCGTTTCTTGTTGCCTCGGCGGTGAACCTGATTACCGCCCAGCGTCTTGCCCGGCGGGTCTGCTCCGAGTGCAAGGCCGTGGAGGAGATACCGATCCAGGCTTTGATCGATGCAGGCGTCCCTCCCGAGGAAGCTCCTGAATATGTCTGCTTTCGCGGCACCGGTTGTGCCAAGTGCAACAACACCGGCTACAAGGGGCGCGTCGGCTTCTATCAGGTAATGCCCATGCTGGAGGAAATCAGGGAGCTGATTCTCAACGGCGCCAATACGGCCGAAATCAAACGCGAATCCATGCGCCTGGGCATCAAGACCATGCGCCAATCGGGCCTGACCAAACTCAAGGAGGGGGTTACCTCCTTTGAGGAGGTGCTACGGGTTACCGTGGCTGACGACTAAACAAAATGCCATACGCGAGCGATCACGGCGTGGCTCTATCGCGGCTTCCTCAGCGTACTTCCCATAAGCCCCGGAGCCTCAATCCCGCTCATCTGAGATCTGACATTTTGTAACGGAGAACATCATAATGGCCAACATGCATCAACTCCTCACGGAACTCGTCAATCGCGGGGGCTCGGACCTTCACATCACCACTAACTCGCCCCCGCAGATCCGGGTCGACGGCCAGTTGATCCCTCTCGAGATGCCACCGCTCAATGCGGTGGACACCAAGCAGCTCTGCTACAGCATCCTTACTGAGCAGCAGAAGCACAAATTCGAGGAAGCCAACGAACTCGACCTTTCCTTCGGCATCAAGGGGCTTTCCCGTTTCCGGGGGAACGTGTTCATTCAGCGGGGCGCAGTTGCCGGCGTGTTCCGGGTGATTCCCTACAAGATTCTCACCTTTGAAGAGCTGGGTCTGCCGGTGGTGGTGAAAGAGCTGGCGGAGAAGCCTCGGGGGCTGATCCTCGTTACCGGACCCACCGGCAGCGGCAAGTCGACCACCCTGGCCGCCATCATCGACAAGATCAACACCGAACGGCACGATCATATTGTGACCATCGAGGATCCCATCGAGTACCTGCATCCTCACAAGAGTTGCGTGGTGAACCAGCGTGAGGTGGGGGCCGATACGAAAAGCTTCAAGAACGCCTTGAAATATATCCTGCGCCAGGATCCGGACGTGGTCCTCGTGGGGGAGCTCCGGGATCTGGAGACCATCGAGGCGGCCCTGACCCTTGCCGAGACCGGTCACCTCTGTCTCGCCACGCTCCACACAAACTCGGCGGTGCAGACCATCAACCGGATCGTGGACGTATTTCCCCCCTACCAGCAGCCCCAGGTCCGTGCCCAGCTTTCTTTCGTTCTGGAAGGGGTCATGTCCCAGACCCTGCTGCCGAACGTATCGGGCAAGGGGAGGGTGCTGGCCCTGGAGGTGATGGTGCCCAATCCGGCCATCCGTAACCTGATCCGCGAAGACAAGATCCACCAGATCTATTCCCAGATGCAGGTGGGGCAGGAGAAGTTCGGCATGCAGACCATGAACCAGTCGCTGTTCAGTCTGTTGCAGAAGAGACGGATTTCGCTTGATGTGGCCATGGCCCGCTCGTCCGATCCCGACGAACTCAAGCAGATGCTGGCCAGCGCCCAGCGGCCACCGGGTCAGCGCCCTCAGATGAGGTAACCGCCGCCGGATCGATCTGTACACAGGAGGAGAAAGATGCCCAAGTTCAACTGGGAAGCAAGAAGCAGGACCGGTTCCGTTCAGAAGGGGGTCATGGAGGCGGCCAGCGCAGCCGCCGTGGAGGCCCAGCTCAAAAAATACGGCTTCGGCAGCATTTCCATAAAGGAAGAGGGAAAAGGCCTCTCCATGGAGATCAAGCTTCCCGGCTTTGCCCCCAAGGTGGAAACCAAGGATCTCGTGGTATTCACGCGGCAGTTCGCCACCATGATCGACTCAGGCCTGCCTTTGGTGCAATGCCTTGACATCCTCTCCAGCCAACAGGAAAACAAAACCTTCAAGGATGTTCTCATTAGGGTCAAGGAGTCGGTTGAAGGGGGCTCAACCTTTGCTGATGCTCTGTCCAAGCATCCCAAGGTCTTTGACCAGCTCTATGTGAACCTGGTGGCTGCTGGCGAGGTCGGCGGCATCCTCGACACAATCCTGAACCGTCTTGCCGCCTATATCGAAAAAGCGATGAAACTCAAGAAGCAGGTCAAGGGGGCCATGGTCTATCCGACAACGATCATGGCAATTGCCGTCATCGTCGTCGGCGTCATTCTGATATTCGTCATTCCGACTTTTGCCAAGATGTTCCAGGAGTTTGGCGGAGAACTGCCTGGGCCGACCAAGTTTGTCATCAATCTCAGTAATTTCATTGTTAAATACATTCTCCTGATTATCGGCCTTATCTTTGCCCTTATCGTCGGATTCAAAAAGTATTACGCCACAACCGGCGGCAGAAAAAAAATAGACGCCTTTGCCCTCAAAGCACCCATTGCCGGACCAATCATCAAGAAGGTGTCCGTTGCCCGGTTTACCCGGACCCTTGGAACCCTCATCTCCAGTGGGGTGCCGATCATGGACGGGCTCGAGATCGTTGCCAAGACCGCCGGCAACAAGGTGGTGGAGGAGGCGGTGTACAAGGTCCGGCAGGCCATTTCGGAAGGTAAGACCATGGCCGAGCCGCTCCAGGAGTGTGGCGTCTTCCCCCCCATGGTCGTGCAGATGATCTCCGTGGGCGAGGCCACCGGTGCCATGGATGCCATGCTGAGCAAGATCGCCGATTTCTACGATGATGAAGTGGACGAGGCCGTGAGTGCCATGACCGCCCTGATGGAGCCGATGCTGATGGTGTTTCTCGGCACCACTGTCGGCGGTCTCGTCATTGCCATGTACCTGCCGATCTTCAAGCTTGCGGGAACTGTTGGCGGCTAAATGATGAAGGAAAGCCGGCGCGTTGTCTGGTTCATCCTTGCCCGGATGATTGTGGTGTCACTGTTTCTGGTGTCCACCATCATCCTGAGAATGAAGGGGACCGGCCCCTTGGGTGTGCATGCCCTCGAGGGGATAACGAAGATCGTAGTGGCCACCTACGGCTTCTCGATAGTGTCCCTTCTTTTCCTCAGGGTTACCGCGCGCTACGATCAGACCGTTACCTATTTCCAGATCATCTGGGACATCCTCTTCGTGACACTGCTGATCCTTTTTACCGGCGGCGTCACGAGCCCCTTTTCCTTCCTGTATCTGCTCGCCATAACCAGCGCCAGCGTGCTGCTCGCCCGTCGGGAAGCCCTCTATACGGCATCCCTCTGCGCCATCATTTATGGCGCCATTATGGATTTGCAGTATTTCGGCAGGCTGGTTGACCTGGGGCTCAGTCCCGTGCCGGCGCAGAAGCTGGGCACCACGTACATCTTTTATACGATTTTTCTCAATATCATCGCCTTTTGCTCCACCGCGCTCCTCACCGGCTACCTGGCGGAACGGGCGCGTCGCAGCGAAACCGAGCTTGAACAGAAGGCCATCGACTATGACGAGCTCGAACGTCTCAACAGCACTATCGTCTCGAATCTGAACAGCGGACTCATTACCGTCACGGGCGATGGGAGGATCCGGGTCTTCAACCGGTACGCCGAGGCCCTTACCGGTATCGGCCTTGCCGAGGCCTATGACTGCCACCTGTTCGACGTGTTGCCGGGATTCCGTGTCTACGCGGATGTGCTTGCCAACGTCAAAAGAGGTGAGTTCGAGTTCATTGCCAAGATGGGAAGGAAGCTTACCATCGGCTTCAGCAGCGTGCCGCTCATGTTGAAAGACAGCGACGCAGCCGGTATCCTGCTCAATTTCCAGGATGTAACCCAGGTCAGGAGGATGGAGGAAAGCCTCAAGAAGTCTGACCGGTTGGCAGCCATTGGCGAGCTTTCCGCCCGGATTGCCCACGAGATCCGCAACCCTCTGGCCGCCATCAGCGGGTCGACCCAGCTCATTGCCCAGGGGGGAGCCGTGTCCGACCCCGACCGGCGCCTCTTCGACATCGTCCTGAGGGAAACGGACCGGCTCAACGGCCTGATCAGCGATTTTCTCGCCTATGCCCGCCCCAACCAGCCCGAGCCGCGGCCGGTTGATTTCCATTCACTCGTGGCGGAACTGGCAGCGCTCGTCACGTCCGACGAGCGGTTCGAGGGTGTTGTGATCGACAACCGGGTCGACAGTACGTTCAGGCCGTTGCTGGACCCGGATCAGTTTCGCCAGGTTCTCTGGAACCTGATGGGCAATGCCGCAGGGGCCATGCCCGATGGCGGGACTATCACGGTGGAGGCTGGCCAATCCGACGAGATTCGCGGCGGCGGGCAGCGGCGCATCACCTATCGTATTTCGGTTGCCGACACCGGCCTCGGCATGGACGAAGCCACCGTAGCCCGTATTTTCGAACCGTTTTTCACCACCAAGTCCACTGGTACCGGCCTCGGTCTCGCAACCGTCCACCGGATTGTGGAGGCCCACGGCGGCAGGATTGCCGTTGAAAGTACGCCGGGTAAAGGCACTATGTTCGTCATCTTTCTGCCGACTCCCCCATCCAGCGGAGAGTAGGCAATCAGTCAGTAACCGCCAGAAGGGACTATCATGGAAATTCATGTTCTCGTAGTGGACGATGAACTGAGCATGCGCGAATTCCTCGCCATCCTGCTCGACCGGGAGGGCTATACCGTCGACCAGGCCGCCAGCGCCGAAGAGGCGCTGGCCTGTCTTGAACGCAAGACGTATGATCTGGTCATCTCCGACGTAAAGATGCCGGGGCTTGATGGCATTACCCTCCTGGGCCGCATCAAGGAGATGACGCCCGACACTGCCGTCCTCCTCATGACGGCCTTTTCCACTGCCGAGCAGGCCGTGGAAGCCATGAAGCTCGGGGCGTACGACTACATTGCCAAACCCTTCAAGGTGGAAGAGGTCAAGATTCTCGCCCGCAACGCCCTGGAAAAGAGGGATCTCAAGAGGGAGAACCTGCGGCTTCGCCAGGAGGTGCAGGAGCGGTACAGCTTCAGCGGTCTGATCGGTAAGAGCAAGAAGATGCGCGAGGTCTACTCCCTGATCGAAAAAGTGGCGCCAAGTACCGCGAATGTTCTCATTCTCGGTGAGAGCGGCACCGGCAAGGAGCTGGTGGCCCGCGCCATCCACTACAACAGCCAACGCAAGGGAAAACCCTTTGTGGCGGTCAACTGCGGCGCCATTCCCGAAACCCTCATGGAGAGTGAATTCTTCGGTCACAAAAAGGGGGCGTTCACCGGCGCCGTTGGTGACCGGGCGGGGCTCTTCGAGCAGGCCGAGGGTGGTACCCTTTTCCTGGACGAAATCGGAGAAGTGCCGCTCCAGCTTCAGGCCAAACTTTTGCGGGCCATCCAGGAAAAGGAATTCCGCAGGGTAGGGGGAACCCTTGACCAGAAGGCCGACGTGCGGCTGGTGGCCGCCTCCAATCGTGATTTGGAAGAGCAGGTGAAGGAAGGGAGTTTCCGGGAGGATCTCTTTTATCGCCTCAACGTGGTCCAGGTCAAAATGCCCCCACTCCGTGAGCGTGGAGATGATATCCCCATCCTGGTTGAGCACTTTTACAAAAAGTACGTCCAGCCCCCCTACAGCGACCGCATCATAACCCAGGGGGCGCTGAAGCTGCTCATGTCATACGGATTTCCGGGCAACGTCCGTGAGCTGGAGAACCTGGTCGAGCGCTGCTCCGTGCTCGGCAATCGCGAGATCTCGGAAGAATGTCTCCCGCCGCAGCTCCACGCGGGTAAACGGCCTGAATGTGGCGCGGTCACCGAGTGCGAACTGCCGGAAGAGGGCATGGACCTCGAAGCCTACCTGGACGGCATTGAAAAGCGAATTCTGCTTCAGGCACTGGAACGCAGCGGCGGTGTGAAAAAGAAGGCGGCCGAACTTTTGAAGCTTACGTTCCGTTCTTTCCGGTATCGCCTGGCAAAATTTGGCATGGATGAGGAGTGAAGAGGAGCCAGTGACGAAAATCGTCAGACACAAGTGACGAAATAGGTGGTGAAGGGGTAGGTTGAAGCGGTTGCGTTGTGTAACGTGCTGAAATTGTAGCCATGTATAAGTTGGTTCGGCTTTTGCTATGTTCACGATAACGTTTAAGGATTAAACGGATAATTGGCCAATTACCCCCATACCCCAACACAAGCAGCAAAAAGAAGAAAGGAGACACTTATGCTTCAGAAACTCAGAAACAGGAAAGGTTTCACCCTTATCGAGCTGCTGATCGTCGTTGCGATCATCGGTATTCTCGCTGCAATTGCGATTCCGCAGTTCTCGGCGTATCGTGTCAAGGCGTACAACAGCGCGGCGTCAAGCGACTTGAGAAACCTGAAGACTGCTCTTGAGTCCGCATTTGCTGATGATCAAACCTATCCGCCCGAAAGTTAATTGATTAAATACATACTGGAGGAAACCATGAAAAAGATCATTACTATAGTTGCTATGTTGCTCGCAATGCAGGGAATAGCCATTGCCGCCGGGAAAATTCCTACAACAACGATGGGTGGCAAGGACTTTACTTTCAAACCTTCTACTAACGTGAGTGTTTCCTACTTCACTACGAACGGTGCAACTTCTACCGCGGGAACTGTCAATACCGATTATGCTGTCAATACCAAAAACTCTTCTGGTAACCGGGTGTTCACCTCAACCAATAATACATCTAACATCTGGTACATCGAAAATGATGCATGGAAAGGTAAGGCAGTTTCAGATAGCGATGTTACCGCCTTGGGAACCGGTGACGTAGGCAAGTCTGATTTTTCTGGTACCGAGTGGAAGTCGCAGTAGTCATATCGGATAACTGATTGAAAAAGGGGGGCATGTTTATGCCCCCCTTTTTCAATCATGAGCTTTTATGAATAAAAAGATAAAATCCATCAATGATTTAAACCGCGGTGCAACATCTGGTGATGACTTGTTGGATTGGGTCAGTCTCGTAGTTGTCGGAATAGTTGTTACACTTGCGTATTTGCCGGCTCTTACATCTGGTTTCTTGAGTCTTGACGATATTGCTCTCGTCAAGACATTCATGACTTCTGAAATATCGTTGAAGTCTCTTTTTGTCGGCGCAAGTGGCGACTATTTCAGGCCGATTACCATACTGTCCTACTTCCTGGATGTCAAGGCGGGAGATGCGGATCCACTTATCTCTCACATTCTTAATGTTGGATTGCATCTTTTTAACACGTTCCTTGTATTTGTATTGTCTCGTGCTTATCTGAACAAAGTTACCGATTCCAGATGGCCCTCTCTCGCGGCCGCTCTTATTTTCGGTCTTTCCCCGCTCAATACGGAATCTGTGGTGTGGGTTTCAGGAAGAACCGACTTGCTCTGTTGTTTCTTTTTTTTACTTAGCCTTAATCTTATCATCGCTAAGAATACTTTTCCTCAGTTGTTGACTGCCGGAGCCATCAGTATTTGTTTTCTCTGTTCTCTCCTGGCTAAAGAATCTTCAATTGCTCTTTTGGGAATAGTTCCATTTTTTCTGTGGTCAGGGCAAAATTCTGGTATGGGAAGCAGGCGGTTTCTGGTCCTGATTGCAATGGGAAGTGCTCTCGCAGCTTATCTTATTCTGAGATTTGGAATAGATTTTTCCGTTGATAACGGTGTCGCAAAAGTAGTTGAAGGGGGAAAAACAAAGAGCATCAGCATGTTGTTATATGAAAGCATCGTTGCAATGGGATTTTATTTCAGCAAGCTATTGTGGCCATTTCCTCTTAATTTTGCCATAGTGTCGATTAATCGGCCGTTATCTGCCGTAATCGCCTTTGCCGGCATTTTTTCGTTGAGTTGTCTTTACCTTCGAGTTGCCATTACTCGCTTACCTATTCTCATTATGGTCATGTGTATAATCCCACCAATTATGGCAATACATGGGAAACTTGCGTGGACTCCCTATGCCGAGAGGTACCTCTATCTCCCCATGGTTGGGTTCGCGATGTTTGCTGGATGGGCAGTGACTCAATTGCCTAAGAGGCTAGCCTCTTTTGCGGTGATCGCATTACTTCTTCTTGCGTTTCCAACCCTCTCGCGAGCAGTAATTTGGTCAAATTCAGAAGTTTTCTGGCGTGAGACAATAGAAAAGTCTCCCGAATTTCCCCGAAGTTACGTCGGTTATGCGGCAGAGCTAATAAAGCTAAGGCGGTATGATGAGGCTGAACAGAACCTGAAGCGCGCTCTTGACATGAAATATGAGACATATTTTGTATGGCAGAATCTGGCAACTATTTATCAGGAGCGCGGTGATCATTCTCAATACGAGAATGCCATGTTGCGCGCAATCTCACTCTCCAAAACACCGACAGAGTTATACATAAAGCTGATCCAGAATCTCCTTTGGCACGGAACTAAGAGCGAAAACTCCCGGAAAGCCTACCAAAAAGCTGCAAACTATTATCTGCTCGCGTATGAGAAGGATAAGAATTTCGGAGAAGGTTTATATAATGCGGCCAAACTCTATTTGATCCTTGGTGATCAACGCAAGGCACGTTGTTATTTCGAGCTCTTTCTGGCTCATCCGGGAGACAGCCTTTATAGGCCAGCTGCCAGGAAAATGCTGGATAAAATAGTAACACATGATAATCTTGGTGGAGCTGCCATATGACACAAATAATCGTACTGTCTGTCAAAGGTATTATAAGGGATAGAGTGCTGCATGGAGTAGGTATAGTTTCGTTGTTTTTACTCTTTATCCCCTCCCTTAGCTCACTGTCCATGCGACAGGTGGCTGAATTATCAATAACACTTTCGCTTTCATTCATATCATTCCTGCTGGTTGTGTTGTCAATCTTTCTTGGCGGAACTCAACTGTGGAAGGATATCGAACGGCGCTACACTTTCAGCGTTCTGAGTCTTCCCGTCAGCCGGACCAGTTACCTGCTTGGGAAATATGCGGCGGTGGCATGCTTTATTGCTACAGTCTGCGGTATTCTGCTGTGTGCATCACTCGCCGTCATCATGATCTCCTCAACCACGCATGCGCCTGATCGGCCTGTGGCCTGGGATGCCATCGTATTGTGCGTTCTATTCGACGCCATGAAAGCACTTCTTCTTGTTGCGTTCGCTTTCCTGTTCTCGACGGTGAGCACCTCGCTCTTTCTTCCTATCTTCGGAACCATCGCTATATATTTTGCCGGTAATGCCAGCCAGCAGGTCTATGAGTACATTACGGCCGGCGGGGGACAGCAGCTTCCAGAGATTATGAGGCTAACGACCAAGATCCTGTACTACGTTCTCCCAAATCTGAGTGCCTTTGACCTGAAAACTTACGCCATTTATTCCGTGCCTCTTGACCTGCAGGGACTTGCCACCACTAGCGCTTACTTCGTTGTTTACACAGCGATTGTCCTCCTCTGCGCCTCCATGATCTTCAGCCGCAAGGAAATGAACTGATGAAAGGGAAGGCGCTGGCACTACTGCTGCTCATTGGTTTGTACGGCGTTGTCATGGTGCCGTTCACCGACCACATGAGGGGGCGTCCCTTTGTGGAAAAACTGGGATACCTCCCGGCGAGCGATGCCCTCAAGGTGCTTGTTGCCGATCAGAAGCAGTCTGTTGGGGCTTCGCTCATTATGAAGGTCATGATGTATTTTGGCGGCAAGGTGAGCGGTGGCAACCTGAAAGTTACGACTGACGTCGACTACAAGGCCATGTCGAGGACTGTCCATGCCGCTCTTAAGCTTGACCCGTACAATATGGATGGATATTACTTTGCTCAGGCAATTTTGGTATGGGATGTAAAGCAATATCGTCTTGCCAATGATCTGTTGGAATACGGGATGAAGTACCGCACTTGGGACTGGTATCTGCCTTTTTTTGCCGGGTTTAACTATGCATTTTTCCTGAAGGATTACCCTAATGCCGCCAGAATGTACATGCGAGCCGGAGATCTGTCCGGTGAACCTCTGTTCAAGAAACTGGCCGGGCGGTACCTGCAGCAATCAGGTCAGACTGAAATAGCAATCGCGTATCTGACGACCATGGAGAAGGGGGCACGGGATAAAGCGGTCAAGGAGTCATTTCGTATTCGGCTCACCGCGTTTAGACGTGTCTTGTTGATCGAGAAAGCCCGTGACGGGTTTATTGCCGAACATGGCAGGCTTCCGTCAAGTGTGGAGGAGATGTTAGCGAAGGGATACCTGAAATCAATCCCTGCAGATCCCTATGGTGGCAAGTTCTACCTTGAGCCCACCGGGGATGTGAGCACTACCAGCAAATTTGCATTTGCAGGAGTTCAGAATAACTGAAGAGGGGAATTTCATGGGTACGTTCATCAATGGTGAGACAGCAGGTGCGTCTGCTATTGCAATAGACAGCATCTCTAAGACCTATATCGGTAAAAAGAGAGTTCGAGTTGAAGCGCTGAAAGATGTTTCACTGACAGTGGGGCTCGGCGAGGTCTTTGGTTTCCTTGGGCCGAACGGCGCGGGGAAGAGCACCACTATTAAGTGCCTTGTGGGCCTCATGCGTCCAACAAAGGGAACTGCTACGATAATGGGAGAAAGCATCCCATCAATTGCTTCACGGCGCAACATCGGGTATTTGCCCGAAAATCCCTCGTTCTATGATTACCTCTCTGCGGAGGAGTATATACGCTTTGTTGGGTCGGCATTCCAGATGCCGGCCGACGAATTGACTCGGAAGAGCGAGGAAGTTCTTAAGCTGCTTGAGCTTTGGGATGCCCGCAAACGTCCAATCCGGAGCTATAGTAAAGGAATGGTCCAGCGCGTTGGTCTGGCCCAAGTGCTCGTTCACGATCCTGATGTGTATATCCTGGATGAGCCCATGAGCGGACTTGACCCTTTGGGGCGTTCGCTGGTGAAGGAGATTATCAGTGACCTGAAGAGGCGGGGGAAAACGGTATTTTTCAGCACTCATATTATTGATGATGTTGAAAAGATTTGCGACCGCGTCGGGATTATTTCCGGTGGGGTTTTGAAAAGCGTCGAGCATGTTGACAGAATATTGGAACAAGGAGTGACGGGCTACACAATAACAGCCCAGAATGACAAAGGAGAAACTCTAATCCTTTCTGTAGATCGTGACGGATTGGGTGACAAGCTGACATCCTTGGCCACGGTAGGTTGTACTGTGTCTCTCATAGAACCTGTCAGAAAAAATCTCGAGAGATTTTTTCTCGACATCATTAAAGAGTCTAACGGGCCGGAATGATTGTGAGCTTCCAAGCATTTCTAAGGATCTGTCGTCCTCTCCAATGGCTCAAGAACCTAATGCTCTTTTTCCCTCCCTTCCTTTCCGGGACAATCTTTACCCCGGAAGTCGCAGTCAAGGGGATACCTGCTTTCAGTGCCTTTTGTCTCGCCTCCAGCGCCGGCTACATACTCAATGACATTATGGATAGTGAGCAGGACCGGCTCCATCCGACGAAGCGGTTCCGTCCCCTGCCTTCCGGTGTAGTGAGTCCTGCCGTGGCAACTGCCCTTGCCGGTTTTCTGGTGTTAGCAGGAATCGGGGTTGCGGCAATAACCCAGTCCCCGCGCTTTTTGTTGTTCCTGCTGCTCTATCTCCTGGTCACGGCAATTTATTCCCTTAAGGTCAAAGATATACCCCTTCTTGACGTGTTTTGTGTGGCAACAGGTTTCATCATCCGCCTTGAGGCCGGTGGCGAGGCTTTTGCAGTACCGATATCGAGCTGGCTCTTCCTCAGTGTGTTTCTCCTGGCGCTCTTCCTGAGCATCGGCAAACGCCTTACCGAGAAGCACAACCTGGGAGACGGGGCAGGACTCCATCGCAAGAGTCTGGCCGGCTACCCCGACGGTTTTTTGGAGGGAGCCATGTATTTGACGGGAGGGGCGGTACTTGTCACGTACAGCATGTACACCCTTTCCCGTAGTCATTTGTTTTATACCGTTCCTCTCTGCTGTTTCGGGCTCTTACGGTATATTTTGAGGGTGAAATCAGGTCAGAGCGGGGATCCGACCGAATCGCTCTTGAAAGACATCCCGCTGCTGCTGGTAAGCTTGGCCTGGGCTGCCATCATCGGCTGGCGCCTCTATTTCTAGGAGTTCAATGCGGACTGCGTTGCTACAAAACCTTTTCAGCCTTTTCCCCTTTGACCTGCACGGGGACTGCGATGTGCCGCCGGCGCGGGACGGTATCAGGGTGTCCTGCATCATCAATTTCTACGGGCGCCTGAACGTTCTTGCCGGTATTCTCTGGTCCCTTGCCCAGCAGGATTTCCCTCGGTCGGCCTTTGAGGTGATCTTGGTCGAAGATCGCGGAGGCAGCGATGAGGGGAGGGCGCTGGCCGAGGAATTTTCCTCACGCTTGCCCATTGTCTATGCTCCTCTCGACAAACAGTATGGCCTCATGGGGTACTCAAGAAACTTCGGGCTTGAGCGATCGCGGGGAGAATTCATTCTTTTTCTCGACGATGACACCATAATCCTGCAGGACGATTTTCTGAAAACAATGGTGGCCTATTTTGACGCGCAGCCCGGCGTTTCGGCCATAATGCCCCACGGCGAGGCCAGTTTCGCCTTTGTGGACGACCGCTATGATTTTCACGACCCGTTTTTCATGACGAGCCGTTGCACGGCCTATCGCCGCACAGTGCTTGCCTCTCTGGGCGGGTTCATGTCGTCATTCATCGGCCAGGAGGATGTTGAGTTCGTCATCCGTTTCCATGCGGCCGGCAATCGTTGCGCTGCCGTACCGCAACTGGCCTACCGGCATCCGCCGCTCTATGTCACGAACCTCGGCAAACCAATGGCGGTGGGGTCTTCTTTTTATGGGATCAGAAAACGCTATCCGTTGGTTACATGGTTATTGGCGGTGGTCAACTGTTCACGTCATCTGCCGCTGGTGCTGGCGCCATCACGCAAGTACCGGGAAATGGGTCGCTTTGGGCTCGGATTTCTGTGGGGTGTGCTGACGGCCCCCTTTCGCAGCGGTAGCCTTAACTATCGATAGGTCATGCAGATGAACCCAGGGACAGGGAGTCAGGCACAAGAAGAGATCATTATCGAGGCGGGGCGGACTGAAGTCCGCTACTGGAGCGATGTCTGGCGCTATCGTGAGCTGTTTTACTTCCTGGCTTGGCGCGACATTCTCGTCCGGTACAAGCAGACGGCCATCGGCATTGCATGGAGCGTACTGCGTCCTCTGGCGACCATGGTTGTCTTTACGCTTGTCTTTGGGACATTTGCCGGTCTTCCCTCTCAGGGTGCACCCTACCCGGTCATGGTTTTCGCTGCCATGCTCCCCTGGCAATTCTTTGCCACAGCCCTCGCCGAATGCAGCAATTCGCTGGTAGTCAACAGCAACCTACTTTCAAAGGTCTACTTCCCCCGACTGATTGTTCCCTCAAGCGCAATCATTGTCTGCGTCGTGGATTTCGTCATCTCGCTTGTCCTGCTTTTCCTGCTCATGAGTTGGTATGGCGTGTGGCCTGACTGGCGTATGCTGACGCTGCCGCTGTTTTCCTTGCTGGCGCTGCTCTGTGCTCTAGGGAGCGGTTTGTGGCTGGCTGCCCTCAATGTCAAATACCGCGATTTCCGCTACGTGGTGCCCTTTATCGTGCAGTTCGGCCTTTATATCTCGCCGGTGGGGTTCAGCAGTTCAGTGGTGCCGGAGCGCTGGCGACTGATCTATTCGCTGAATCCCATGGTGGGCGTGATCGACGGGTTTCGCTGGGCGATTCTTGGTGAAGGGCAGAAACTGAGCTGGGACGGGCTTGCATTGGCGGTCGCCGGCACTGCCGTACTTCTCGTGTTTGGCATTCGATACTTCAGACAAACCGAACGTGCCTTCGCCGATATTATCTGAGAAACTATGAGCAACGTCATTTCGGTCGAGAACCTCGGTAAAAAATACCTCATCAGCCACCAGGGCAGGGAACCCTACACGGCCCTACGCGACGTGCTTACCGATGGGGCGCGTGCGTTCTACCGCCGGTTGTTTTCGCCCGGAACGAGCCAAGCGGACGCACAGGCCGAGGAGTTTTGGGCGCTGAAGGATGTTTCGTTCGAGGTGAAGCAGGGTGATCGAATTGGTATCATCGGCCGCAACGGGGCTGGGAAGTCGACGCTGCTCAAGATACTGAGCCGTATTACCGAGCCGACAGAGGGGCGCGTCAGGATCAGGGGACGGGTAGCGAGCCTTCTGGAAGTTGGGACCGGCTTTCACCCTGAACTAACCGGACGGGAAAATATTTTTCTGAACGGGGCCATACTCGGTATGAACCGGGCGGAGATCGCCCGCAAGTTTGATGAGATTGTTGCTTTTGCGGAGATTGAGAAGTTTCTCGATACGCCGGTGAAGAGATATTCTTCGGGGATGTACGTACGGCTGGCTTTCGCCGTGGCGGCGCATCTGGAACCAGAGATCCTAATTGTTGATGAGGTGCTGGCGGTAGGGGATGCACAGTTTCAAAATAAATGTCTTGGCAAGATGGAGGATGTATCGACAAAAGAAGGTAGGACGGTGCTGTTTGTAAGTCATAATATGGGGGCTATCGACCGATTGTGTACTCGGGCGGTTCTGCTCGAAAGGGGGCGGGTCCGTCTCGCCGACTTCACAAAGCCCGTGATTCAGATGTACTTGGACAAGGCGAAGAACGCGATATCTGCCTGGAGCTGCTCAACATCAATTCCTGACTTTGATGGGATCTTTTTCGAATCAATTAGCATCGTCAACAAGGACAGAAAGATTGCAGAGGTTTTGCCCTCTAATGAACCATTCTCGATTACCCTTGTGGTCAATGCCACCGCTTCGCTAAAGGGAGTGCAGATCGCCATCAGAATAACCAACGAGCAAGGGATTCCAATTCTCACCACAACCAACTGTGATAAGGCAGGAAAGCTGCAGGAGATCAGCAGGGGGAGGTACCGGTACACAGTTTCTCTTCCGGCAAGTTTTCTGCCACCTGGGTATTACACGCTGATTGTTGCCTCCTTTGTCCCCGGTGAAAAGCTGTTCGACGGCGTTGAAGACAAGCTTGGGTTTTGCATCGATGATATGGGCTCGCTTGCGACTCTGATGAAGGATGGTCGGCTAGGAGTTGTGACCCCCCTGATGCCTTGGGACGAGGTTCGTTTATGACTGGCATCGTCACTGCAAATTGGTGGACCTCACTGATATACCGGGTGTTTGTCCGAACAGCCTGTTTACGTGCAGGGAGAGGATTGCTTCCGAATATTTGGGAGTGGCTGTGGCGCTTGAGTTGCAACATCATTGAAGGGCCAGTTGATATTACCATTCACAACCGCCCCGCCATCGTCAACTTTGGATACACCTATCCAATTTACATGCGCTGCTACCCCGAACTGAACGCTCCGTTGGTGGAGTTGACCTATCAATGCTGGCGATCACGAGGTACTGCGATTTGCATCGTCGATGTCGGGGCAGCCGTTGGGGACACCATGCTATTGCTACATTCCAACCTCCCCGAAGCTGTCGGTTCTTTCGTATGTATTGAAGGAGACCAGGAGTTTTACCGTTACCTCCAACACAATCTGGGGCACATGACGGAGGGAAGACTAATTAATGTCGTGGTGGCCGACCAGGAGACTGAGGTCTCGGATCTGGTCAGGATTCATACCGGCACCGCGAGCGCCCAAGGGGAGAGGACCCGTGGCGCAAGTACCCTGTCTGCGGTAGTTACGGAAGAGATTGACCTGATTAAAATTGATGTCGATGGCTTCGATGGGCGGGTGTTGCTTGGCGCAGAAGACTTACTGAAACGCTGCCGTCCGTTGGTGATTTTTGAGTGGCATCCCAGCCTCTGTCGCCAAACTGGGAACAACTGGACCGATCATTTTGATGTCCTCGCGCGTTGTGGCTACTCCCGGTGCCTGTGGTTCACAAAATTTGGTCACTTCAGCCACTTCAGTTTCGGCCACTGCCGCGAGGAGATCGATACCCTCGCCGAGTACTGTATGAGTGACGTAGTGAAGGACTGGCATTACGACGTGATCGCCTTACACGATGACAGCGATCTTTCTCTGCTGCTGCTTTCGCAACTGGGGTTTGCGAAGGCCAGGCCGTCCCGGTACTGATGATGTCACATTTGATTCATAGGGTTACGGAGCGATTGGAATATCTGTTCCTGCGAATCTGGTGTCTGAAGATGCTTTGCAAGATGAGACGAGAAGGAAGAAGGGTGATCGTCATAACCTTGCTTGAACATCTCGGTGATATCGTGGCGTGCGAACCAGTGGCCAGGTATGTGAGGAGCCAAGAACCTAACTCCTTCCTGATATGGTTTGTATCACCGACCTACCGGGAGATTGTCGAAACCTACGCCTCGTTGGACAGGGTCAGGACGATCAACTGTATTACTTCTTGGTCCAGACTTCGCAGATCAGTCCGATTCGACCGGGTTGTTGATCTCCATATCGATGGGCGTGTCTGTCCCACCTGCCGGATCCCTCACGGCAATTTTGATGGCGACCGCTCCATTAACCTGAGCAACTACTTTTATTATGGGTCGCTATTAGGTAGCTTTTGCAAAGCTGCCGGCCTTCCGGCGCTGGACGACCAGCCAGTTTTGCACCTTCCAAAGCGAGTCAAGGGCTGTGTCGCTTCTCTGCGCCTTGCCGAGCAGTATCTAGTAATACATTGTAATTCAAATGAACTATGCAAGGACTGGAGCTCACAGAAGTGGAACAAATTATTAGACCGCCTCGCCTTGGACGACATCAAGGTAATTGAGGTAGGCTTACAGTCCGATCTTGGTCGTAGTCAGTCTGAACACTACATTGACCTCTGCGGGAAGCTCTCTCTTCTGGAGACGGCAGAGGTGATTCGGGGATCCAAGCTCTTTGTCGGGATCGACAGTGGTCCTGCGCATATTGCTAATGCCGTTGGGACGTATGGAATAATTCTTCTTGGTCAATACAGGGCCTTCAATTGTTACCAACCTTACAGTGGAGCGTTTGCAGATGGCAGCATGGCCTCTGTGATTTATAGTAAAAGTCACGTTCGGGATATTTCAGTGAACACAGTATACCAGGAGATAAGCCGTGTGCTTACTCTCTCTGCCACCTTATCGGCTGTGGCTTCTAACAACAAAAGCAGGGCTAATGCATAGATTGCATTCTATTTTCACAGCATCACCCCGTGCTCGAAAATGATCTCTGTGGGGAAAGGGAAAATCATGATTACTCCCGACCACAATATTATCAAACCTATCGCTATCGTATTACCCCAGTTCCATCCCATTCGAGAAAACAATTTATGGTGGGGCGAAGGTTTCACCGAATGGACTAATGTCGTTAAGGGGCGACCGCGTTTCCGGGGACATTACCAGCCTCATTTGCCGAAAGATCTTGGCTACTATGACTTGCGACTACCTGAAACACGCAAAGCGCAAGCTGCTCTCGCAACAAAATACGGCATCTATGGTTTTTGCTATTATCATTACTGGTTTAATGGTCGCCGTATTCTCGAAAGTCCTGTTGACGCAATGTTAGAATCAGGCGAGCCAGATTTCCCCTTCATGCTTTGCTGGGCAAATGAAAATTGGACGAGAAATTGGGATGGAAGTTATAATAAGGTTCTGTTGGAACAAAAGTATTCTAAGGAAGACTTTGTTAATCATGCACGCCATTTGATAAGATACTTTAAGGATGACCGCTACATAAAAATTGATGGTAGACCTGTTTTTGCAATCTATAAGGATGACATAGGAGAAGATATTGAGAAATATCTTCTCCTATTTCGCAATGAATTGCTTAAAAATTCTATCAACGTATTTTTGTGCAGATTCGAAAGAAATATCGGGACAAGTAGGGACTTAAATAGAGCTTTTCAAGTTTTTGATGCAGGTATCGAATTTCAGCCTCTTGCTAGGCAATTTTCTTATTTGATCAATTATAATAATAGATTAAGTAGACGCATTTACAAGACGTTAAAAAAGCACTTCTGCTTCTGTAAGAATATTGATGATGTATATGTATATTCACATTTGGTAGATAATGACCTTAAATATGATTTTCAGCAAGGATGGCCAATTTTTCCAGGAGTATGTCCTGGATGGGATAACTCTGCTCGTCGCAGAGATACTACAGCGATAATATTCGATAAATCAACTCCTGAAATCTTTAAACTATGGGTTCGTGAGAAAATTAGAATAACAGATTGGAATTTGCTTCCAGAAAGATTTCTTTTTGTAAACGCTTGGAATGAGTGGGCTGAGGGTAACCATCTTGAACCTTGCGAAAAGTGGGGTACACAGTATCTGGCTGCTCTTCAGGCGGGCATCAATGAAATGTGAGTCTATTATGCGACCTAAAGTATCTGTTGCATTAGCAACGTATAATGGTGAGAAGTATATTGAAGAGCAGCTTGAGAGTATTATTAAACAAACTAGGGCGCCTGATGAGTTAGTTATATGTGACGATTGCTCTAATGATGAAACAATAAATATAATAACTAAAAAAATTAAAAATGCGCATTTTGATGTTAAACTAGTTTCGAATGATAAAAATATTGGATATGTACAGAATTTTTCAAAAGCTCTTGAGATGTCCTCTGGTGATATCGTTTTCTTGTGCGATCAGGACGACGTATGGCTTAGTGACAAAATAGAATTTATTATAAATAAATTCAACACTCGACCTGATATTCAGTTGCTTATCCATGATGTTGATTATTGTAAAGAAGATTTAACACCAATAGGACAAACTAAATTACAAAGGATGGAATCTAACTTTGATATTGAGTCGGATTATGTTGTTGGGATGGCAACAGCAGTACGTAGATCATTTTTAGTACACTGTTTGCCCGTGCCGAGTGCTCCAGAGGTCACCCATGACAAATGGTTGCATGATTGTGCTCGAGTACTCGGTTGCAAGGGAATTGTTAGGGAAGTATTGGCTCTTTATCGACGCCACTCCTTGAACGTGACAGCACCATCTCGTCTCAATGTAGATTTTGTTACTACCAGGCACTATTTTGGTAATGAATCTCTAGCGTTTCTGAAATTGTTTAGAATGGAAACCGATTTGGGAAGTCCTGACATTTCACCTCTCGTTCAATGGTTGGATTCACGAAAAATGGTTCTGCTGGACAACGGGTTTTCTTCAGAAGATCGAATCAATACGTTTATTCAGTATGAGGAAAAGAGACTTCGTGCTAGGAATTCACGTCAAAGCATATTGAGGCTTGATCGCTGGAAACGATTATTTCCGATTTATGATTTGTACCGGTCTGGTGGCTATCATTATTACTGTGGTTGGAAAAGTGCATTGAAAGATCTCTTACGTACTTATGCTTAATGTTTAGATTTGCAATAAATTTAAGAGTTATGAGTGATTATTTATCACAAATAGGCTATTTCCCCTATTTCAATTTGAACAGCCTGCTTGGCTTGATTTCTTGGCTGGAAGAATCTGATGACTTTGATCGGTAGCGGGATGTCCCACCATAATCCTCTGGTTTCTGTCGTCATTCCGAGCAAGAATAGACCAGATCTCGTTATCGCTACGTTAGTGAGCGTTATTGATCAAACCTACGATAACATAGAGATAATTGTGGTTGACGATGGTTCCGATATGCCATTGGCTCCGCTTCTGAAAGACAGATTTAGCGATAGAGTGCTGTGTCTGAGGAATGACCAATCGCTTGGTGGGGCTGTTGCTCGCAATCGTGGAGCACAAAGTGCCCACGGTGATTATATCACGTTCCTGGATGATGACGATTTGTGGTTGCCGAAAAAGCTTGAGATGCAGGTTGATGCTTTTTCGAAACACGGCGTTGATATTGGAGTAGTTTACTGCGGTTTTGATTTTCTGTGCAAAGAAGAGATAGTGCCTCGCCAGAACAAGTTTCATAATGATTATGATCTGAGCATCGCTGTCTTGTCAGGATGCCCCTTCGGGTCGCCGACTCCTCTGATAAGAAAGCACTATTTCGATATGGTCGGAGGTTTCGACAGGGAATTGCCTTCCTGCCAGGATTGGGACCTCTGGATCCGACTGTCTAAGGTGTGTGGGTTCTACCCTGTCAAGGAGTCGTTGGCGCTGTATAGAGTACATGGGGATCAAATCTCTACGAACCTCCGGAAAAAAATCGACGGAAGAAAAATGGTTCTAGCCAAGCATTATGATGAGATCAAGAACTATCCTCGTGTGTTGTCGGCTCACTATAGCCGGATCGGATCGTTGTGTGTCCTTGCCGATGAACATGTCGAGGCACGAGATTTTTTTTCTAAAGCCCTGGCAAGTAATATGTTCGATGGTGGCAGTTTCGTTCATCTGGTATTGCAGTTTCTGTGCAGACCCTTGGAAAAATGGCTTATCGAACGCTTCAGCGTCAATACTATAGATGGCATCAAGGTGATACACTAGCTTGCCAAGGTTCAGCGTCGTCATACCCTGCTTCAACCAGGGGGAATACGTAAACGAGGCGATAGCGTCGGTATTGAATCAGTCGTGTGACGACTACGAGATTATCGTGGTGGATGACGGTTCCACCGACCAGGCAACGGTGACAGTGCTGGACAGACTCGATCACTCTGGCGTAAAGTTGGTCCGAACCTCAAATCAAGGTCTTGCTGCGGCGCGGAACAACGGCATAACTGCAGCATGCGCTGAATTTATTCTGCCGCTCGATGCTGATGATCGCATTGGTCCTGCCTACCTCGAAAGAGCAGGAGCGATTCTTGGCTCACATCCTGAAGTCGGGTTCGTCTATTGTCTGGCTGAGTTGTTTGACGGTGCGCGCGGAAAATTTTATCTGAACAACGCTTCCTTGGAGGATATGCTGTGGGACAGTCGAGTGTTCTGCAGTGCACTTTTCAGGAAGTCCGACTGGGCCGCTGTAGGCGGCTACAATAGTAATATGGTATATGGCTGGGAGGATTGGGACTTCTGGTTATCGTTGCTTGAACTGGGTAAGACGCCTTATATGATAGAAGAGGTGATGTTTTTTTATAGGGTAAAGCACAATTCAATGATACGTTCCATGACATTAGATAATAAGATAGCAATGCACCAACAGCTTTATAATAACCACCGTAGACTATACGGCAAAATAGATGATATTGACTTTGAGAAATATCATCGTCGTAGAGGAACTGTCAGGTATAAACTTATTGAGCATATTAAAAAGCTAATGTTCAATGCCAGATATTGGAATAAATAAATGATGACATCTGCTGTAAGATTTATTACGTATATCTCACGCACTACCTTTTACCATCTGCCGGAATGCATCAAATTGGCAATTATTAAATCAATAAATAATTGTTTGATGTTTGTCTATTCAAGAAAATGAATATTCTTTACGCAACATGCTTTCTGGATGTTAGCGGTGTTACCAGATTGAATTATGATATTCTGGCGAGACTTGCCGGGAAGAATAATATCTATGTCTGCGAAACAGCAAGTGATGGAAGGCTTACTTCAAAGCTGGAAAACCACTTCAGGGATAGCTTTGGTGAACCTTTCAAGTTGTTTCGATACCCTCTCCAAGACAGATATCGACGATTTTTAGAGTATTTGGATAGTAATGCCATAGATTTGGTTTTTAATACTCACTCTCTTTGGGTTTATGAGCATATTGCCAAGCTCAAGAAAGATCGTAGCAATCTTAAAGTCGTCGACTCTCTCCATGTGCTCGAACCGTATTGTTTCCGTGGGGGATACCCTGATATCAGTGCAAATAGATATGTACACCCTTTTATAGACAAGAGCATTGTTATATCCGAACACCTCTTGTCTTACATAAAGCGATCTTATTCAGTTGATCCTGGCAAATTCATCATTATTCGGAATGGGGTCGATACAACTCGTTTCAAGAAGGATTCTTCGCTTAAAGGAATTTTCAGAAACGAGCTCGGAGTTCCAGCTAATTTCCCTTTGATCGGCTACATTGGCCGCTTTTCTCGACAAAAAAGGCCCGATGTGTTTCTTGATGTAGCTAAGCATCTATTGGGGAAGCTCGGGGAGGTTTATTTCTATATGGCTGGAGACGGCGATCTTCTTGATAAATCCAAAAAACTTGCAGATAGCTTGGGAATTTCCAATCGAGTTAGTTTTGTTGCGCCGCGAGACGATATACATATCGTATTAAATTCAACGGACATGTTAGTACTAACTTCATCGTACGAGGGAGCCCCACTTACTATTCTAGAGGCATTGGCAACTGGCGTTCCGGTTGTTGCATCAGATGTCGGAGCCATTTCAGAATACGTGGGGACGCCATATGTTGTTCAACGGCAAGGCAGAGGGGCAGAAGTCGATCAATTTGCTGAAGCTATTTTACGTGGACTTAATGATAATTATCCATCAATATTCGACCGGGAAATATTCAGCCTTGATTATGTTGCTGATAGTTATGCTCGGGTCTTTTATGATACGGCAGTTCGGACAAGTACCACACAAGAGAACTGAGATAGGGAATGTACTCATCTGCTGGGCATGAAACGTATCCTTGTCACCGCGAGCAAAATCGAGTGAGAGCCAATGTCTAGCATCCTCATTATAGGTGCCGGTCCCACCGGCCTTGGTGCGGCCCATCGTCTCCGTGGACTCGGGTTGGAGAATTGGCATCTCTTCGAGTCCACCGAGCAGATCGGCGGCCTCTCCGCCTCCTTCGTCGACGACCATGGCTTCACCTGGGACGTCGGCGGTCACGTCCTCTTTTCTCACTACGATTATTTTGACCGTGTGGTAGAGGAGGCCCTTGACGGCGCTTGGTATGAGCACCAGCGGGAGTGCTGGGTCCGCATCCGCGAAACATGGGTTCCGTACCCGTTCCAGAACAATATCCGTCACCTCCCGCCGGATGCCCTTGAAGAGTGTCTGGCTGGCCTTAAGGGGCTGGCCGGATCTCCAAGCCTTGCAGCCAACTTCCGTGAATGGATGGACCGTGTCTTCGGGGCCGGCATCGTCAAGCATTTCATGGAGCCGTACAACCGTAAAGTCTGGGGAGTGCCGCTGCATGAGATGTCCCGCGAGTGGATCGGCGAGCGGGTGAGCGTCATCGATCTGGCCCGCATTGAGAAGAACATAGCTGAGAAGACTGATGACGTGAACTGGGGGCCGAACAATACTTTCAAATTCCCTCACAAGGGTGGTACTGGAGCGATTTTCAGCAGCATCGCCACTCGTTTCCAGGATCGCATCTCGTTCTCCCATGAATTGACGGAGGTTAACCTTGCTGCCCGCGAACTCGGCTTTTCCAACGGTCGGCGCGAACGGTACGACTCCCTCATTACCACCATCCCCCTCGATATCTTCATTGGCCTCTGCAGGGACGTTCCCGAGTCAGTGCGCGAGGCTGCCAGTCGCCTGGTCCACAACAGCGGCCTCATCGTCGGCATCGGTGTCGAGGGGGAAAGGCGGGACAGCAAGTGCTGGATGTATTTCCCCGAGGACAATTGCCCCTTCTACCGGGTAACCAACTTTCACAACTATTCGCCATGGAACGTCCCGAATGGCGATACCAGCCGCTTTTTCTCGCTCATGTGCGAGACTACGTCCTCTCCGCACAAACCGGTTAACCGCGCGGAGATCGTTGAAACAACCATCCAGGGACTGATAAACGCCGGCATGCTCACCGAAAGCGAACGAGAGCGGATCATCAGCCGATACGTGATAGATATCCCGTATTCCTATCCCGTGCCTACCGTGGGCAGGGATGAAGCGCTTGCCGTGATCAATCCGTTCCTCGAATCACAGGGCGTGTATTCGCGAGGACGCTTCGGAGCATGGAAGTACGAGGTGGGCAATATGGACCATTCATTCATGCAGGGTGTAGAGGTGGCGGACCGCATCCTGAACGGTGCGGACGAGCCGACCGTGACCGGTAAGGGAGGGGATAGATGAGTATCGAGATGAGACGGGTGCGTGGAGGGATAGGGGATATCGCCACCTGCCCGTCCTGTCACAATGAGGTAAATAGCTTCAACTACCGTGTCGACTACGAAAGCGGTGAAAGCTTCATCTATAAGTGCCCATTTTGTGATCTGATGTTTATGTATCCGCTTATGCTTTCGGAGCTCACTAAACGGCCGATGGAGTCGGTGGATGATGCCGACATGTTCAACAGTTCGGTATTGAAGAGGCTTCACGAGCAGCTCATAGTCAAGAAGGAGATTGCCGTAGCGCGTGCTTTACTTGGCCGCCATAATTTTTCTCTCCTTGACGTGGGGTGTGGCACGGGCTGGATCTCTGCGATATGGCGTGACCTGGGTGCCGACGTGACGGGGTTGGAGCCTTCCGCAAGCCGGCGCAGGATTGCCCGGGAACGACATGGGATCAGAGTGCTCGATAGTTTTGTTGAGGAACTAGGCAGCGAAGAGAGCTTTGATGTCGTTACCATTAGACACGTATTGGAGCATCTGGAGAATCCGCTTGAGGCGCTCAGACATATTCATTCCCACACCAGGCATGACGGGCTGTTAGTAGTTGTTGTACCTAATATCGACTGCCTGGGAAGATTTCTTTTCGATACGCGCTGGTCGTGGATTTTGCCGTGGCATTGCTTGTTTTTCAATCCACGCTCTTTGCAAGGGCTTGTCGAAAGGGCGGGCTTCAAGGTTGAGAATGTGTATCAGACCCCTTCGCCGCTTTGGTATCCAGAAAGTTTCTTCAGGGTTCTTCCCGGTTCATCAGAATTGAGAGAGAGATTTTATGCTCGACTTAATATTTGGGCACTTTTGCCGTTTGCTCCTCTCGTCGCTGCAGGTTATCTTAGCGGGTTCAGCGATAATATAACCCTCATAGCGCGGGCTTGCCGTCATAAATGAATCCCCGGTTGCTCAAACTGATAGATAGTGTGGTGGGACGCACTGCAGCAGCCATCATTCCCCCGCCATCGCTTGTTCTGCAGCCACACCTCCCCAAGTCCATCCTCGTCATCCGCCCCGGTGGCATCGGCGACGCTGCCCTCCTTGCTCCCGCGCTGCACGCACTGCAAAGGAGCTACCCCGGTGTCTCCATTGATATTCTGGCCGAACGGCGTAATGCCGGCGCTTTTGCTCTCTGTCCCGGCCTCCGTTCGGTTAGCCGCTACGACGTTCCCGCTGAGTTTTTTCCCGTGTTGCGTTCAAGCTATGATGTTGTCATCGATACGGAACAGTGGCACCGGCTTTCGGCGGTAGTGGCCCGAATTGTTCGGGCGGGGATCAAAATCGGCTTTGCGACCAATGAGCGCCGTCGTCTCTTCACCCATCCCATACCCTACGAGCAGGATGACTACGAGGCCGACAGCTTCATGCGACTGTTAACACCGCTCGGCATCAGAGGGGAAGGGGAGGCGGAATGCTCGTTTCTGGCTGTTCCTGCCAGGGATGCCGAACTGGTCGATCAACTGCTCGGGGGACTGAAGGGGCGGCGATTCGTCGCACTGTTTCCCGGGGCAAGTATTGCGGAGCGGCGTTGGGGGGCGGAACGCTTCGCGAGTCTTGCTGCGCTGCTGGTACAACGAGGCATCGGCGTCGTTGTGGTCGGAGGTGAGTCCGAGCGTGCCGCCGGCCGTACTGTGGAGGCGGCCGGCGGTCTGTCTCTGTGCGGAAGGACGGGGCTTGCCGCTACCGCAGCGGTGATCGGTCGGTCGGCTCTTCTCGTCAGCGGCGATTCGGGTATCCTTCACATTGCCGTCGGTCTCGGCATACCCACAGTCTCACTTTTTGGCCCCGGCCGGGCGAAGAAGTGGGCGCCTCGCAACGGTTACCATACGGTGATCAACAAGGAGTTGCCCTGTTCCCCCTGCACCACCTTCGGATACACGCCGAAATGTCCTGGAAATGCGCGCTGCATGGCGGATATCACTGTGGATGAGGTTAAAGGCGCTGTTCTTGCTGTGCTTGAAAAAATAATATCTCATCCTAAATAAAGCCTTGACACCGTTTGAGCTGAGTGGTAAATGATGAAGCTCGTTTTGGTTGGAGGCGCGTAGCTCAGGGGGAGAGCGCTACCTTGACACGGTAGAGGTCGGCGGTTCGAGACCGCCCGCGCCTACCATTCAAAAAATGCTCGCGGCGAACGCTGTGGAAGGGGCATCGAAGGTTCGATGCCTCTTTCTGTTAAGGGGCCAGTGATGGGAGACATCAGGGTAACGCTGCCGGATGGTTCAGAAAGAATTCTTGCCGAGGGCGCCACGGTGCGCGATCTTGCCGCCTCCATCGGGGCAGGGCTTGCCAAGGCTGCCATAGCCGGAAAGATCGACGGGGTTCAGGTCGATGTTACCGCCCCCCTGACCGACGGCGCCAGGGTCGAGATCATTACCGATAAGTCTGCGGATGGCCTTGACATCATCAGGCACTCCACCTCCCACCTCATGGCCCAGGCCGTCAAGCAGCTTTTCCCGACCGCCAAGGTTACCATCGGCCCTGCCGTTGAAACGGGCTTCTATTACGATTTCGACGTAGAAACCCCATTCAGTCCCGAAGATCTTGCCCGCATCGAGGAGCGGATGCGAGAGCTAGCCAAGGCCGACATTCCTGTCGAGCGCCAGGTGCTTTCCCGTGACGAGGCAGTGAAGCTTTTTCGTGACATGGGTGAAGAATACAAGGTCGAGATCATCGAGGCACTCCCCGAGGAGAGCGTTTCGCTCTATCGCCAGGGCGATTTCGTTGACCTGTGCCGCGGTCCTCACCTCCCTTCGACTTCCTTTTGCCGGGCGTTCAAGCTGACCTCTCTGGCCGGCGCCTACTGGCGCGGGGACGAGAAGAACAAGATGCTCCAGCGGGTCTACGGAACCGCCTTTGCGGACAAGAAGGAGCTCGACGCCTATCTGGAGAAGATCGAGGAGGCCAAGCGCCGCGACCATCGCAAGCTGGGCCGGGAGCTCGACCTCTTTTCCTTCTCTGACGATGTGGGGGCCGGTTTCGTCATCTGGCATCCGAAGGGTGCCATGCTTCGTACCCTGCTGGAGGATTTCGAGCGTCGGGAGCATCTCAAACGCGGCTATGACATCGTGGTCGGTCCCCAGATCCTGAAGACCGAACTCTGGCAGCGTTCCGGCCACTACGACAATTACCGCGAGAACATGTATTTCACCGAGGTTGAGGGGCAGGGGTTCGGCATCAAGCCGATGAACTGTCTTTCCCACATGATGATTTACAAGTCCCAGTTGCGCAGCTACCGGGACCTGCCGCTCCGTTTCTTCGAGCTCGGCACGGTGCATCGCCATGAGCGCGCTGGCGTGCTGCACGGCCTCCTGCGGGTCCGCTGCTTCACCCAGGACGATGCCCATATTCTCTGTACCCCCGAGCAGCTTGACGCCGAGATCAAGGGAGTCATCTCCTTTGTGAACGACGTCATGGGCATATTCGGATTCGACTACGAGATGGAGCTTTCTACCCGGCCCGAGAAGTCCATCGGCTCCGACGAGGACTGGGAGCGCGCCACCGGTGCCCTGCTGGGTGCCCTCAAGGATTCGGGCAGGCCCTACGAGATCAACGAGGGAGACGGCGCATTTTACGGGCCGAAGATCGACATCAAGCTGCGCGATTCCCTTGACAGAAAGTGGCAGTGTGCTACAATCCAGTGCGATTTTACGCTCCCTGAACGGTTTGACCTGACCTATGTGGATGCGGATGGCGAGCGCAAGCGGCCGGTCATGGTCCATCGGGTCATTCTCGGGTCCATCGAGCGGTTCATCGGTGTCCTTATTGAGCACTTCGCCGGCAATTTCCCGCTGTGGCTCTCGCCGGTTCAGGCCATTGTGCTGACCGTTACCGACAACCAGCAGCCCTACGCGGCGCAGGTGTTCGAGACGCTTCGGACAAACGGGGTGAGAGTTCAGAAGGATTTTCGCAACGAAAAGCTCGGGTTCAAGATCCGCGAGGCGCAGCTGCAGAAAATCCCCTACATGCTCGTCATCGGTGACAAGGAAGTCGAATCAGGTACGGTAACTCCCCGGTTCCGCGACGGGTCAAACCTCGCGGCCATGAAGCCGGAGGAGTTTGTTGCGTTTGTAAACGACGAAGTGAAACGCTTCAATTAGGAGGTGGTGCCATAGCGAAGCCTACGGTAAATATCAATCAGGCCATACGGGCGCGCGAGGTGCGCGTTGTCGGCGCAGACAGCGAACAGCTGGGGATCATGTCTCTCCAGGAGGCTCTTGCGCTGGCTGAAGCACGGCAACTCGACCTGGTGGAGGTTTCACCCACAGCGGTGCCGCCGGTTTGCCGGATCATGGATTACGGCAAGTTCAAGTACCAGCAAAGCAAAAAACTTCAGGAAGCACGGAAAAAGCAGTCCCACGTGCAGGTCAAGGAAGTAAAGCTCAGGCCCAAGACCGATGAGCATGACCTGATGACCAAGATCAAGCATGTGAGGCGCTTTATCGAGGAGGGAAACAAGGCGAAGGTAACCCTTGTGTTCCGGGGGCGTGAGATAACGCACCTGGAATTCGGTTCCCGGGCCCTCGACCGTGTTGCCGCCGAATTGGAAGATATCGCAGTTGTCGAATTCAAACCGAAGATGGAAGGGCGTAGCATGTTCATGATCGTTGCGCCCAAAGTCAAAAAATAGAGAAGCTACCGAGAACGCAGCAAAGGAGAATAGAGCAATGCCCAAGATCAAGACCAATCGCGGTGCCGCAAAGCGCTTCAAGAAGACCGGTACCGGCAAGATCAAGCGGAGCCACGCCTTCACGAGTCACATCCTCACCTCCAAGACCAGAAAGCGTAAGCGTCAGCTTCGTTCCAGCGCTGTTGTGGCGGCAGTTGATCACAAGAATATCGCCAAGCTTATCCCTTACATGTAACGGAGCCCGCTCCGTCATGACGCCGTGAACCGTGAGGAACTGTCTCCCCTTGCGGATCCGGCAAAATACCACAGAAGAAGGAGTAGTAGATGCCACGGGTAAAAAGAGGTTTCAAAGCGAGACGCAGAAGAAACAAAGTACTCAAGCTAGCCAAGGGCTTCAGGGGCGCACGGAGCAAATTGTTCCGGAGTGCGACGGAGGCCGTCGACCGGGCGCTCAATTACGCGTTCCGCGACCGCAAGGTCAAGAAGCGTGACTTCCGGGCTCTCTGGATTACGCGGATCAATGCGGCTTCCAGGCTCAACGGTCTTTCGTACAGCAAGCTCATTCATGGCCTCAAACAGGCCCAGGTTGAGATTGACCGCAAGGTCCTGGCTGATCTGGCCGTGTCGGACCCCAAGGGGTTCTCGGAAATCGCAACCCTCGCCAAAGCCCAGTTTTAGTGAAATCCTGAGGAATACAAAAAGAAATGGGATGCTCTGCGTTCCATTTCTTTTTTTGTAAAGGGATACCGGACATGAAAGAAACGCTTGATCAACTGATGCAATCGGCCCTTGCGGAGATTGCCGGCGCAGCCTCCGAGGACGCCCTGCAGGAGTTGCGCGTCAGGTACCTGGGGAAAAAGGGTGAACTGACGGCGGTCATGAAGGGGCTTGGTTCGCTCTCGCCCGAAGAGCGTCCCCGCATGGGCCAAATGGTCAACACGGTCAAGGACCGGCTCGAGACCACGCTGGAGGAAACCCTGCAACGGGTCAGGGCTGCGGCTAAAAAGGAGCGCCTTGAGCGGGAACGCCTCGACGTGACGCTCCCCGGTCGTACGTCGCCTTTGGGAACCAAGCACCCCATCTCGCTCGTCATCGAGGAAATTTCGGACATCTTCGCCGGCCTCGGCTTTCAGGTGGCCGAAGGCCCCGAGGTGGAGCTGGACTTTTACAACTTCGAGGCTCTCAATTTTCCCAAGGATCACCCGGCCCGGGACATGCAGGATACCTTTTTCGTTGATGACGACATCCTGCTGCGCACCCACACCTCTCCGGTCCAGGTCCGGACCATGCTCAAGCACGCACCTCCGGTCAGGATCATCTCGCCGGGCACGGTTTACCGGTGCGACTCCGATGCCACCCACTCTCCCATGTTCCATCAGATCGAAGGTTTCATGGTGGACAAGGGTGTTACCTTCGGCGATCTGAAGGGGATACTGACCAACTTTGTGAACCAGTTCTTCGGCGCCGGAACAGGGGTTCGGTTACGTCCCTCATTCTTCCCCTTCACCGAGCCGAGCGCCGAGGTGGACATTGCCTGCGTCATGTGTAAAGGGCAGGGGTGCCGGGTCTGCAAGCAGAGCGGCTGGCTCGAAATTCTGGGTGCCGGCATGATCGATCCGGAAGTCTATCGTCATGTTGGCTATGATCCCGAGTCGATCTCCGGCTTTGCGTTCGGCATGGGGATCGAGCGGGTCGCCATGCTCAAGTACGGCATCGGGGATCTGCGCCTGTTCTTCGATAATGATGTGCGGTTCCTGCAGCAATTTAGATAATCTGAATAGTTGGGCTCGTATTCTTCTGGTGAAACTTTAACTACTGCATCTCGGATAGAGTGAGAATATGATCGTTACGTACAACTGGCTCAAGGAATTTGTCGAATGTGATCTCTCTACTCAGGAGCTTGGCGACCTGCTTACCATGCTCGGCCTCGAAGTGGAGGGGGTACGCGAGGTCGGTGGCGGCCTCGACCAGGTAGTGGTCGCCGTGGTGGAGGAGCGCCGGAAGCATCCCAATGCGGACAAGCTTTCGCTCTGCAAGGTCAACAACGGCCGGGAGATCCTGGATATCGTCTGTGGAGCCCAGAACTTCACTGCCGGCGACAAGGTCGCCCTGGCCCAGATCGGGGCCGTGCTGCCTGGTGACTTCAAGATCAAGCGCTCCAAGATACGCGGCGAGGAGTCGTGCGGCATGCTCTGCTCCGAGCGCGAACTGGGGCTTTCCGCTGAATCGGAAGGGATCATGATCCTTCCGTCCGACCTGCCGCTCGGAGTTCCCCTGTTCGACGCCCTTGGCCTCAAGGACACGATCTTCGAGATCGGGCTCACTCCCAACCGTGCCGATTGTCTCAGTGTTATCGGGGTGGCACGGGAGATTGCGGCAAAGCTCGGGAAGCGGATTACCTATCCGGGACACGCGGTTGTCGAGTCCGGTGAGCCGGTGACGCAGAAGGCAACGGTCATTGTGGAGGATCCCGAACTCTGCCCGCGCTATACTGCCCGCTTTATCAGCGGATGCTCCATCGGTCCCTCGCCGGCATGGCTGGTTCGGCGCCTTGAGGCGGTCGGAATGCGCTCCATCAACAACGTGGTCGACGTGACCAACTACGTCCTGATGGAGTATGGGCATCCTTTGCACGCCTTTGATGCCGACCTGCTTGAGAACAGCACGATCGTTGTCCGTCGGGCAACGGACGGTGAGGTGTTTACCACCCTTGATGGTCAGCAGCGCACCCTCACCGCCGGCGACCTTACTATCCGTGACGGAGCGAGGAGTGTTGCCCTCGCTGGTATCATGGGGGGAGAGAATTCGGAAATCCGTGATACTACGACGAATATCCTGCTGGAGAGCGCTTACTTCAATCCCTCCGCCATCCGTCGTACCGCCAAGCGCCTGGGGCTCCACACCGAGTCGTCCCATCGTTTTGAGCGGGGGGCCGACGTGGCCATTGTGACCAGGGCCTTGGACCGGGCTGCCGCGCTTCTGGCCGAACTGGCCGGCGGGACTGTTGCCGCGGGGATTATCGACGTTTATCCCACGCCTGTTTCCCATCGGACGATCCGGTTCAGGGTGGACCGCTGTAATGCCCTTCTCGGGGTCGAGCTCTCCGCCAACGAAATGAAGGCACTGTTTCATCACCTGGAATTTACCACAGTCACGGTTGAGCCCGGCATAATCGATGTGACGGTCCCGACATTCAGGGTGGACCTGGAGCGCGAGATCGACCTGGTGGAGGAGGTTGCGCGGCTAAACGGCTATGACCGGATTGAAACGACCATGCCGCGAGCCCGTGTCTTTTCCGATCGCCCCACAAAGCACCAGCGCATGGAGAGGCGGTGTCGCGATCTGATGGTGGGGCAGGGGTTCAATGAAGTCATAACCTTCAGCTTCATGGCGCCGGGCGCCCTTGACCGCATGATGCTCGGCCCTGAGGATGGCCGGCGTAGCGTGGTGGCGCTCAGGAATCCACTGGTGGACGAGCAGGCGGTCATGCGGACGACGCTGCTTCCCGGGCTCTTGGAGGCCGCTTCCCGCAACCTGAATTACCGCAGTCTCGACCTGCGTCTCTTTGAGCTGCGGCGCGTGTATCTGCGGGTGGAAGGGGAGCAGCTCCCCAATGAGCCACTGGTCCTTGCCGGGCTCATGACCGGCAGACGCTACCCTGAAGGGTGGAACCAGGAAAAGCATCCTCTTGATTTCTATGATGTGAAGGGCGTTGTGGAGGCGGTTCTCGACGCATTTTCGGTCAGCGGCGCGAGCTATTCGTCTGACGACACCGATGTCTTTTACCATCCCGGCAAATCGTGCACGGTCAAGTGCGGCGATTTGATCCTGGGCTCTCTCGGCGAACTCCATCCCGATGTGCAGGACAACTTCGGGATCGATCAGCCGGTATTCTACTTCGAGCTTAATTTCGAGCGGCTCCTGTCCGCAGCGCGCGCCGCCTCGGCCGTTGTCCCGCCGTCACGCTTCCCGGACACGTTCAGGGATATTGCCATACTTGTGGCCGATGAGACGCCGGCTGCGGACATTGTCCGGTGCATCGACGGGCTGCGTATCCGGGAAATCGAAAGTGCTGCAGTGTTTGACCTCTACAAAGGTGTCCACGTTCCCGAAGGGAAGAAGAGCATCGCGGTGCGGGTTCGCTATCGTTCCACAGAGAAAACCCTGAGCGATGACGAGGTTTCACCGCTGCACCAGAAGGTCGTTGACAGCCTTGTCGCGAAGCTCGGAGCGACGATTCGTTAAAAACTGGTTGATTCTGCCGAATCGCTGTGATATAAAACCAGAGCTTCAGTTGGCCGGATAGTGGCTAGATTATGCAATAATTTTGAGGGAGTATATGACGAAGGCCGATATTGTCGAGCAGATATACGAGAAGATTGGTTTCTCCAAGAAAGAGTCCGCTGAACTGGTCGAACGCGTGTTCGGTCTGATCAAGGAAACCCTTGAGCGTGGGGAAAAGATCAAGATCGCCGGCTTCGGCAATTTCGTGGTCAAGGATAAGGCCGATCGTCGTGGCCGCAATCCGCAAACCGGTGACGAGATCATTATCTCTGCCCGTAAAATCCTTACCTTTAAGCCGAGCCAGGTTCTCAAGTCCTCGATTAACACCTAGGACGCTTCGCCGGAGGCATGGTGGCGGAGGAGACCCCGGACAAGCAGTACTACCGCATCGGCGAAGTATCCCGGATTACCTCTCTCAAGCCGTCGGTTCTCCGTTTCTGGGAAGCCGAGTTCAAGGAGTTGCGGCCTCCCAAAAGCAGGACGGGCCAGAGACTCTACTCGCGGAAGGATATTGAGCTACTGCTGGAGATTAAGCGACTGCTCTATGGTGAAAAGCTGACCATTGACGGTGCACGAAAGCGTTTGGCTACGGGGAAGGGGCAGAGGCTAGCAGGAGAACCCCCGGGGCAGGATCAAGCCCTTAAAGAGATCCTTCTCTCGGTCAAGCATGAGTTGGAATTGCTGAAAAAACAACTGCAATAGCACGTATTCGGGGCGTAGCGCAGCCTGGTAGCGCACCAGACTGGGGGTCTGGTGGTCGCTGGTTCGAATCCAGTCGCCCCGACCATTTACAGGGGGTTACGAGATATATTTCGTAACCCCCTTTTGCGTATCGTCCGCCGGAAGCGAAGGTCCCGCCGGCATGCATCCGGAGGCAAGGAGGCGCCATGAATATTCTCGTTACCAATGATGATGGTGTTCACGCCCCGGGAATTGTGGCTCTGGCCGAGGCCCTCAGACTCGTGGGCACAGTTACCGTGGTAGCTCCCGACCGTGAGCGAAGCGCGGTGGGCCATGCCCTTACGCTCCATCACCCACTCAGGGTTACGGAGATCATGGCAGGTATCTTTGCCGTTGATGGAACCCCCACCGACTGCGTAAATCTCGGAATTCACACCCTTCTGGCCGAAGCGCCCGATATCGTGGTGTCCGGCGTCAATCGCGGCGGGAACCTGGGCGACGACATTACGTACTCCGGGACCGTCTCCGCAGCCTTGGAGGCGACCCTCATGGGAATTCCCGCCATTGCCGTTTCTCTTGCAACAAACGGACATGGGAGCAACTACCGCGCGGCGGCTGCCTTTGCAGCACAGCTGGCAAGGGAAGTGCTCGACCGGGGCCTCCCCCGGGATACGTTCCTGAATGTCAATGTCCCCGACCTGCCTGCCGAAGAGCTTGGTGGTCCGGTTATAACTTCGCAGGGAAAGCGTGATTACGGTGGTGACATCGTTACCAAGGTAGATCCGCGCGGCAGGAACTACTACTGGATCGGCGGCAACGAGCCGGTCTTTCGCGATATCGAGGGAACCGACTTTCACGCCGTCAAGCGCGGCAGGATCTCGGTTACCCCGCTTCACCTGGATCTGACGAATTACGCATCGCTCTCGATTTTGCAGTCGTGGGACCTTTCGGCATGCCGCCCGGAGGCTGGACAGCCGTCGGGAGCTCTGCTATAGTCGCGTTTCCACCAACAGGGGCATGTTATGAACTTTGAAATTGCACGCAAACGGATGGTCGAATCCCAGATCATCGCGCGAGGCGTCTCGGACCGGCGGGTGATCGAGGCGATGCTGAAAGTGCCCCGCCACGTCTTTGTAGAAGAGGCCATGGCCGCCCAGGCCTACAGCGACACACCGCTGCCCATCGGCGAAAAACAGACCATCTCCCAGCCTTACATGGTCGCCCTGATGACCGAACTCCTGGAGTTGAAAGGGAAGGAAAAGGTTCTGGAAATCGGTACCGGCTCAGGGTACCAGGCCGCTATCCTGGCAGTCATGGCCGACCGGGTCTACACGGTGGAGCGCATTCGTCCGCTTGCGTTGCGGGCGCGCAAGGCCCTCGACAGCCTGGGCCTACTCAATGTCAATATCAAGATGTCCGACGGCACGGTTGGCTGGGAAGACGAGGCTCCCTTCGACGCCATCATTGTGACCGCCGGAGCCCCGGATATCCCGCAACAGTACATCGACCAGCTCAAGCCCGGCGGGAGGCTTGTCATCCCGGTGGGGACCCAGTTCGAACAGGTGCTCGTCAGGGTGGTCAAGCAGGAGGACGGTTCGGTCGAGCGGGAGAACATCACGGGATGCAGGTTCGTCAAACTGGTGGGCAAATTCGGTTGGAGCAGCGATGACTAAGCGCCGCCGGGCGCTTTGCGACGGAGATCTCCATGAGCGACATGAACGAACTGGATGAGAAAGAGCTGGATGCTCCGGATGAGCCCGGCGAGGACTTCATTGAGCCCGAGCCGACGACCTTTGAGCTGGAGGCGGCCGAGGAAGAGGAAGAGCCCGAGGAGCCCGCTGAGGTCGGCAAGAACATAGAGCAGGAGCACTTCGACGATGCAATCAAGCTCTATTTGCGCGAGATTCAGCGGACGCGGCTGCTGACCGCCGATGAGGAAAAAGAGCTGGCCGGCCGTATCGCCAAGGGTGACAAGGCTGCCCGGGATAAGATGATCGAGTCGAATCTGCGGCTCGTGGTCAAGATTGCCAAGCGGTACATCAATCGGGGGCTCCCTTTTCTCGATCTGATCGAGGAGGGCAACATGGGGCTCATCAAGGCGGTGGAGCGCTTCAAGCTCTCGAAGGAGTGCCGTTTCTCCACCTACGCCACCTGGTGGATCCGCCAATCCATCGAGCGCGCCCTCGTGAATCAGTCGCGGACGATCAGACTGCCGGTCCATGTCTCCGACGACATTAACAAGATGCTTAAGATCACGCGTGAACTGGTGCAGAGACTCAACCGCGAGCCGAGCGTGAAAGAAGTCGCCACCGAGATGAAGGTGAATTCCGCCTACGTCCGGCGGCTGATGGTCCTCCTCAAAAAGACCTACTCCATCGAGCGCCCCATGGGGGAGAACAGCGATTATTTTCTTATCGACACCATTGAGGATACGTCCACCGTCTCGCCGGCCGTGCTGCTTGAGGATCTCAACAAATACGAAATCGTGTCCAAGTGGTTTGCGTCCCTGTCTGAGAACGAGCAGACGATCCTCACGCTCCGCTTTGGCCTGGAGGACAAGGAGCCCCAGACCCTCGACACCATCGGTCGCAGCTTCGGCGTCACCCGTGAGCGTATCCGGCAGATCGAGGCCAAGTCTCTGGAAAAATTGAGAAAGTATATTGAGGAAAGCGATGGCAACGCCATCGATTGAGCCGGCTTGATGCCATCACGGAGGGGGAAGAAGCATGGATGAGCTGAAAAACATAATCCGCGACGTACCCGATTTCCCCAAAAAGGGGATCATCTTCAAGGACATTACCACGCTACTGGCGGACGCCCCGTCGTTCCAGCGTATGGTTGACCTGATCGCGCATCGCTATGTAGGGAAGAAGATCAGCAAGGTTGTTGTGGTGGAAGCCCGCGGATTCGTCATCGGCGCCGCCCTGGCTTACAAGCTGGGTGCCGGCGTGGTCCTGGTGCGCAAGCCGGGCAAACTCCCCTCAGAAACCTATAGCAAAACCTATCAGCTCGAATACGGCTCCGACACGCTGGAGATCCATACCGACGCCATTGCCAAGGGAGAGCGGGTGATCATCGCCGACGACATCCTCGCCACCGGCGGTACCATGGCGGCGGTGGTCGACATGGTCGAGGCGCTGGGGGGAGAGATTGTCGAGTGCTGTTTTATGGCCGAGCTCGAATTCCTCGGGGGCAGAAAGAGGTTGCCCGAAGGAAAGGTTTACTCGCTTCTCACCTTCTAGCACCACCGGGGAAAGGGCTTGAAAATGCGCCCCGGATAGGCTATAAAAAATTCTCTTTTGTCCCCGTAGCTCAGCAGGATAGAGCACTTCCCTCCTAAGGAAGGGGTCGGACGTTCGAATCGTCTCGGGGACGCCATACACAATGATGGCCGATTTTACAATAAAATCGGCCATTTGTTTTTACCGCCTTTATCCTCATGCCGTACGCTGATATTTCTTCTTTATTCCCGACAGGTTTCTAGGTTACAACACTAAGTCATGCGGGAAACACGTTTCAGGGCCGGCGACGTTTCCGCATGCCGCACGCACGTGGGCGTGACCGGCCACCAACTGCCCATGGCCTGTGCCGGCAGGCCGAGCCTGCCGTTTTCAGACTTTCATCGACAGGGGACCACTGATGAGCATCTATCATGATGTGATAAAAAGCGAGGTATTTCCCGCTCTCGGCTGTACCGAGCCGATTGCCGTCGCCTATGCCGCAAGTCTGGCGGCGGAACGGCTCGGGGCCGAAGTTGAGACGGTTACCGCTTCGGTTGACCCCGGGGTGTTCAAGAATGGCTTCGCGGTGACTGTCCCCAAGACGGGGGGGCTGAAGGGAAACGTCATCGCCGCGGCGCTCGGTGCCCTCATTGCCCGGCCCGAGTTGAAGATGGAGATACTCTCCGGCGCTGACGAGCGACTTTTGGCGCAGGCCGAACTTCTGGTCTCCTCGGGCCGGGCTACCGTTGCCCTGGTCAAGGAGCGGACCGATCTGTACATCGATGTTGTGGTCACCGGGGGAGGGCGCACGGCCCGGGCCGTTCTGGAGGGGGGACATACCAACATTGTCCGGCTCGAATGCGACGGCAGGATTCTGCTGAATGCGGATGAGCCGGTTTCGGCTGTCGACAGCCATGCCTATCGGGCCGTGCTGCGGCAGATGACGTTTTCCGAAATGATCGGCTTGCTTGATGATCTCGATCAAGGGGATCTTGTCTATCTCAAGCGCGGCGTTGAGATGAATCTGCGCATCGCCGAAGAGGGTAAGCAACTGACCAAGGTCGGCCATTATGTCGAGGAACTGGTGCGCAAGGGGTTTCTGCTTGCCGATGTCGTTTCGTCCAGCAAGATCCTTACCGCCTCCGCGTCGGATGCGCGCATGGCCGGGCTGCCATACCCCGTGATGTCGAGTGGCGGCAGCGGCAATCAGGGCATTGTCGCCATTCTCGTCCCCTACAATGTCGGCATGTTCTTTCATGTGCCTGAAGAGACCATCCTGCGCAGCATAGCCCTTTCCCATCTGGTCAATGCCTATATCAAGTGCCATACCGGCGACCTGGCGCCCATCTGCGGCTGCGCCATCGCCGCCGGGGTAGGCGCCGCCGTGGCGATCGTCTATCAGCAGGCCGGACCGGATATGCACAAGATCGATCTGGCGGTCAATACCATCATCAGCGATATCGGTGGCATGCTGTGCGACGGTGCCAAGGGGGGCTGCGCCCTGAAGGTTGTCAGCTCGACTGATGCTGCAATCCGTGCGGCATACATGGCCCTGAACGGGCATGGAATTTCCGAAGAAGAAGGGTTTGTCGGAAAGAGCGCCGAGGAAACCATACACAATCTGAGCCGCATCGCGGATAAAGGCATGGCGCTTGTGGACGATACCATGCTGTGCATCATGCTCCAGAAGCGCTCGACCGAACCTTGAAAGGGATTCGGATGACGAGCAGCAGACATGTGTCCATCTGATTTACATCAACCAACTGAACCTGCGGATCACCGGCTCTAAAGGATTCACAGGGGGTACCTGATGGTCGTTTGTATTGCATTTGATGTCGCCGTGTTGTGGTTGTGTTGAGTTGTCCTTGCAATTGTTGTCTGTGATTGCATATTATTTGTTAATGCTAACGAGACTCTCCACACGGATGCACTGTCGGTGAAGGTGGTCTATGGACATGTCAGGTAAACGTCGAATTTGTTATGTATGTCTCGGGGGGGTTTGGGCGTTCATCCTGTTCTTCGCCAGCCATGCGGCGGCTGTCGACCTGCAGGATATCAAGGCGAGAGGTGTTCTGCGGCATCTCGGCATTCCGTACGCGCATTTTGTTTCCGGGGACGGGGACGGGATGGACGTGGAACTGATGCGCAATTTCGCCGGGTACCTGGGCGTGCGCTACCAGTACGTGGAGACGGACTGGGATACGGTAATCGCCGATCTCACCGGGAACAAGGTGAAAGCCGTAGGAGATTCGGTGGAGATCCTGGGCGAGTCCCCGATGAGAGGGGACCTGGTCGCCAACGGGTTTACGATCCTGCCGTGGCGGAAGAAGGTGGTTGATTTCTCCCGTCCCACGTTCCCCAGTCAAATCTGGCTGGTGGCACGGGCCGACTCATCCCTGAAGCCGATCAAGCCGACCAACCGGATCACCCGCGACATCGAGCAGACGAGGGCCCTGCTGAAGAATCGGAAGGTGCTCGCCCTGAAAAAGACCTGCCTCGACCCCGACCTTTACAACCTTTCGGAGACCGGAGCCAACGTAACATGCTTCACCGGCAAGCTTAACGAGCTTGCTCCCGCGGTCATCAAGGGCGAGGCGGAGGCAACGATCCTCGACGTCCCTGATGCCCTCATCGCCCTTGAGAAGTGGCCCGGAAAACTGAAGATCATCGGCCCCATCTCGCCGCGGCAGGAAATGGCCGTTGCCTTTCCCAAGGAGTCTGTCCACCTGAGAGAGGCGTTCAACAGATTCCTGCTCCAGTCACAGAAGGATGGAACATACGAACGGATCGTGCGGAAATACTATCCGACGGCCTTTGCCTTTTTCCCCGAGTTCTTCAAAAAGAGACAGTGACGAAGCGGCGTGATGGCGACATTTAACACTCCCCTGAGAATCCTGAGCAAAGCAGCCGCGGCCCTGATCGGGCTGGGATTGGTCGTGGTCATTGTCTATCTGGTTGTCGTCCAGTACAACTCGCAGATCGCCCGCCAACAGGCGGCATTGCAGGAGGCGGGCTCCGATTGCGAGCGCCGGGCGACAGCAGTGGGCTACTTTTTTTCCGAGCAGTTGGACTACATGGGCGACCTTGCCCAATGCCGGGAGCTGTCAGCCTATTTTGAAAACAAGGCCCTCGGCATGTCCATGGAGTATGGCCTTCGCGCCAGCAGCCTGCTGATAACCGAGCGTTTCGACAAGGTTCGCCGGGTGAAAAGGCTCGGCGATCATCCCCTGTACAAGCGCATCGTTTTTCTCGACGCGAACGGCAGGCTGCTGAACGACAGCCGGTCACCGGATTACCGGTGGCAGCAGGAGGTAAGCCGGCTGTCCGCCACATCACCCCGAGGACAGAAGTCGGCCATCTATTACGTCAGCGATGCCGAGACAAACTGGATCATCATATCGGTTCCCTCGTTTTTCAAGGAACGGTATGTGGGCCAGGTCATGGGATGGATTCCCTTTTCCCGGATCTACACCTATTTCTTTGAGCCGGAAAAGGAGTTTTCCCGCGTATCGGATGTAATCATCTACCATGGGACATACATTCATGTCCCCCCGCCAGTGGGACATCTTCTCTCCGCCGGCATCCCGACCCCGCCGGCCGGCATGGAGCCGGGCCGGCCGTATTCCTTCCCACTGAAGGGACAAGAGTTCCGGGGAAAGACGATTTACGCCATTCTCGCACCGGTCAGGGACACCCCCTTTTCGCTGATGGCCATTGTCCCGCCGTCGGAGCAGTACGATTTCCGCTCACCGAAGCAGCTCCTCTATACAACCATCGGCCTGGCGTTGTTCATCGTGGGGGGGATCGCGTTCCTGCTCCGGCTCACCACCAACAATGCACTGTTACAGGCACACCTGGAGGAAACCCGGCTCCGCGAGCAGGCAGTGGATGCTAAAAACCGCGAACTTGCAGCTGAAATTCGTGAACGTCAGCTCGCTGAGGCCTTTTTGCAGAAGGAGCGGGATTTTGTGGAAAGCCTGTTCGAGACCGCCCAGGTTATCATGCTGGTGCTTGATACCGACGGACGGGTCGAGCGCTTCAATTCCTATCTGGAGGAGATTTCCGGATACCACCTGGAAGAGGTGCGCGGCAAGGACGTGTCCGTGTTGCTCCCTGAAGAACTCAGGGACCATCCGGACTCACTGTACCGGATGATACTGCAAGGCACCGGCATGACGGGGCGTATCTGCCCGATCATCACCAGGGACGGCCGCAAGCGGGAAATCGAATGGCACGTGAAAAGGCTCCTGGATACCGATGCCCGCCAGGTGGGGGTTCTCGCCACCGGGCAAGACGTCACCGAGCGCACGATCATGGAAAAGGAGCTGCTGAAGGCGGCCAAGCTGGAATCCCTCGGCGTACTGGCCGGCGGCATCGCCCATGATTTCAATAATCTTCTGACCGTCATCATGGGCAATATCTCCCTGGCGCTCACACAGCTCGACTCCCCCGACAAGGTGAAAGAGTATCTGGCAAAAAGTGAAAAGGCCTCATTCCGCGCCCAGGATCTCACCCGGCAGTTGCTCACCTTTGCCAAGGGAGGAGCCCCCGTCAAAACCGCGTCCTCCATCACTACCGTCATCAGGGAGTCTGCCGAATTTGCCATGAGGGGGTCCAGCGTTCGCTGCGAGTTCTCGATTTCTTCCGACCTCTGGCCGGTCGACATCGACGCGGGCCAGATCAGCCAGGTCCTGCACAATCTTTTCATCAATGCCAATCAGGCAATGCCCGCCGGTGGCGTCATCCAGACGCACTGCGAGAACGTCGTCATCGGGCCGGAGGAGGCGCTTCCCCTTCAGGCAGGCAGGTACGTAAAGGTTTCTATCATCGATCAGGGCGTCGGCATCCCCGAGGAGAATCTCGGCAAGGTCTTCGATCCCTACTTTACGACCAAAGCGCAGGGCAGCGGTCTCGGCCTGGCGTCCAGCTTTTCCATCGTGACACAGCACGGCGGTACGATTACCGTGGAGTCTGCAGAGGGGCGCGGCACGACCTTCCATATCTTTCTTCCCGCTTCATCAAAAGAACTGCGGCAGAAGCAGGTCAGGCGCGAGGCGGTGGCTCCGGCCTGCGGCAGGATCCTGGTCATGGATGATGAAGAGGAGGTGAGGGATGTGATCGGCAACATGCTCAGAAGCGCCGGCTGCGAGGTGGAGTTCGCCCAGGGGGGCGAAGAGGCCATCGACCGGTACAAAGAGTCCTTGGCCAAGGGGTGCCCGTTCGACGTGCTGATCATGGACCTGACGATTCCCGGCCGGATGGGGGGGAAGGAGGCCATCGCGATCCTTCGGCAGATAAACCCGCAGGTGAAGGCGATCGTCTCGACCGGCTACTCCAATGACTCAGTCATGGCCAATTACAGGGAATACGGTTTCGATGAGCTGATCACCAAGCCGTTCAAGGTGGCTGAACTTTCGGAAAAGCTCAGGCTGGTTCTTGCCGGCGGCCCGTGACGTAAGTCATCGGCAGAGCTCGAACACAAAGGGCCTGCACCCGGACGGGGCAGGCCCTTTTGTGTGCAACAGCCGGTTTCCCGGCGTTAGATGATCTTGTTCAGCGGATACTCCACGATCCCCTCGGCGCCGAGCTTGATCAGCTCGGGAACGATGCGCCGGACCTCCTTTTCCGGGAGGATGCTCTCGATGGAGACCCAGTCCGAGTTGAAGAGGTGGGACACGGTAGGGTTCTTGAGGCTCGGCAGCACGCGGGTGATTGCCTCCAGCTGGTCATTGGGGGCGTTCATCTTGAGGCCCACCATTCCCTCGGCGGCAAGGGCCGATTTGAGGAGGGTGGCGATGGTCTCGATCTTCTCGCGCTTCCACGGATCGGCCCAGGCGGCCTTGTTGGCGATCAGAACCGGCACCGACTCCATCAGGTCGCAGACGATCCGCAGGCCGTTGGCCTTGATGGTAGACCCCGTTTCGGTCACTTCCACGATGGCGTCGCAGAGGCCGTCAACCACCTTTGCCTCGGTGGCGCCCCAGGAGAATTCAACGGTTACCGGGATGTTGCGCTCGGCAAAGTACCGCTTGGTGAAGCCCACCAGTTCGGTGGAGATGGTGGCCCCGTGGAGGTCCTCCGGCTTCTGCACGGCGGAGTCCCTGGTAACCACCAGGACCCAGCGGGCGGGCCGGCGGGAGACCTTGGAGTAGACCATCTCGCAGACTTCCACCACGTCCGACTCGTTTTCCCTCACCCAGTCGCGGCCGGCAATGCCAGCGTCGATGGTGCCGCGCTCAACGTATTTCCCCATTTCCTGGGGCCGGATGAGCTTGCAGTTCATCTCGTCGTCGTCAACGCCGGGGAAGTAGCTGCGGGAGGAGATGCTGATCTGCCAGCCGGCCTTGCGGAACAGCTCGACCGTTGCGTTTTCGAGGCTGCCCTTGGGCACGCCGAAATTGAGAAGGCCGCTCATTTCTTGTACACCTCCGCCGGATCGAACAGGGGCTCGGAGTGCTCGACCCACTGGCCGTCCTCCCATCGGACGTAGAAGCAGCTCCGGTTGCCCGTGTGGCAGGCTGCCGGACCGTTCTGCTTCACCTTGATGACCACGGCGTCGGCATCACAGTCGGTGAGCACCTCGACCACCTCCTGGGTGTTGCCCGACTCCTCGCCCTTCATCCAGTACTTGTTGCGGCTGCGGCTGAAGAACCAGGTCTTGCCGCTCTCAAGGGTGAGGTTGAGGGTTTTTTCATCCATGAAGGCCACCATGAGAACCTCGTTGGTGGCGTGGTCCTGGATAATGGCCGGGATGAGCCCTCCCATCTTCTGGAAATCGATCGTTATCATGCCGGGTGTCTCTCCTCCTTTGCGGGAATGAACCAGATTTCAGCAGTTGAACACTGCCTGCAGTCGTGCCGACGGTCTCTTTCAGTAATACCAGGCTCATTTTTCTGCAGCCGATCACCATTCGGACAGGAGCGGCCGTGAACCACGGAATTTCCTTTAATACTCCGCCATCTATCATTGTGTCAACAAAATGTGGCGCCAGAAGTCGGAGCCCTTGGCAGGAGAGGGGCGTTCGGGGTATAACCGACTCCTGGGGCATACCCGGCAGGCGGGATAGAGGACATATCCTGTCGCACTGTTGGACGATACTGTAGCCTGCCTTTATATCCCCACGGAGGAGCACCCATGACGGAACGAAAACGTCCCGCGGCGCTGCGGGGCACGACCGTGGCGCTGGAGACCAACTGCGGCAAGCTCTATGTGACGGTCAACCGCGACCCGGACACCGGTCTGCCCGTCGAGGTCTTCTGCCGCTTCGGCAAGGCGGGCGGGTGCGGCAGCGCCGTCATGGACGGCCTGACCCGGATGATCACCCGCGGCCTGCTCTCGGGCATGGACCCGCAGGTTGTGGTTCGGGACCTGGCCGGGATATCGTGCCACCTGGGCGCCGCCACCTGTCTCGACGCCCTGGCGGAGGCGGTGGCCCTGGCCCTGGATGAGGGGAAAGGAGAGGACCGTTGCCCCTGACCATCTACACGAGCAACCGGATGGAGGCCCTGGTCGAGCAGCTTTGCGCCGTGGTCGAGCCCCCCCTGTCGTCACCCTTTGTTCCCGAGACCATCGTGGTGCAGAGCCGGGGCATGGAACGGTGGCTCGCCATGGAGCTGGCAAAGCGCCTGGGGATCTGGGCGAACGGCTCCTATCCCTTTCCCAATGCCTTTGTCTGGTCGCTCTTCCGGGCGGCGCTGCCCCATCTGCCGGACCAGTCCCCCTTTGACCCCGCCATCCTGACTTGGCGGATCATGGACCTGCTGCCGCGCCTGCTCCCGGAACCGGCCTTCGGCCAGTTGCGGGGGTATCTGGCCGGGGAGGACCGGGAACTGCGGCTCTACCAGCTTGCGGCCAGGATCGCCGACACCTTTGACCAGTACACCGTGTTCCGGGGCGACCTGCTGGCGACCTGGGAAACGGGGCGGGACCAGCAGTGGCAGGCCCGGCTCTGGCGCGCATTGACCGCGGACAGCCCCGGTACCCACCGGGGGGCCGTGCGCGACGCATTTCTGAAACAGCTGGCCGGGGGGCGTCTCCCTGCCGGCGTCTGCCCCGAACGGGTGTCGGTCTTCGGCATCTCGTACCTTCCGCCGTTCCACCTGGAGATCTTCACCTCCCTGGCCCGGCTCTGCCCGGTGAACCTGTTCGTCCTGAGCCCCTGCCGGGAATACTGGGGGGATATCGTCTCGCCCGGCGCCCGGGCGCGGATGACCCCGGAGCGCCGGCAGCAGGCCGTGGAGGGGCATCCGCTGCTTGCCTCCCTGGGCAAGCCGGGGCGCGATTTCTCGTCCCTCATCCTGGCCTGCGACGACTTGTCGGGCGGCGAGCGCGACCTCTATGCCGACGCCCCCGGCGAAACGCTCCTGGCAGCGGTGCAGAACGGCATCCTTACCCTGGACGAGGCCGACGGCACTCCGCGCCTGGTCCGGGTGGACCCCGGCGACCGCTCGATCGGGATTCATTCCTGTCACGGCCCCATGCGCGAGGCGGAGGTGCTCCACGACGTCCTGCTGGCCATGTTCGAGGACCTGCCCGGCCTCACGCCCCGGGATATCCTCGTGATGACGCCGGACATCGAGACCTATGCCCCCTATGTTGCCGCGGTGTTCGGCGGCGGTCAGGACCAGCGGCGGCGCATCCCGTTTTCCATTGCCGACCGGAGCATCAGGAGTGCGGGGGGAGCGGCCGACGCCTTCCTGGCCATCCTCGATCTCCCCCTGGGCCGCTTCCCGGCGACCGGTGTGCTGGACATCCTGGAGACCGGCGCGGTCCACCGCCGTTTCGGCATCGACGAGGCCGGTCTCGAACAGATCCGCTCCTGGGTTGAGGCCACCCGCATCCGTTGGGGCATGGACGAGAACGAGCGCCGGGCTGCCGGGCTGCCTGCCTACCGGGAGAACAGCTGGCAGGCGGGGCTCGACCGGCTGCTGCTGGGGGTGGCCATGCCCGACGAGGAAGGGGCCATGTTCGGCGGCATCCTCCCCCACGATGCCATGGAAGGGGACGGGCCGGTGCTCCTGGGGCGCTTCATCCGCTTCGTGGAGGCCCTGGAGCGGGTGCGGCAGGATCTGGCGCGCCCCCGCTCCCTTGAGGGGTGGACAGCGACCCTGCGCGGCATCCTGGCCGACTTCTTCAATCCCGATGACGCCACCGCCTTCGAACGTGCCGCCTTGGGCAGGATCGTGGACGGCCTCGGCGAACTCGGCGCGGGCTCCGGCTTCACGGACGAGGTGGGGCGGTCCGTGATCAGGGCCTGGCTCGGCGAACGGCTCGACAGGCCCGACCAGGGGCTCGGCTTCATGACCGGCGGGGTCACCTTCTGCGCCATGCTCCCCATGCGGAGCATCCCTTTCCGGGTGATCTGCCTGCTGGGGGTGAACGACGACTCCTTCCCCCGCCGGGACCGCGCCGCCGGCTTCGACCTGATGGCCGCAGACCGCCGTCCCGGCGACCGGTCCCTGCGGGAGGAGGACCGCTACCTCTTTCTGGAAGCCCTCCTCTCGGCCCGGGAGCGCCTGGTGATCAGCTACACCGGTCAGAGCGTCCGGGATAACGCCGAGCTTCCCCCGTCGGTGCTGGTGAGCGAGTTCCTCGACTACCTGGGATCGCGCTTCACGGACGGCACCGACCGGTTCCCGGCCTCCCTGGTGACACGGCACCGGCTCCAGCCCTTCAGCCCCGCCTACTTCACCGGTGACGGCGGGCTGTTCAGTTACGCGGCCGAAGAGTGTCGCGCCCTGTCCCGTCGCGGCAGGGACGACGCACCGCGCCCCTTCCTGGAGCACCCCCTGGCCGAGTCCGGTCCGGCGTCGGCCGACGAAACGGAGATCCTGCCCCTGGCGCAGCTCATCTCCTTTTTCGAGCACCCGGTGCGCTACCTCATGCGTCACCGGCTCGGCATCCGCCTGGAGGAGAGCCGCTCCCCCCTGGAGGACCGGGAGCCCTTTGCCCTGGACTCTCTGGATGCCTTCCTGCTGGAACAGGAGATCCTGGACCACATTCTGGCGGGCGGCGACCCGGCCGACCTCCTCCCCGTGGCCCGGGCCCGGGGCGGCCTGCCCCCGGCGCGCCAGGGAGAGCTGGCCTTTGCGGGGCTCACCGCCCGGGTGCGGGACCTGGCCGACCGGGTCCGGCCGGCAACCAACGGCCAGCCCCCCCTCGAACCCCTGACCGTGGACCTGCGGGTGGGTGAGCGGCGGCTCGTGGGCGAGCTGGGTTCCCTCTGGCCCGCCGGCCTTATCCGCTGGCGCTGTGCCAGGCTGTCCGGCCGCGACCACATCCGGCTCTGGATTGAGCACCTGGTTTTCAATGCCCTGGCATTGCCCGCCACCGGGGCGGCAAGCAGGCTCCTGGCCGCTGACGGCGACCTGGCGCTCCGTCCCGTGGCCGATCCCCTTGCGCACCTGGAGGCTCTGGTGTCGTACTACGGGCAGGGGAGCCGGGAGCCGCTGCGGTTCTTCCCGCGCAGCTCCCTGGCCTTTGCCCGCACGGGCGAGATGGCGGCGGCCCGCACCACCTGGGGGGGAGACTTCTACCCAGAGGGGGACGATCCCTACTATGCGCTCTGCTTCGGCACTGCCGATCCCCTGGACGACGCCTTCCGCGAGACGTCCGTCGCAATCCTGACCCCCCTGCTGGCCCACCGGGAGGACGAGCGGTGACTTCCCTGCGACCCCATGACAATCTGACCGTGGAACTGTCCGGCCACAACCTGGTGGAAGCCAGCGCCGGCACGGGCAAGACCTTTGCCATAGCCTGCCTCTACCTGCGCCTGGTGGTGGAAGGGGAGGGGCTGCTCCCCGATAACATCCTGGTGGTGACCTTTACCGAGGCGGCCACCAAGGAGCTGCGCGCCCGCATCCGCCAGCGGCTGCGCCAGGCCCGCGACCGGTTCGCCGGTGGGGGCGCGCCGGACGAGTTCCTCGACCGGCTGGCCCTGGGTGAGCGCTGGCCGGGGCACGCCACAGCCCTGGCCCGGATAGACAGCGCCCTCCAGACCTTCGACTGCGCCGCCATCTCCACCATCCACGGCTTCTGCCTCCGGGCGCTCCAGGAAAACGCCTTCGAGAGCGGTTCCCTGTTCGACACCGAACTGGCGGCGGACCAGGAACCGCTCCTGCGCCAGGTGGCGGACGATTTCTGGCGCCACCACTTCTTCGGCGCTGACGCGCCGCTGCTCCCCCTGGCCCTGGGCCGGCGCTGGTCCCCGGAGGAACTGGCGGCATTCCTGCGGAACATTGCCGGCAAGCCCCACCTGGCCGTGGAGCCGGTCTGGCATTCCGGTGAAGCGGACCGCGTGGCCGGGGAGATCCGGGACGCCTTTGCCGCGCTCTCGTCCCTCTGGCGGACGCAACGGGCGGAGATTGCCGCCATCCTGGCCGCCGATCCCGGGCTGAGCCGCTCCAGGAGCAACTACCACCCGGACCTGGTGCCGGGACTTCTGGTCGCCATGGACGGCTACGCGGCCGGAGCGGACCCCTACGCGCTCTTTGCCGGGTTCGACAAATTCACCACCGGGTTCCTGGCCGGGCAGCGGCTCAAAAAGGCCGACCCGCCCCGGCACGACTGCTTCGATCTCTGCGACCGCCTGGCACGGCTCACCTCCCAGCGGCTCCTGCTTCTGAAGGCCGAGTTCGCGGCCCGGGGCCGGGAGCGGCTGGCCGCGCTCAAGGCGCAGCGCAACGTCCGGGGATATGATGACCTGCTCACGGACCTCCACGCCGCCCTTGGCGGGCCCGGCGGCGCGGCCCTGGCCGACCGGCTGCGTGAGCGCTACCGGGCCGCCCTCATCGACGAGTTCCAGGACACGGACCAGGTCCAGTACCGGATCTTCCGGGCGGTCTTCAGCGGCGGCGCAGTGCCCCTGTTTCTGATCGGCGACCCCAAGCAGGCCATCTACAGCTTCCGGGGGGCCGACGTTTTCGCCTACCTGGAGGCCCGGCAGGAGATCCCGGCGGAGCGGCGCTTCACCATGGACCGCAACTGGCGCTCCACGCCGGAGATGGTCGAAGCGGTGAGTTCCCTGTTCCGCCTGGGGGGGGAGCACCCCTTCCTGGCCGGCGACATCGCCTTTCCCCCGGTCACGGCGGCCCGGCGGCAGGGATGTTCCTTCGGCGACCGCGATCCGGCACCGCTCCAGCTCTGGTTCTTCCGCCGGGGCGAGAGCGACCGCGACTGCATCAACCTGGGTACGGGCCGGCAGCGGATCGTCACCGCCGTTGCCGACGAGATCTCCGGGCTCCTGGCCGACGGCCGCGCCGGCACGGCCTGCCTGGAGGACGAGGACGGGCGGATGCAGCCCCTCACCCCCGGCGACGTGGCCGTCATCGTCCGGTCCCACTTCGAGGCGGGCCTGGTCCAGCAGGCCCTGCGGGAGCGGGGCATCCCCTCCGTGGTCCAGAGTGCCGACAGCCTGTTCGAGACCCGCGAGGCCGGCGAGGTCTGGACCGTGATGGGGGCCGTGGCCGAGCCGGGGAACGAGGGGCGGGTCAGGGCGGCCCTGGTCACGGCGCTCTTCGGGCTCAACGGCAACGACCTGGCGCTTCTCATGGAGCAGGAGGCGGCCTGGGAAGCGCGGATCGCCGCCTTCCGCGACTACCGCGACCTCTGGCGCGAGCAGGGCTTCATGACCATGTTCCGCGCCCTCCTGGACCGGGAGGGGGTGAGGGAGCGGTGCCTTCCCCTGCCCGACGGGGAACGGCGGCTCACCAACCTGCGCCACTGCGCCGAGGTGCTCCACCAGGCGGCCGTTGAGCGGCGTCTCGGCCCCGATGCCCTGACGGCGTGGTTCGGGGAGCGGGTGAGCGTGCCCCCGCCCGGGGAGGATTACCAGATCCGGCTCGAATCGGACGACCGGGCGGTCCGCATCGTCACGGTCCACGTCAGCAAGGGGCTGGAGTATCCCGTGGTCTTTGCCCCCTTCATGTGGGGCGGGTTGCGGGATGACGGGGACCTGACCCTCTGTCACGAGGAGGGCTACCGGCTGGTGGCGGATTTCGGCACCGACCGCCGGGACGAGCGGCAGCGCCGGGCCCGCACCGAGGCCCTGGCCGAGAATCTCCGCCTCCTCTACGTGGCCCTCACCAGGGCCCGCTGCCGCGCCTACCTGGTCTGGGGTAAGTTCCGCGGCGCCGAGACATCGGCTCCGGGCTGGCTCCTCCACGGCAGCCGGCCCGACGGGGGAGGCGACCCGGTGGCGCTCCTGGAAGGGACCCTGAAGAAGGCGACCGACCAGACCCTGCTGGAGCGGCTCGACCACCTGGCAACGGCAAGCGGCGGAGGCATTGCCGTGACCGAAGACCCGTGCCCGGACCGGCTGCCCCGCTTCCGGCCGGCCATGGGTGAGGCGCCGCTGGTCTGCCGGGACTTCAGGGGCGACATCGACGCGGGCTGGCGGGTGGCCAGCTTCACCTCCTTTGCCTCGGGGCACCGGGAACCCGCCGAGTTGCCGGACCGGGACCAGACCCCGCCGGAGCTTCCGCCCGACGCGGCCAGCGACACGGCAGCCCCGCCCGAGGGCTCCATGTTCGCCTTTCCCCGGGGGCCCCGGGCCGGCATCTTCCTGCACGGCCTCTTCGAGCAGCTCGATTTTGCCGTTGCCGGCGACGATACGGTGCGGGACCTGGTCCGGCGCGAACTGGAGCGCAACGGCCATGGCGCCCAGTGGCTCGATCCGGTGAGCCGCATGGTCGGCAACGTCCTGAATGTTCCTCTGGGCGGGGAGGGGAATTCTTTCCGTCTGGCCGACCTGGCCCCCGGCAGCTGGCTGGCGGAGCTGGAGTTCTATTTCCCGCTCCGGTTCGTGCGGGACGCCCAAGTGGCAACCATCCTGGCCGGGGCCGGGGTGCTCCCCCAGGGGGCCGACCTGGGGGCGGTGGCGCGCCGGATCGCCTTCGGCGAGGCCCGGGGCATGGTGCGCGGCTTCGTTGACCTGGTGTTCCGCCACAGTGGCCGCTACTACCTGATCGACTGGAAATCGAACCACCTGGGGAACCGGGCCGAGGATTACGGCCCCGAGCGCCTCTGCCGGGAGATGGAGCGCTCCCTCTATCCGCTCCAGTACCTGCTCTACACCGTGGCCCTCAACCGCTTCCTGGAGCGCCGTCTGCCCGGCTATCGCTACGAGGAGCACTTCGGCGGAGTGTTCTACCTGTTCCTGCGGGGGATCGATCCCGAACGCCCCGCCCTGGGGGTCTATCATGACCTGCCGCGGCCCGACCTAGTGCGGGCATTGACCGACTGCCTCGCCGGGCGGGAAGGAGGAGCGCCGTGAGTGCCGACGACCTGCAATTCCGCGACATCGACGCCTGTTTTGCCGACTTCCTCTGCCGCCTGGCCGGGGGCCGGAACGACGATCTCCATCGGGCCGCCATGCACGCCAGCGCCGCCGTAGGGGCCGGCCACGTCTGCCTGCACCTGGACGAGGCCTTTGGCAGCAATGGAGCGGCCCTGGCCGTCACCCTCAGGGCCCTGCCGGTGGTGGGCCCGCCCGGTGGCCGCACCCCCCTGATCCTTGACGAAAAGAACCGCCTCTACCTTTATCGATACTGGAACTATGAATATCTAGTTGCTGAATTCATAAAGCAAAAATCCGCAGAGCTCCGTCCCGTTTCCCTGCCGCTCCTGCGGGCGGGTATTGACCGGATCTTCGGGCCGAAGGGGGACGATGCCGTGGACTGGCAGCGGGTGGCTGCCGCGGCCGCGGTGCGGAGCGGCTTTTGCGTCATCTCCGGGGGGCCGGGTACCGGCAAGACCTCCACCGTGGTTTCGATCCTGGCCCTGCTCCTGGAGCAGGCCGGCGAGGAGGGGGCGGGCATTGCCCTGGCAGCGCCCACGGGAAAGGCCGCGGCGCGGCTCGGCGACTCCATCCGCGACGCCCGTCAGCGCCTGGCAGCGGTGACCCCCGTGGCGGAACGGATTCCCGGCCAGGTCTCCACCATCCACCGGCTGCTGGGGGTGATTCCCGGCTCGGTCCGTTTCCGTCATGACCGGCACAATCCGCTGCCCCACCGGGTAGTGGTGGTGGACGAGGCCTCCATGGTGCCGCTGCCTCTCATGGCCCGGCTGGTGGAGGCCCTGGCGCCGTCGGCTCGGCTCATCCTCCTGGGGGACCGGGACCAGCTCGCCTCGGTGGAGGCCGGGGCCGTGCTGGGCGACATCTGCGACACCGGGCGGGCGCACCGGTTCTCGGCCCCGTTCCGGGAGTTCATCCGTGATGCCGCGAGTGAGGAGATCGAGGGAGAAGCCGGGGACGACGGGAACGACCAGCCGGGTACGCCGGCCGACTCCCTGGTGATCCTGCGCAGGAACTACCGCTTCGGTGCGGCCAGCGCCATTGGCGCGGCCAGTGCGGCCGTGAACGAGGGCGACGGGGACCGGCTCATGGCGCTTGTGTCAGGAGAAGGGATGGACGGAGGCGTGGCGCTCCGGCCCGTGCCGCCGGCGGAGCGGCTTGCCGGGGCCCTGGCTGAGAGCGTTGTTGCGGGGTACGGCGAGTATCTGGGGCAGGCGGACCCGGAACAGGCCCTGGCCTGCTTCGACCGCTTCCGGGTCCTTTGTGCCGTTCGGCAGGGGGAGTACGGGGTGCAGGGGCTCAACCGGGCCATCGAGCGGGTCCTGGCACGGCAGGGGCTCATCGATGCCGACCGCGTCTGGTATCCGGGGCGGCCGGTCATGGTGACGGTGAACGACTACGGGCTGGGGCTTTTCAACGGCGACATCGGCCTGGCGGTTGCCGATCCCGCCTTCAGCGGCGGCCTGGCCGTCTGCTTTCCCGCACCAGGCGGCGGAGTCAGAAAGATTTCCCCGGCCCGGCTGCCCGCCCACGAAACGGTTTTCGCCATGACGGTCCACAAGAGCCAGGGGTCCGAGTTCGACCGGATTCTGCTGGTGCTCCCCCCCTTCGACAGTCCCGTGCTCACGCGGGAACTGGTCTACACGGGACTCACCCGCGCCCGGACCGGTGCGGTCATCTGGGCGGACGAGGAGATCCTGCGGTCCGCTGCGGCGCGGAGGAGCGAACGGCGGTCGGGCCTGCGGGAAGCGTTGTGGGGATGATGGGGTGATGGGGGGCGCGGCCGGACAGCCGCGCCGGATCAGTGACCGCCGGAGAGGGGGACGTCGAAGGTGCGGCCGTCCTTGGAGAAGCGGACCTTGCGCTCGCCGATGGAGACGATGCGGGCGCCCGCCACCACGTTTCCTTCCGCAACCAGGGTGCCATTCACCACGGCCCGGCGCAGACGCCGCTCATCCTGCCAGGCGATGCCCGTTACGGACAGATCCGCGGGCTGGGCCACGGCAACGGGTGCCGGTGTGCTTGGGGCGCGTACCACCGGAGCACTTTCTTCTTCCTCCTCGTCCGGGCGCGGTGCCGCGGGCACGGGGCGCGGAACAGCCGCCGCGGGCGGGGCAGGGACGGGACGCGGCGCCTCAAGGGCCGGAGCCGGTTGCGGCTGCGGAACCGGGGGCTGCGGCACGGGGGCCGGCGCAGGCGCGGATTCCGTACCCTCGTCCTGGTACCCGGCCGTCAGCGGGGCCGGCCGGCCGGCGTCCCGGCGTTGTACCGCCGCCGTGCGCGTGGCGTCGTTGCCGCCCTTCAGTAACAGGCCCACTGCCAGACCCGCCAGGAGGATCACTGCGGCGCCGGCCGCGAACAGCCACCGTTTCCGGCTGTCGGAGCGCTGCGCGCCCCGGTGACCAAGCACGTCGGGACGGATGTTCTCGGTGGCCCCGCGCCGGGCTTTGCGCTCCTGCTCCATTTTTCTCAGCGCGTCAAGAATCAGGCTCATTGCGTGCTCCCCTTTGCTCCCGTAAGTCCCGGCGGGAAAAACCCGCCCGCCCTGCGGTAGAGGAGCGCCAGCGTTTTCTCCCCCGCCTTGCCGTCAGGTTGCAGCCCCTCGGACTGCTGGAAGCGACGCACCCCTTCCTCGGTAGCTGCATCAAAGTCGCCCGTGGGTTTTTCATCGTAGAAACCGGCCCCCTTCAGCAGCTCCTGAAGCGGCTTCACTCCCTTGCCCCTGCTTCCCGCCCGGGTCCGTAACGGTATTCCGTGGAAATTCTTCCAGAACATCCAGGCCCGTCCTTCCCAGAACGCCTCGATCTCGCCGCGCGAAAGGGAATCTTTCCCCGCAACAGCCGGCACCACGGTGAACGAGCCGTTGTTCGCGGCCGTAAGGGTCAGGAACCGGCTGGTGCCGTCGGGAAGCTCCACCTGGAGCAGCACCGGCGCGTCGAAACGCAGGATGTCGTCCAGGCTCCCCTTGATTTCCGTGGCCGTGAAACCGCGCCGTGCCGCCAGGGTGCGGATATCGTCGCTGCGCCCGGCCCGGTCGATGGCGGGTGCCTGCCATGCCCCCAGCAGGGCGTTGGCCGCGGTCACCAGGTTGTCCCCCGCGGCCGTTGCCGTCAGGGATTTGCGGACAGCGTCGCCGGTCAGGGGAGGCGGCTGCGGCGCCGGGGCTGGCGTTGCCTCTCCGGCCACGGCCGGGGGCGGTGGCTCCTTGTCCGCGCGGTTGAACACGGCAACGCCGATGCTTATCGCCGCGGCCAGGGTCAGAAGCTGCAGGGTCTTGCGGGGGATGGGAAAGCGCCGCCCCTCCTCCTGGCGCACGTCGATGATGGCTTCGGCCGCCATTGACGCGGTGATCTCCCTGCTGTCCCTGGTGTAGGCCAGCAGGAGCGCCCGGTCGCACACGGCATTGATCAGCCGGGGCAGCCCTTTGGAGAAGCGGTAGATCTTCTTCACGGCCCCCAGGGTGAACGCCACCGGCTCCCGGCCGCCGCCCGCCACCCTGATCCGGTGCCGGATGTACTCCCGCGTATCGTCGCATCCCATGGGCTCCAGGTGGTAGCGCACCGTGATCCGCTGGTTGAGCTGGCGCAGTTCTTCCAGCGCCAGCAGCCGCTTCAGCTCCGGCTGGCCCACCAGCACGATCTGGATCAGCTTGTCCCGCTCGGTCTCCAGGTTGGAGATGAGCCTGATGTGCTCCAGCACCTCGGCGGAAAGATTCTGGGCCTCGTCGATCACCAGCACCACCGTGCGGCCGGCCGAGCTTTCCTCCAGCAGGAAACGGTTCAGGGCCTCCAGCAACTCGCCCCGCTCCGAGCTGGCGCAGGGGAGGCCGAACTCCCGGTTGATCCCCTGGAGCAGCCCTAGGGACGACAGGGTCGGGTTGAAGATGAGGGCGGTGCGGTGCGTGGCCGGGTCGAGCTGGTTGAGGAAGGTCCTGATCAGGGTGGTCTTGCCGGTCCCCACCTCGCCCGTCAGCTCGATGAACCCCGCATGGGTGTCAATGCCGTAGAGCAGGTGGGCGAACCCCTCCTGATGGTGGGTGCTCAGAAAGAGAAAATCAGGGTTCGGGGTGAGCGCAAAGGGTTGTTCGGTAAAGCCGAAATGGTCTCGATACATGGGGCACGAACATCGGCCGGAAAACTGCCCGGCGAGTAAAATAATCAGATTTTCAACTAGTTATAAAGTTCAAATCCCTGGATGTCAAGGGGTAATTCATTGGCGGGCCCGGACGGAGGGCGTTTGACAAAGGTTAATCATTATGTAGAGTTAACCTCTGCGGGCCCCGGCCGGACATGAGCGCCGGCAACAGACGTACGGGAAAGGAGGGTGATACGGCGCCGGGGAAGGCAGGGATGCGACCGCATATTCCGGAAACCTGTCCGACAACGACATGGTCAGGTTCCACACAACAAGGGGGTACAGGGATGGTATCCAAACGACTCACCGGAGCAGTGGCACTCCTCTTCCTGGCGGCAGGCGCCGCCGGCGCGGCGGGCTTGACCGTCAAGGAACAACTGGGCAAAGACATCTTCTTCGACACCAACCTCTCCATCAACGGCAACCAGTCATGCGCGGACTGCCACGCCCCCGAGGCGGGGTGGACCGGGCCCACCTCGGAAGTCAACGCCCACGGCGCCGTGTATGAAGGCTCCATTGCCGGGCGCTTCGGCAACCGCAAACCACCCTCATCGGCCTACGCCACCACCGCGCCCATCCTCAAGTATATCCGTCAGGGCGGCGGCATGTTCGTGGGGGGTAACTTCTGGGACGGCCGCGCCACCGGCGAAAAACTGGGCAACCCCGCCGCCGACCAGGCCCAGGGGCCGTTCCTGAATCCGCTGGAGCAGGGGCTGCCCGACTCGGCCTGCGTGGTCCACCGGGTCTGCACCGCCACCTACGGCACCGCCATGGAAACCCTCTGGCCCGGCTCGTGCGCCATTGCCTGGCCCGCCGACGTGGCAGCCGCCTGCGCCACCGAAGGGACCGTCGTGAACCTCGATGCCCCCAACCGGGCCGCATCCGATCTGGCCTACGACTACATAGCCCTGGCCATCGCCGCCTACGAAGGCTCGACCGAATCCAACGCCTTCACCTCCAAGTACGACGCCTTCCTGGCCGGCAAGGCATTCCTGACGCCCGAGGAGAGAAGGGGGCTCACCCTCTTCAACGGCAAGGCCAAATGTGCCCGCTGCCACGTGAATACCGGCCGCGCGCCCCTCTTCACCGACTACACCTACGACAACCTGGGCGTTCCCCGCAACAGCGAGAACCCATTCTATGAGTCCGCCTTCAACCCACTGGGGATCAACTGGATCGACCAGGGGCTCGGCGGCTTTCTTGCCTCCCGCATCGATTACAGCCGCTTTGCCACGGCCAACCTCGGCAAGCACAAGGTGCCCACACTGCGCAACGTGGACAAGAAAACTTCGCCCGACTTCGTCAAGGCCTTCGGCCACAACGGCTACTTCAAGAGCCTGAAGGAGATCGTCCACTTCTACAACACCCGCGACGTTCTCCCCACCTGCGCGCCCGGCTCCCCCGGCGAAAAGGTGACCTGCTGGCCCGAGCCCGAACTGGCGCTCACCATGAACACCACCGAGCTGGGCAACCTGAAGCTCTCCGATGCCGAAGAAGACGCCCTGGTGGCCTTCATGAAGACCCTCACCGACGGTTATCAGCCCTGACCGACCCGTTGCACCGCCCCGGACCGCCCGGTCCGGGGCACATTTTCGCCCGCCTCGAGCCCGTTCACAAACCAATGGATAATGAACCCGCAATCTGCTAGTGATACGAGCACAATTCCCCTTTGCGAGGTGACCCGGGATGAAACTCGTATCCTTCAACGTCAATGGCCTGCGCTCCCGTCTCCATCAACTCGAAGAACTGGTCCGGACCCATCGGCCCGACATCATCGGCCTCCAGGAAACCAAGGTGCAGGATGCCGACTTCCCCCTGGCCGCCGTGCAGGCCCTGGGCTATCACGTGATCTACCACGGCCAGAAGACCCACCACGGCGTGGCGCTCCTCTCCCTCCAGCCGCCCCGCGACGTCCGGCTCGGCCTCCCCGGCGACGGCGACGAGGCCCAGAAGCGCTTCATCGGCGCCACCTTCGACCTCCCCGCCGGGCCGCCCCTGAGGGTCATCAACGGCTACTTCCCCCAGGGCGAAAGCCGCGACCACCCGGTCAAGTTCCCGGCCAAGGAACGCTTCTACGCCGACGTGCTCGCCTACCTGAAATCCTCCTGCGACCCCGACGCCCCCCTGGCGGTCATGGGAGACTTCAACATCGCCCCCGTGGACCCGGACATCGGCATCGGCGCCGACAACGCCAAGCGCTGGCTCCGCACCGGCAAGACCAGCTTCCTCCCCGAAGAGCGGGCCTGGTTCGCCGCCCTGCGCGACTGGGGGCTGCACGACAGCTACCGTGAACTCTACCCCGACATCGACGACCGCTTCAGCTGGTTCGACTACCGCAGCCGCGGCTTCGAGTCCGAGCCCAAGCGGGGCCTGCGCATCGACCACATCCTCCTCACCCGTCCGCTCCAGCAAGCCTGCCGCGCCGCCGGCATCGACTACGACATCCGCGCCATGGAAAAGCCGTCCGACCACTGCCCCGTGTGGGTGGAGGTGGATGTGTGATCATCGCCTGAAACACGGCCCGAGGTTGCGGCGTATAGGGGTTTTCCTGATTGAACGGAGATGGTAATTGATTTATGAAAGGGTGTTAGTGATGCGTGGAGTGAATTGATTCGGGTATGGGAAAACTAAGGCAGGTCCCTGCTTCCCTCGACGAGCAGGTGGACGGAGCAAGTTTTCTGGGAGAGAGGCGGAGTCTTACAATGCCGATTTTACCGACAAAAGTGAGGTTCTAAGCGCTGGAAATGAGTTCTTTTGGGACTATTATGATGTTATTTCAGTTGGTTACCTTGGTCCGACCCGCAAGAGGTCTCCCCAAACTGACAACGCAAGTCAAACTGAGGCTATCAGCGAGCAAACTTCGACATCAGACAAAGCTGAAGCAACGGGGAGAAATCTACGAATTGCCAACCAGGAAGAAGCACCGGCCTAAAACCGCCGGTGTCCTCCCACCACGTTGGCATCATAGGTCAACACCATATCAAATAGCATCTACATATCATGGGAAGAGGATTAACTATAATGAATCGATATTTTTTTAGAATGTGTTGTAGTCTCTTCATATGCATGCTGGTATCGAGTTGTGGAGGGCAGAATGAGGGCAATCAACAACCGCGAAATACTCAATTACAATTCTCCGCTGGCATAGGCTATCCGGTGCCTGCAACCGCTTTTACAAATGCATTCGGCGATATTGCTACTGGTGACTTGAATGGTGATGGCCGAAACGATGTTGCGGTAATTGAGGCAAATGGCAGTAAAGGAATCCTTATTTATTGCCAGAATGCAATGGGCGCACTAAATGAGCCACTGATAATTGATTCATCGTTACAATTAAGTGGAATCACCGTTGGCGATGTTAATAATGATGGTTTGTCAGATTTAGTGGTTAGTGGAGACGTACCAGGACTTCCAGAATTACGTGGCAGAACTAAGGTTTATATTCAGAATCGATCAACACATGCTCTCGATCCAGACCAGGAATATGCTCTTTCAACTGATACAGCAGGAACCTTAGCTATAGCTGACCTAAATAGTGATGGTCGCAAGGATATTGTGGTAGCAAGTGTGCAGGGAAGTAATGGGCTGTTATCAATCTTTTTTCAAGAAACCGGTGGGCTAGGCGCTGAGCAAACCTACACCTCAGTTCCGGTTGTATATGGAGGAGAGGTTCATGTTGCGGATATGAACAATGATGGACGCAATGATATCATCGTTCAAAGCGACCTAAAGCAATTGGCGGTAATAAAGCAAAGTTCGCCGGGGATATTCAATGCAACACCCGATTATTACACAGTTCAAACAAGTTACTGGCCAGATTTTAGATCATTTGCTGTGGGAGACATTAACGGCGATGGTCTAGCAGATATTGTTGCCGCTGACCCTGCAAGTAATGGTCTCAATATATTTGTTCAAAATTCCACTGGAAGCATAACCGGCCCTCAGATTCTTCAGTTAACGCCCCTAACTGCGCAAGATGAAATTAAAATTGCCGACATGAACTGGGATAGCTTGAATGATATCGTGATATTGAGTGAGCATAGCAAAGTACAAATACTGCCTCAGACAGCAAATCACTCTTTTGACACCTTTAAATCATTCGATTTACAGACTCAGTTTTCTGGAGGGACATTTACTCATCAGGCAATGGCACTGATCGATGTTACTAGCGATGGAATGCCTGATGTCATTGCTACCTTATCAGGAGGAGGGTTATTTGTTCTACCAACGAAGTAATAAGAAAAAAGGGGGGAAGGTCATGAGGAGTTGCGTCTCCAACTTTCAGTAAATGAATAGAATGCAAATCGTCTCGCAGGGCTTCTCCGCTGCGTATCCGGCACATGGGTCACCGTGAATCGGGTCGGACCAAGCTAACATAACGATATTTCAACAATTACACCTCATTTTTGGGAGATTTTTACCCTTAGAAGCGCATTTTCAGGGTCATAATTGAGCACTTAACATGGCACGAGCGAATCGGCACTACATACCGGGTCAGGTGTGGCACATCACACACCGATGTCACAAGAAAGAGTTTCTTCTCAAGTTTGCCAGAGACCGGCGTCGGTGGCTGCACTGGCTCTTCGAGGCGAAGAAGCGGTTCGGGCTGCAGGTTCTGAATTATGCCGTCACCTCAAATCATGTTCATCTGCTGGTAGTGGATACGAAACCAGAGGTCGTGGCAAAGAGCATCCAACTGATCGCCGGAAGAACCGCGCAGGAATTCAATCAGCGGAAAGATCGAAAAGGGGCGTTCTGGGAAGATCGGTACCACGCAACCGCGATCGAGAGAAACGAGCATCTCGTCCGTTGCCTCGTTTACATCGATCTGAACATGGTCCGCGCCGGTGTCGTAACGCATCCAGCGGAATGGGAAATGAACGGATACAACGAGATTCAGAATCCGCCGGACCGATACGCCATTATCGACAGGCACAGTCTTTTCGATGCTTGCGGTTTCCCGGATTACGGGAGTTTTGCCGAACAGCACCGTAAATGGGTTGAGGATGCACTGAAGAAGGGCATGAATCGGGAAGGCCATTGGACCGAAAGCATTGCAGTCGGCAGTTCGGCTTTTATCACAGACACGCAACGGAAGATGGGGTGCAGCGCCAAGGGACGGAAGCTGGAAGAACAGGTGGACGGAGCGAGTTTCCTGAGAGAGGATGCGGAGCCTTACCATGCCCATTTTACCGGCAAAAGTGAGGTTCTAAGCCCTGAAAATGCATTCTTTTGGGACGATTACGATGTAGTTCCAGTTGGTTAGCGTGGTCCGACCCTCAGGAGTTCCTGCTATCAGCAGGTTACCTGGCTTCTGCGTGCAGTTTAAGTCCAAGTGCCGCAATGATTTTAAGGATGGTATCAAAGCTGGGAACCCGCTCTCCTGAAAGTGCCTTATAAAGACTTTCGCGGGAAAGACCGGCATCTCGTGCAACCTGCGACATCCCCTTGGCGCGGGCTATGTCTCCGAGTGCCTTGGCGATGAAGGTCGCATCGCCATTAGCCTCTTCGAGGGAGGCTTCAAGGTAGGCGGCCATTTCCTCCGGAGTACGGAGATGTTCGGCGACGTCATAGCGACTGGTTGCGGTTTTGGTCATGTTCAGCTCCTATAGGTTCTGTGCGAGGCGGATTGCCGCCTTGATATCCCGAGACTGGCTGCCTTTATCGCCGCCGGCCAAATTCGCTTCCTCGCTGGAAGAAATAAACTCGGTAACCAGGACCGTAGTCGATACGCATTTCCGAGATTCCATCGCCGACCGGTTTGACGTCTCCGGGATTTCCGGACGCAAGCCGCTCAATCCTCACGAGGACCCGAGCCTTGGCCTTTACATCACGAAGATTGTCAAGCCATTTGGCAAACAGTTCGGTTTTGCGGATTTCAATCATGATTATACTGTAGCCAGTTGGCTACAAGCTGTCAACCCATAATACAGCAGTAACCATGCTCAGCCGTTGGACAGACCCGCAAGGGGCGGGGCAGCCTCAGTAAGGTGAACATTGTGAAGCGATTGACCCTGTCGACATCCTGCACGCTTATGGCGGTGATCTTTTCACTGGTGTTCACCATCGGAGTCACTGGCGCCCGTGTCGAACCGACCGCCACGGTCGCCCACTACTCACGCAAGGGCGATAAGAACCCTCCGCCGGCCAAGGCGTTTCCGATCCTCAGGGAGCCCGGCTCCACCACGGCGAAATTCTACTGCGGCGACAGGATCGTGGCGCCCGGAGATACGCGGGCAGGGGTGATCGAGAAGTGCGGCGAGCCGGCCCGGAAGGAGCAGCGGCGGGAAGAGCGGGTCCAGGCGGTGACCCGCGACGGGACGTTCCTGACGACGGTGACCACTGAAGAGTGGGTCTACAACTTCGGGCCCGACCGTTTCCTCTATCACCTGAAATTCCTGGATGACCGGCTCGTGGAGATCAGGACGGGCGAGTACGGATACTGATCCGACTGGATGCACGCCGGCCCGCAGCGTTGGGATGTTTGCCGGAAACCGTTTCTGAAGTGTCGAGACAACACCGATTCACACAAGGACAGCCATGATCAGCGCCGAATTTCTCATCACCTCACTCATTGTCGTCCTCATTCCCGGTACCGGAGTCATTTTCACCGTTTCCACGGGGATCGCCCAGGGGCGCGCGGCCAGCGTCTACGCGGCGCTCGGCTGCACCGCCGGGATCATCCCGCATCTGCTGGCGACGATCCTGGGGCTTGCGGCGCTCATGCACACCAGCGCGCTGGCATTCCAGACCCTCAGGTACGCCGGGGTGGCGTATCTGCTCTATGTGGCCTATGCCACGTGGAAAGACACCTCTACCTTTGCCCTGGACAGCACCCCTTCGCGACGCTCGGCGTTGTCACTGGTGGTGAGGGCGCTGCTGCTCAACATCCTGAATCCCAAACTGACCATCTTTTTCCTGGCCTTCCTGCCGCAATTCGTCAGGCCCGGCCCGGCCGGCCCCCTGCCGCAGTTGCTGGTCCTGAGCGGCGTGTTCATGGCCATGACCTTTGCGGTGTTCGTGGTCTATGGTCTGCTGGCCAATGCCTTTCGTACGGTTGTGATCGAATCGGAATCGGTCCAGGCCTGGTTGCGCCGAAGCTTCGCCGGCGCGTTTGCCGCTCTGGGCGTGCATCTGGCTTTTTCGGAGAAGTGAAGTGGAAGGCTGATGGAGTGAGAGCCTGAGAATATTCCGCAGGGGAGTTCCGATCGTCTCGCAGGGCTTCTCTGCCATTTATCCGGCGCATATATGCTTCAGAAAATACCGTGAGCGGCCAATGCTCATCTGCCATAGGGCGCACTTCATACCCTAGTCAGTATCTTCAACGGCCACATTGGCACCGGAACAACCTGCTATGACGCACCCTATCGAGATATCCCCAAATCACGACCTCATCCGCGACAGGCTGAGGCTCTGCCTGGATTCCGCGAGGCATGACACGGCTACGTTTGCCATGCTGACGGTTGTTCTGACTCCGATATTCATGGTGGTGGGAACGATATTCCTTGTTTTCACGCTGATGATTGTAGACGTGCCGCTAGTAGATCATCTTGGGTACGACGCGTCCGTGGCGACCGGAGCCAATCTGTCCCTCGCGTTCATGGCGGCTTCGTTCTTTTTGAGGCCAACGCAGGATTGCCAGCGAGGACGCAGAGGTTATCCGTGGTTCGTCGTCGGCGCATTACTGTTTTGTGTCCTGCTGGGAATATCTTACGGTACGACGCTTCCTGCCACTGCGCCGGGGCTGTTCTGGTCTCTCTATCTTGTTTTCGCTCTGGCCATGCTGGGGTGTATCGGCCATGTCTATGAGCCGCACGATGATTACTATGTGGGGTGGGTAGCTGGTCCGATCCTTATCGACGACCCCTTCACCATTGAGGATGATATTGACCGGGCACATCTTTCCCTTGGGCTTGTCGGAGCGCTCTCGCACCTGATCATATCCTCCTATGGGGAGATATTCGGAAGCCTCTGGCTGTGGCGCGGGCTGAACGATCACGAACTGTCGGCTTCGGTGGAGTTTCTTAAGGCGCTTGCCGCAAAGGACTCGAACCGGGCACGGACGCGAATGCTCTCGGTCGGCAACGCGTCTGCACGCGACATCATGCGCGCTCTGCAGAAACTTGAGATGATCCTTGTTGTTGACGGCGCTCCCCGGCTGAGCATGAAGGGACGGGAGTTGCTCGGGCTCAAGCCATGATTGCCCGGTCGATGAGATACGCTACGAAGTTGCGAAGTTAGGTTAACCCAGACTCCACACCAGCGAGCCGTTATCACCAATGTCCATGAACAGCGAACCCACACCCGCCGAAGCATTCTTTCTGGAAGGAAACCGCCTGCTGGCGGCTAGCGAGTGCCGCGCCGCGGAGGCCTGTTTCCGCGAGGCACTCGCGCTTGCGCCGGATTTTGCCGAGGCCCATGCCAATCTCGGCATGCTGCTGGACCAGGAGGGGATGGCGGCCGAGGCGGAGCGCCAGTACCGGCTGGCCTTGGCGCTGAATCCCCGCCTGGGGCATACGCATTCCAACCTGGGTGTGCTGCTGGCGAACCAGAAGCGGTTCGAGGAGGCGGAGAGCGCGTACTTGAGCGCCATCGAGCTTGAGCCGGACAGCCCGGCGGCGTGGTCCAACCTGGGGGTGCTGCAGGCCTGCCGGAAGCAGGAACGGGAGGCGGAGGAAAGTTATCGCACGGCCCTGCGGCTGGACCCGGACTATCACCGGGCATCGTTCAACCTCAGTTACCTGCTGCTGCGCCAGGGCCGCTTCGACGAGGGGTGGTCCCTGCTGGAGAGCCGGAACCGGCGCTGGTTCGCCCGGCTGGAGGAGCATCTGCCGTGCCCCCGCTGGCGCGGCGAGGATCTGCAGGGGCGCTCCCTGTTGATCGGCCTGGAGGCTGGGCATGGGGATATGATCCAGTTCTGCCGCTACGCGCCGCTTCTCAAGGACCGGGGGGCGGCCCGGATCACCCTGGTGTGCCACGTGGCGCTGAAAGACCTCTTGAAGACCCTTGACGGTGTTGATACTGTTATCTCCTTTGACGAGATCCTGCCGGATGATGCGTGGGACTTCTGGACCCCGGCCATGAGCATCCCCTGTTATTGCCGGACCCGTCTCGATTCGATCCCCGCCCGCATCCCGTACCTGCACGCCGATCCCGGTCTGGCCGAGCAGTGGGCGGCTATGCTGGAGCGGGAATGGGCCGGGCCGGAAATGCGGATCGGCCTAGCGTGGAAGGGAAATCCCCATTTCGAGAACGATGGGGACCGTTCCCTGCCGCACCTGAAGACCCTGGAGCCACTTGGCGCCGTGGCCGGGGTGCGGTTCTTCAGCCTGCAGAAAGGGGCGGGCGAGGAAGAGGCGGCCCAGCCACCCGCCGGCCTGCCCGTGGTGAACCTGATGCGGCATATTGCCGGCTTTGCCGACACCGCCGCCCTGGTGGCCAACCTGGATCTGGTCATTACCGTGGATACCGCCGTGGCTCATCTGGCAGGGGCGCTGGGCACGGAGTGCTGGGTGCTCCTGCCGGAGTACCGGACCGATTGGCGCTGGCTCACCGGCCGGACCGATTCGCCCTGGTATCCCGGGGTCATGCGCCTGTTCCGCCAGCCCCGCGTGGGAGACTGGGAGACGGTGGTGGCCGAGGTGGGGGAGGCGCTCCGGTTGTTTGCCGCACGTCCCCGCAGCCCGCGGGGGACGCGTTGAGCGGCATGATCACGCCTTGAGCCTGATCATCCATGCGTACTGCAGGGGGAACCGGCGGGCGGGATGGCCCGGAGAATAGGGCGGAAGGGGGATATGACCAGTGAAGCTTACCGCGGATGTGGTTTTGCAGATAGCTATGGAGCTGGAACGGCGGGGCCGGACATTCTATGAGTCGCTGGCCATCGGCTGCGGCAACGGGCGGATCTCCGCGCTGGCCGCCGCACTGGCGAAGGCGGAGCTTGATCACCTGGAGACCTTCACGCGGATGCGGGAGAGGTTGCCGGAGAGCATGCGCGGCCCGAACCTGACGGACGAGGAACTCATGACGGCGGCGGACCGCGTGCGCAGGATGGTTCTGCCCCGGCCGGGCGTGGTGAGCGAGACGGTCATCGCCTCGAACCTGGCCAAGGCGCTGGACATGGCGATAGTCATGGAGGCGGATTCGGTCGCCTTTTACGCGGAGGCGGCAGCCGGTCTCGATGGAATTGATGCCGATGTCATCGCGGCGATTGTGGCCGAGGAGAGAGAGCACCTTGTGATGCTCCAGGAGGTGCGCAACCTGTGTGCCGCGGTGTTCACCGAATAGCCCGCGCCTGAAAGGAACGCAGCCGACATGGAACGATATCTGGCGGAGTCGGACATCATCGACTGGAAGCACCCGGACATTCTGTCCCTGGCAGCGGCGCTCTCGGCCGGTTGCCGCCCGGCGAGCGAGATCGCCGGAAGATGCTTTGAATGGGTGCGCGACAATGTCCGTCACAGCTGGGACTATCAGCTCAACCCCGTGACCTGCACGGCATCGGACGTCCTGCGCCACCGGACCGGGTACTGCTATGCCAAGAGCCACCTGCTCGCGGCGCTCCTGCGGGCATGCGGCATCCCGGCGGGTTTCTGCTATCAGCGGCTGAGCCTGGACGGCAGCGGGGCGCCCTACTGCCTGCACGGCCTGAATGCGGTATTCCTGCCGGAGCATGGCTGGTACCGGATCGATCCCCGGGGCAACAAAGAGGGGATCGATGCCCGGTTCACCCCCCCGGTCGAGCGCCTGGCATTCTCGACGGACGACAGCCTGGAAGCCGATCTTCCCGAGATATGGCCGGAGCCCCTGGACTGCGTGGTCTCGGTGCTGCGCCGCCACGACGACTATCGGGACGTGTACGCCAACCTGCCAGACGTTGAGCTGGTGCGGACGATCAGCGTCCGGCCCTGCGCCGCACGGTGACCGACTCGCCGCCGATCCCCCAGTTGTCGGTATCCACCTCGTCGATCACCACCACCGTGGTGGCCGGATTCTTTCCCAGGACATCCACCAGCAGCTGGGTGGCCCCCCTGATCAGGGCCGCCTTCTGTTCCGCCGTCGCTCCTTCCCGGGTGATCTTGATGTTCACGTAGGGCATGGTACCGTTCTCCTCTCGGTTATCGTGCGGGTTGCCATATCCACCAGAATTCTACACCACTGATCCACGCCAGGTGGTGTTTCTTTTTGGTGCAGTGAAGGGCGGTGCCGCGCAAGGACCCGTCGCAGTCGGTGAGGGGGGCACTACGCAGCCAGGCTGTTGTGAGACGGCCGAACCGGGAGTATCTTCGGGGATGGTCGGTTTAGGTGGTGTTAATCTAAGTTGGCGATATATTTGCATGCTGTTTGCTGCGGAGTTGCAGGCGCGATGCGCCCGCCGCGGACAGGGAGACGATGTCCATGCAGGTCACGAGCCTCAAAGCAAAATTCATTTCCGTCATCGTCCTCATCAGTTTAGCGGTGGGGGGGCTGACCCTCTTCGCCTTTGACACCAGCACGTCCGGCATCATTGACGATCTGGCTCTCCGGTTCGCTACCAAGGAGGCGCTGCTGGAGAAAAACAAGGTCATCTCCGTCATCGAGCGGGAGGTGGCACTGGCCCGGATGATGGCCCGGGACGTCACCCTCAGGCACTGGGCATCGGACGAGGGGAACCGCGAACTGCAGCGCGCGGCCTTTGCGGAGCTGGAAAACTACCGCACCCTCTACCGGGACAAAAGTTTCTTCATTGCCCTGGCGGCGTCGAACCATTATTACGTCTATGACAAGCGAAACGGACACGGCCGTGTCGAAATGGTGACACTTGACGGGTCCAAGCCCCACGATCGCTGGTTCTTCGAGGGGCTTCGCTCAATCGACGACTACGCCCTGAACCTGGATTACAACGCCACCCTGCAGGAGATCAAGGTCTGGTTCAACGCGGCCATGACCGACGGCAGCGGCCGAAAGATCGGCATCTGCGGCGGCGGCATCACCATTTCCGACTTCCTCAATCAGGTGGTGCACACCCGTCAGAAGGGGCTTTCAACCATACTGATGGACCGCGCCGGGGTGGTGCAGGCCCACGAGGACCGGAAAGTGGTGGAGCATAACGCCAACACCCGCGACGTGGACCGAAAGATCACGATCTTCACCCTCATGGGCGATCCGGCGCGGGAAGCGCAGGTGCGGGGGGCCATCGAGTCCCTGGCGGCCGGGCGGAGCGAGGTGGAGGCGTTCCCGGTGCGGTTCGGCGGCAAGAGCTATCTCATGGCGATTTCGTTCCTGGAGGGGATGGGCTGGTTCAACGTAGTTCTGGTCGACGTATCCCGCGTCATCAGCATGAAGCAGTTCCTCCCCATCATCGCGGTCATGTCCCTGTCGCTGCTGTTGGGCATCCTGGCCATCGGCTTCCTGATAAACCGGATGGTGCTGACGCCCCTGGGGAGACTGTCCGCCGCGTCCCGGGAGATTGCCGCCGGGCGGTACGATATTTCGCTGCCCGTGACCGGCCGGGACGAACTGGGGGAGCTGACCGGCTCGTTCAATGCCATGAGTGCCATGGTCCTGGACCACACCACCAATCTCGAAGCCAGGGTCAGGGAACGCACCGACGAACTTTCCGCGGCCAACCGACTGCTGGAGGATTCCCAGCGCAGGATCATGGAGAGCATCACCTATGCCCGCATGATCCAGACCTCGATCCTGCCCGACCGGGAGTCGCTGGAGCGCTGCCTGGGCGACCATTTCATCCTCTACCGGCCCAAGGAGCCGGTTGGGGGGGATTTCTACTACCTGCGCGAGTTCCCGGACCACTTCCTGCTGGCGGTGATCGACTGCACGGGCCACGGCATTCCGGGCGCGTTCATGACCATGACCGTTAACGCGGTGCTGAACCACGTGGTGGATGTCTGCTGCAACGACGATCCGTCCCGCATCCTGGCGGAGCTCAATCGCGTGCTGCGGAACACCCTGCACCTGCGGGACGTGGATGCCGGACTCGACATCGCTCTCTGCATGGTGGAGCGGCGAGCGGGCCGGTTGACCTTCGCCGGGGCGGGGCTTCCGCTGGTGCTGGTTTCCGGCGGAGAGGTGCGGGAGGTGCGCGGTGACCACCAGCGCGTGGGCTACAAGGGCTCCCGGATCGACTACCGGTACACCAACCATGTGCTGACCCCGGCAGCCGGAGACAGCTGCTACCTGACGACCGACGGCCTGCTGGACGAGCCGGGCGGAGTCAAGGGATACGGTTTCGGCTCGGAGCGGCTCAGGATGATCCTGGCCGATCATGCGCACCTCGCCATGCCGGCCCAGGCCGAGGCTGTCGAGGCGGCCCTGGACGCCTATCGGGGCGACCATCGCCAGCGCGACGACATTACCTTGGCGGGATTCCGTTTCTGACGGTCCGCCGGGACGCCGCGAACAGTGTTCGCGCCATTGCTATCAACAGGGAGGAATCATGGATCTCTTTCAGCTCCGGGAACAGTTCTCCAGGGACGGCATCCTCATGTGCTTCAACGGCCCCTTCTCTCACAGCATCATCGAGGAGATCGGCATTGCCATCAGGAACCACTTGGCCGCCGAGAACATTGCCCGCATGGCGGTTCAGGACGTGTTCGCCGTCTACATCGAGATGACCCAGAACGCCCGCAACTATCTGACCCGCCGGGACATCTCCCCGGCCGAGGCCGGTTCGGCCACCATCGTCATTGCCCGGCGGGACGAGTTCTACTCCGTCACCTCGGGCAACGTGATCCTGAATGATGATGTGGAGCAGCTGCGCACCCGGATTGACCACATCAAGGCCCAGGCGCCGGACGAGCTGAAAAAGCTCATCCGGCAGCAACTGCGTGCCGAGGTCCAGCCCGGCGCGATGGGGGCGGGCATCGGCCTCATGGAAATGGCTAAGCGGGCCTCCGGCCGGCTGGAGTACAGCGTCCGCCCCGTCGACGGCCGGCATTCGTTTTTCACGCTGACAGCGCACATCTAGGAGGCTCCGCATGCGAGTGTTCGATACCATACAGCAGACCGTCTCAACGCCCCTGGTCAGCTATGAGCCCGGGGGGCGGGTCCTGGCGATTTCGGGCGAATCCTACCCGGAAAACTCCTTCGAGTTCTACGCACCCATCGCCCAGTGGGTGAAAGCGGCCCTCGCCGATCCCGAGGGGCTCACGCTGGACATCAACGTCAGCTACATGAACAGCAGCAGCACCAAGTGCATGCTTGATCTGCTCGACCTGTTCGAGGACGCCTACGGCCGGGGAGCAGCCGTGTCCATCACCTGGCGCTACGACAGGGAGAATCCCCGGTCCCTTGATCTTGCAGAGGAGTTCAAGGAAGAGGTCACCCTGCCGTTTGCCATCGTGGAACTGGAAGAATGAGGTGGGTATGCCGCGAAAGAAGAAAACCGTCGAAGACCCCGCGCTGACCCGTGCCTTGAAGGTCATGGAGGCGGGCGCGTTGCCGGATGCTGACCTGGCCGCCGAATTCGCCACCCTGGCCGAGAGTTACGGGAAGCTGCTGCGCAAATTCAACAAGACGCTCGTGATCAGCGATGCCTACGAGGCCCAGCATCAGGCAATGGCCAAGAAGCTGGAGGAGGCCACCTGGAAGTATCGTCAGTTGAAGGATGTGGCGCTCCCGATCTGCATGTACTGCAAGAAGATCCGCTCCGACGACGACTACTGGCAGCGGCTGGAAACGTTTTTCTGCAACCATGCCGATATCATGTTCAGTCACGGGATCTGCCCGGACTGCATCAAGACCGCCTATGAGAAGATGGGGATGAACAGGAGGGCCATGCCGCTGCCGGATGCTGCCGTGACCGGACAGCCGGCGGCGTCTCCCGAGCGGCAGCCGGTGGAGGACGACGCCCTCAGGGAGATGCGGGCGCTGGTGCGCCGGAGTGCCTTTGACGGGAGTCCGGTTGCGCCCGAGGTGGAACAGTTCGTCGAAAAGTACGGCAAGCTGCTGCGCCGCTTCAGCAAGATCGTCTCCATCAGCGACAGCTACCAGTCACAGCTCCGGGAGCTCAACGCCCGGCTGGAGCTGATGGCCCGCACCGATCTTCTCACCGGTCTCGCCAACCACTGGGAGATGGTGATGCGACTGGCAGCGGAGCAGAGTCGTTCGGAGCGAAACGGGAAGGTCTTTTCGATCGTGCTGGCGGATATCGATCACTTCAAGAAGGTCAACGACACCCACGGGCACCAGGCCGGCGACCGGGTCATCCGGGGGATCGCCGACACCCTGCGTACCAATATCCGCCGCGAAGACATCTGCAGCCGGTGGGGAGGGGAGGAGTTCCTCATCATACTGCCGGAGGCGGATTTGCCGCGGGCCGGGGCCGTGGCGGCGAAGCTCCTCGCCAAGGTGCGGAATACGGTGGTCCCGTGGGATGGGCGCGACATCCGGGTCACCGTGAGCATCGGCTATGGCACCAGCGAACCCGGCATGAGCGTCGATGAACTGATCAGGCGAGTCGACGATGCCCTCTACAGCGCCAAGGCCGCGGGCCGCGACCGGTTCGCCGCGGCCGGTTCCCGCGCCGACGTCTGAGCATGTCCCCTGCGGAGGCGCCGGTCCCGGCCCTCCGCATCACCCCTGCAGCGCCTCCCTGATTTTTCCATCCAGTGTTGTAATGGTGAATGGCTTCTGCAGAAAGTGCAGGTCCTGTCCCAGCTCACTCCGATTGGACAGGATGTCCGAAGTGTAGCCCGACATGAAGAGGATTTTTATGTCCGGATTGGCCGCGCGCAGCTGGACTGCCAGGTCGTGGCCGTTCATACCGGGCATGATGACGTCGGTAATCAGCAGGTTGATGGACCCCGCATGTGTCACGGCACTCTGCAGGGCCTCCTCCGGCGAGTTCACCGGCAGAACCTTGTACCCCAGCTTTTCGAGCATTGCTGCGCCCATGTGCATGATGGCTGCTTCGTCTTCTACGAACAGGATGGTTTCCGTCCCGCCGATAATCTCGGGCGCTGCCGGGATCGGGGCATCGGTCGGGGCGCTTGCGGCGGGGAAATAGATACGGAACGTGGATCCGTTACCCGGTAAGCTGCTGACCCTGATCTGGCCGCCGCATTGCTGGACTATGCCGTAGACCGTTGCCAGTCCCAGGCCGGTGCCGTGGCCCAGTTCCTTGGTGGTGAAGAACGGCTCGAAGATGTGTTCAAGCAGTTCCGGCCCGATGCCGCAGCCCGTGTCGCTCACCTCCAGCAGCACGTAGTCGCCGGGGGGGATGTCGTCCGTGCCGCTGGCCTCCCCGAAGGTTCCATTCGAGGTCTGGATGTTGATCTCCCCCGTGCCGGCAATCGCGTCCCGGGCGTTCACGCACAGGTTGACCAGGATCTGGTCCAACTGGGAGGGGTCGATCTTAACCCGCCTGAGGTTATAGCCCGGATTCCAGCCCAGCTTGATATTTTCGCCCAGCAGCCTGCGCAGCATCTTGAGCATGCTGGTAATGGTGTCGTTCAGGTCCAGCACCTTGGGCACGATGGTCTGCTTGCGCGAGAACGTGAGCAACTGCTTGGTGATTTCGGCGGACCGCTTGGCGGCGCCCTGAATCTCTTCCAGGTTGTGATACAGGGGATTGTCCCGGTCCGTCTGCATCAGCGCGAGCTCGGTCCGGCCGATGATGATGCTCAGCATGTTGTTGAAATCGTGGGCCACGCCGCCGGCCAAACGGCCGATGGAATCCATTTTCTGCGCCTGGAAGAGCTGTTGCTCCATTCTGCGGTGTTCCGTGATATCCAGGGCGATGGAGAGGAGCCGTTTTCGGCCCGCAACGGGGATGATCGTTCCCCAGTACTTGCAGAGCACCTTTGCGCCCGATTTGGATCGCGTCTCCAGTTCCAGATCCTGGATCGAGCCGTTCTTCAGCATCATTTCCTTCAACCGTGTCCGGTCGGATGCACCGAGCCACCCGAGGGACACGGCGGTGTTGGCCAAGACCTCTTCCCTGCTGAAGCCGGAGATGTCGAGGAACCGCTGGTTCACATCCAGGTACCGGCCATCCTCGATGGTGCTGATGGTGATCATGAGCGGGGCGTTGTTGAAGGCCGACGAGAATTTCTCGTCGCTCTCGCGGAGCGAGTCGTGGACTTGCTTGCGCTCGGCAATATCCCAGACGAGGTCCGCAAAACGGGAAACAACGGCGATGTCTTCCCGGGTGTAGTCGGTCTTCTTGTTACCGATGCCGAGGATTCCGGCAATCTTGTCATGGCGCATGATCGGCATGGTCAGCTGCCGGTTCACCGGGGCGTGCCCGAGGGGGAGACCCTTGCGGTGGGGCAGCGACGCATAGTCATTATGGATGACCGGCTGGCGCAGAGAGGCACAGTCGGTCCAGACGCCGGCCCGGCTGATGTCGTAATGCCTGTGGCTGCACTCGGCCGTACACAGTTCGGCCGTGCGCGAAGACCAGGCATGAAGGGTGATGGTGCGCTGATCCTCCTGCAGCAGATGGAAAAAACCGAGTTCGCTGCCGGTAAGCTCTTCGAGACGGTCGAGCGTCTCGGTCAGCAGTTCGTCCAGCGAGTGGGAAACGCTGTACTCGATGAGGTGCGTCCTGGCCAGCAGGAGCTGTGCCTCCTTTTTCTCCGCGGTGATGTCCCGCCAGATGCAGTGGTAGACGTTCTTTCCCTTGATGTGAGAATACTGGGCCCTGACCAGGATGGACCTCTGCTCGCCCTGCTTGGTGCGCTGCAGGGTTTCGAACTCGTCGTATCCGTCGCGCATAATTTTCTGAATGCGGTTCCTGGTTTGCTCCGGCGACTCGACGATGTCGATGTCGGATATCTTCAGGCGGCTGAACTCTTCCCGCGTATAGCCGAGCTGACGGCAAGCCTGGTCATTGAAGTCGATGAGGGTGGCGTTTTCGGGGTCGATGATGACGACGCCATAAGGGTTCTGCTCGAAAAGCGTGCGGTGGAGAAGCTCGCTTTCCCTGAGCCGGTCCTCCAGTTGCTTGCGTTCGCTGATGTCCGTGCAGGCTCCGCGGTAGCCGACCAGGGTTCCGTGCTCATCCAGTATCGGCAGGGCGTTGGTGCTCATCCAGATGGTCCTGCCGTCCACGGCCACAACGGGATGAACCACCTCTTCCACTATCGTTTTGCTCGCGAACATCTCCAAAAACGATGTCTTGAATCTCTCGCGCCCCTCTGTGGGGTGGATTTCGTAAAAACGCATCGCACCGACCAGTTCGTTCGGTAGATACCCGAACACCGACTCGACCACGGGGCTCACATAGGTGAACAGGCCGGTCACGTCGATTTCCCAGGTGATGGTGCGGCTCTGGGCGGCAAGCTGATTGTAGCGCGCTGCACTTTCCTCGAGTTCCTTTTCCAGCTGATACTTCTTGTGCCGTGCGGAGAGCAGGCCGCCGAGCAGCGCCGTGCACAGGGGGTAGATCAGGATGACGGGGAGGGCGAGAGACGCCATGGTCCTGGCAATGAGTTCCGTGGGCAGGAGCAGCATACACAGGATCATCCCCAGGTGGACCACCACGCCGAACAGGTACAGCTCGCCGAATGAGAATGCCTTTGCCTGCCGCAGCCGGTAGTGCCGCCACGCCAGGCCGCATGCGCCGGAAAGGACGATGGTGGTAATTCCCATTGCCGTCCCCCCGCCGCCGAGGGCAAGGCGGTAGGTAGCGGCGATGGCCATGGCGATTACCGTGGGAATGGTGCCGAAGAAGAGGCCGGTAAGCCCCAGTAGGATGGTGCGGGTGTCGAAAATAATGCCGGGACCGAATATGACCGGTGTCGCCATGAGAGCCACCGCAATGGCACCGGTGGTGACTCCCGAAACTATTCGGTTCATCAGGGGTGTCTGAATGTTCCGGCGGTAGGACAGGATGTCGTAAATCAGACCCAGCGACAGCAATAAGGCGGCATTGTTGACAAGCCCCAGGATGATGCGTTCATTCACCATTGCACCCGTGAATTGACCTCGCGATGCACTGCGGACACCCATACTACCACAGGTAAATCGCGGGCATACATAATTTTGTTAACGAGATGCGAATGCGTATACGAAAACCATGCCATGCATGGAATGTCTGGTTGGTAACGATTTAAGGATGTGGATACGCTGAAGGTAACAGTGACGACAGTGGCTGCCAGAAACACGAAGGGGGAGGCTTTCGCGCCTCCCCCTTCGTGTAGTGCTCAGGGAAGGGGAATCAGGGGGATGGTACCCAGGTCGGTTGCCTGTCCGGTCACCACGGAAACGGCTGAAGAGGAGTAGACCTGGAAGCCGTTGGTAGTGATGAATGCCTTGTACGTCACCGGCAGAGTGTTCGGCGGAACGAACGCCGCAAAGGGGGCCTGCCACGCGCCGCCAGTGTAGTTACTGAAGATCAAGCCAGCGGCAATGGGATCGTTGTCGTTGGTTGATCCGCGGCGTTTTACCGACACCGTTGCGCTTGACCAGGGCATGAATGTCGACATGACGTTTCCGGAAATGGATCCGAACTGGGTAAGGGGATCGGACAGGTGCACGACGCGAATCCCCGTCGGCTTCAGGTTGTAGTCGCCATTGCCCCTCGCAACGATGGCGGTATTGGGGTCGAAGTCTATCATGACCGCATTGATGACCCCGGCCCTGACTTCTACCGGGCCAAGAACCTTAACCCCGGATTGCTGGCCGCTGGGAGTCGTCAGGGGGATCTGCGTGACGGGATCAGCCTTCAGGGTCAGGTAGTTTGCCGGTGCCGGGTCGAGAACAAGCCGGATCTGGCTGTAGGCTCCCGCAGGGAGAACCGCCTCGCCCAGCGCTTCCTGCACGAACTGCAATTGCATCACGTCGATGACCCTGGATGGGGTGAATCGGGCGATCACCGGCAGGCCGGGGTCGTTGTCGGGCGCATTCTCCCTGCCCGCCGGCACGACACGTATTTCCCTGATGCTGATGATGACCTTGTCGAACGAATCGCTCTGTTTGTCGGTAATGGAAAGTTTCAGGGTTCCCGTTGACGCCGCAGTGCTTGCCGATCCGCCATCCCCTCCGCCGCCGCATCCGTGCATCAGCATCAGTGCCGCAAGCGCGGCGGCAAGAATCCCCAGTACTCCCATAGCTGACTTTTTCGCGCGTACCATTGTCCACTCCTTTCCCCGTTTCGTCTGGACATCCACGCAAAAAAAAACGGGATGCCGAATTTGTGGTGATAGTTCGGCATCCCGGCTGTCTCGGTGAGACCCTGTGGGCTTTCCGCCCCATCCTCGCGGATGGTTTAGTAGTATCGTGTATCACGCTCAGTTGTGAAGAAAGTCTAACCAGTGATATCTCGATGTCAAACTGCGGCTTCACTGGACGGTGGCAGCCGGAGGGGATGGCATTTGCAGGGAATGACGATAGACTTGATTGGAATGGCTAACTTCAAGGAGGAATGGCATGGACACCATGGGACAGTATCAGCAGCTGGTTGTCACGTATGCAACGGTAATCGGGACAAAGATCATCGCCGCCATTTTGTTCTGGGTTGTCGGCCGCTGGCTGATCCACCTGGTGCAGCGGATGCTTCATCAGGTTCTGGAGAAGCAGAAAGTCGATCCCAGTCTGATGCGGTATCTGGGCAACTTCCTCGGAGTGGCTCTGAACATCGTGCTGGTGGTGGCGATACTCGGCTACTTCGGGGTGCAGACCACCACCTTCGCCGCATTGGTGGCCGGCGTCGGCATTGCCATTGGCGCTGCCTGGGGTGGGCTCCTTTCCAACCTGGCGGCCGGGGCGTTCCTTCTGGTGTTGCGCCCCTTCAAGGTGGGGGATTTCGTCACCGCCGGAGGCATCACCGGCACCGTAAACGAGATAGGCCTCTTCGTGACCGCCATCAATACCCCTGACAATGTCATGACCATGGTGGGCAACGCCAAAATCTTCAACGATACGATCCAGAACTTTACCATCAATGACTATCGCCGAGTGGAACTGAAGTGCCAGCTGGCCGGAAGCGCCGATCACGTGGCAGCGATGGCGCTGCTGCGCGAGAAGCTCGCGACGGTGCCGAATGTGCTGACAACGCCTGCGGTCGATGTGGAGATCCTCGACTTCACCCTGGTGGGTCCGGTGCTCGCCGTGCGCCCTTACTGTCACAACGACCATTACTGGCAAGTCTATTTCGACGGCAACCGGACGATACGCGAAGCCCTCGCCGCGGCGGGATTCCCTGCTCCCATGCCGGCCCAGGTGGTGCTGGTCCAGAGTCCGCAGGGGGGATGACCGGTCATGGTGCCTGGATAGACCGTTCATTGCCTCGGTGCGATTACTGCCCGACCAGGCTGCCTTGCGATCCGGCAATCCATCGCTATACTCACTGAAGTGGTTGTGCTGGATCGGTGCAACCGATGTCTCTGGGCGAGGAGGTAGCGTATGGGTAAGGACAGGATGAAGCAGCTTCTGGCGGGACTCGGCATTGCGTCGCTGGTTGCCGGTGCCGGAGCCATGGGGCCCGGGCCGGCGCTTGGTACGAGCGGCTGAGGCAAGTCTTCCGGCGCCGGGAGCGCCAAGGAGAAGGCGAAGAGTGGCTGAGGCGGATCGTCCGGCGCCGGTGGCGCCGCAAAGAAGGATGCCGCAGCAGCCGAAGAGGTAAAGAAGGACCCCGCAGCCCCAGATGTGAAGAAGGATGCCGCATCCGATACGGCGGCCGACAAAGCTAAGAAGAAGGCCAAGAAAAAGAAGGCCGACAAGCCTGCGGAAAAGAAGACGGAAACACCTGCCAAGCAGTGAGAGTGGCAGGGATATCACCGGAAACGGCGGTTCGCATCCCGAGGGGGTGATCCGCCGTTTCCGCTCTCTGGTTCCCATGACTCCCGACAAGACTCTCCTTTCCAGTGACGATCGCAAGAATCTGCGCGCTGCACGGCGCCGGGTTGCCGCCATGGCCGATGCTGTGCCCTGCGATAGGGCACGGATACAGGTGAATCCCCGCCTTGAACTTGTTGCCGTATCCGTCCGTGATACGCCCTCGGAGGGAGTCCCGATGGGGAGCGGCTTCTGGGTGGTCTGGCGCGATCCCTCCGACGGTGCGGTGCGCTCGGAAGAGGCCGGACCGGCCGACCTGCTCGCCCTGAAGCTCGTCCTGGAGGAGAGGGATGCGGAGGATGCCGCCCGCGAGGCCGGGGTTCCGGTGGGGAGGATCGACGACTGCCTGTGGGGGGCTGCTGCCCGGGGGCTGATCATCATGCCCCCTTCACGCCTTCGTCGGCCGCCGTCCTGGCCGGTATCGGCAGAGAGCGAGGACTTGCTCGCGGCTCGGGTATTTACCCTCCAGTGGCACATCACTCAGGAGTGCGACCTCCACTGCCTCCATTGCTATGACCGGACCAGCCAAGGTGTCTTTTCACTGCTCCGGGGGGTGGAACTGCTAGACGATCTCCGCAGGTTCTGCGCTGAGCGGTTCGTGCGGGGCCAGGTCTCCTTTACCGGCGGGAATCCCTTCCTGCACGCGGAGTTCGCGGCATTGTACGGTGCCGCCCTGGATCGTGGCCTGTCCGCCGCAATACTGGGAAACCCGGTGTCGCGCGAACAGCTCTTGGGCATCGTTGCCCTGGGGCGGCCGGTCTATTACCAGGTGAGTCTCGAAGGGCTGGAGGCCCACAACGATCACATCCGGGGGGCGGGCCATTTCAGGAGAACCCTTGCCTTTCTCGACCTGCTCCGGGAGGAGGGGATTCCCTGCGAGGTCATGCTGACCCTCACCCGGGACAATATGGACCAGGTCCTTGCCTTGGGGGAGATCCTGCGGGGCCGCGCCGACGCCTTCAGTTTCAACCGGCTGGCCCCCTTTGGCGAGGGGGCATCCCTGGCGTTGCCAGAACCCGCGGCATACGAGGCGTTCTTTGATCGGTATGTGGCGGCCATGGAGGAAAACCCGGTCCTTGCCCTGAAGGACAATCTGCTCAATCTGGCGCTCTCCCTCCGGGGGCGCGTGCTGTTCGACGGTTGCGCCGGTTTCGGCTGCGGCGCCGCGTTTAACTTCCTTTCCGTGCTTGCCGACGGACAGGTCCACGCCTGCCGCAAGTTTCCGTCACCCATCGGGTCGGTCCACGGGTCCTCCCTGTCCGAGCGCTACGATTCCCCCGCAGCCGAGCGATATCGGTCACGGAGCCTGGCCTGCGAGGGCTGTCGGCTCTACTCCCGGTGCGGCGGCTGCCCGGCAGTAACTGCCGGCCTCGGGCTGGACCCTCTCCGTGACCGTGATCCCTTCTGTTTCCGGTAATCATCCCGCCACGCCTCCACTTGACATCCTTCAGCGAAGAATATACCGTTTTGCGGTGTTTCTCTTTCGTCACAAACCACGCACGTGCCACCGTCACAGCTGCGGCAGGGCTGCACAGCCGGCGGACGTCCCGTGCAATCGGGTAATATTGTCTGCAAGGATAGATGTGATGTCAAACCTGCTGTATGGCCTGACCCTGTTCATCGTCGTTGCCCTGACCCTGGCATCCCCGGCCGGGGCCCAGGATGCCATCGCCACTCATCCAATCCAGCCCGCCGGCTATTCTTCCATAAAGGTTTTCGACCGTAACGGCCGGTTTGCGGGCCGGATTCTTCCCGAAAAGCGCTACTGGGTTCCCATCGACCGCATCCCTGCCTTCCTGCAGAAGGCGGTTGTGGCGGTGGAGGATGCCCGCTTCTACGAGCATAGCGGCATCGATGTGCGGGGTATCGCCCGTGCCCTGGTGAAGGACGTGGTCAAGGGGCGGCTGGCCGAGGGTGGCTCGACCATTACCCAGCAGCTGATCAAGAACAAGTATCTCTCCGGCGAGAAGAGCATCGAGCGCAAACTGGAAGAAGCCCGGCTGGCAATGGACTACGAGAAGAAATACAGCAAGAAGCAGATCCTTGAGATGTATTTCAATGAAATTTACTACGGCCGGGGAGCCTGGGGGATCGCCCAGGCGGCCCGCGTCTACTTCGACAAGAACCCTGAGGAACTGACCGAGGCCGAATGCGCCCTGCTGGCGGGCGTGCCCAAAAATCCGGGCCGCTACAATCCGTTGGGCAAGGCGGCTGACGTGGGGCGGCGCAGGGACGTGGTCCTCAAGCGGATGACGGACCTCAATATGATTTCCGCCCGGCAGAAGCAGAAGCTGCGCAGCCAGCGGGTGGCCGTTACCCCGCCGGACCAGGCATCGTGGTATCTGGCCCATATCCGGAACCTGCTGGTGGAGCGGTACGGCCCCCAGGTCATCGAGGCGGGGGGACTGGAAGTGACAGCGGCCATGGATCTGAACCTGCAGAAACTAGCCGAAAAGACCCTGCGGGAAGGGGTGAAGCGGGTTTCGCCCGACCTTCAGGGAGCGCTGATGTCCCTGGATCCCGCCACTGGCGATGTACTGGCGGCCGTGGGGGGCGTGGACTTCGCCAAGAGCTCCTATGACCGGGCATTCCTGGCGCGGCGCCAGCCCGGCTCGGCAATAAAGCCCCTGATCTATGCGGCTGCCCTGGAAAAGGGGATCACTGCCGCGAGCGTCTGGGATGATTCCCCGGTTGCCTACGTCCGCGGCGCCAACCAAACCTGGAAGCCCAGGAACTACGGCGGCGAGCAGTACGGGGAACTTTCCCTGAGGAAGGCCCTGGCCTACTCGAACAACGTCATCACAGTCAAGGTGCTGGAGACGATCGGCGTTCCCTACTTCGTGGAGATTGCCAGGAATCTGGGACTGTCGCTCCGATCGCCCAACGACCTCTCGCTGGCCCTGGGCACCGACGAGGTGACCCTGCGTGATCTCGTTTCGGCGTACACCCCCCTGGCCAACGGAGGACTCCGGGCCGAAGCCAGGACCGTGCTCCGGATCTACGACAAGCGCCGTCGCGCCTGGACCGACAATCCGCCGGCCGTCACTCAGGCCATCTCGCCCGCCGCGGCCTATGTCACGACCCAGATGCTCAAGGACGTGATGGTGTACGGCACGGCCAAGTCGCTCAGGAAGTTCAGCCAGGCCCGGCCGGCCGCCGGCAAGACCGGCACCACCGACGATTACCGGGACGCTTGGTTCATCGGCTATACTCCGGGTGTCGTTACCGGCATCTGGGTCGGCCACGACAAGCCCAGGCCGGGAGGGAAAGGGTTCACGGGGGGTACCGTGGCCGCGCCCATCTGGGAGCGGTTCATGGGACCGGCCCTGTCCGGTCGGCCGGCCGCCGACTTCGCCCGGCCGGAAACGGTCGTTGCCGTGACCGTGGACCCTGCCACGGGATACCGGGCAGCGCCGGAGTGCCCGGAACAGCGGGAAGAATTATTTATTGCCGGCACTGAGCCGGTCGCATACTGCCCTGCCCACGGCGGGGAGCTCCTGATGCCCGAATCGCCCGATCTGCCGGTGCCGGAAGGGGAAACCCGGGAGCCTGCGGCCACCGACAATCCGATGTGACAAGGAGGCGTGCATGAACGTGATGGTTGATCTGTGCATCGTGCCGATCGGCGTGGGAGTTTCCCTTTCGCCTTACGTGGCGGCCTGTCAGAAGGTGCTTGACGAGGCGGGGCTCAAGACCTCGCTCCATTCCTACGGTACGAACATCGAGGGGGAGTGGGATGCCGTGTTCGCCGCCGTCAGGCGCTGCCACGAGGTGGTGCACGGGATGGGCGCGCCCCGCATCACCACCACCATCAAGCTGGGAACCCGCACGGACCGGGTCCAGACCATGGAGGACAAGGTGCGGAGCGTTCAGGAGAAGATGGGGTAGCCACGAAAGAGGTTCATGTCTGACAGCGAGAGGAGCTCGAAACCATGAATGCTGCCGGAGCAGCCGGAAGGACCCATACTGCGGAACGGGCGGAGAACCGCCGGTGGCTCCGCGAGCAGATGAATCCCTACTTCTTCATTGCCATGAAGGACGAGCCCGAGGCCCTGGCCGTCCTGACCCGCGAACTGGGCATGCTGCGGCGCAACAAGCGCCTGATCCTGGCCGACCGGGACAAGGCCTTGATCGTTGCCATGGTCAATCAGCCGGGCACCCTGTACGAGACCCTGCGCCGGATCCAGGAGCGGGAGATATCTTACGCCATGATCGCCCACTCGGACGACCCGATCCCCGGGCTTGACCAGAACCTGGAGATCCAGCGTTTCGAGTTCGACCGCAAGACCAACGATGACATCCTCGCCGGCAGGGACGTGCAGGTGCCGTTGGGCATCCGGCGCACGGTGGCGGCGGCGGTGCGGAAATACTACCCGGACTTCGATCTGGCCGATCTGGACCGGCTGCTCCGCATCCTCTGGCTCAACAACGAGAACTATGTCCGCATCTCCCCCCCCCGCAGGGTGGCCCAGGTGCTGCGGCTTCACCAGGAAGGAAACCGTTGCGGCGGCCTCTACCTGGACGTGGAGGAGATGGAGAACGGTACGGCCGGCAACGAATCGCGGGTCTTCTTTGCCGTGGGGAACCCCCCCCAGAAGGATTTCCTCCTCCAGGTGATGGAGGTTTTCAACCGGCTCGAACTGGGCGTGAACCGCGCCTATTGCCTGACCATCTCCAACGGCATCCATCCCTATTTCCTCGGGACGTTCTATGTGCGGCGGCGCGACGGAGAAGTGCTGCAGCGGGGGTCCGAGCTCTTCAGCAGGCTCCAGCGGGAACTGTCCAATACCCAACTCTTGGCGACCCGCTCCCATGCCTACCGCGAGTTCGTGATCACCGGACTCATGAGCGGCGAGGACGCCACCCTCACCAATGCCTTCATCGCCTTCTGTCATTCCAACCTGGCCCACAACCAGCCCGACCGCTTCGGCCTTGACGACGTGCGCGGCGCCTTCCTGGCCCACCCCGAGATCGCGCTGCAGCTGGCAAAGCTCTTCCGGGCCCGTTTCGACCCGGCCGTGGAGGGCCGGGCCGAGCTCTACGAGCGGGTGCTGGCCGAAACCCGGCGTGAGGTGGCGGATTACAACACCGGCCACCGCTACCTGGACGAGGTGCGCAGGACCATCTTCCACTGCTGCCTCACTTTCATCACCCGCACCCTGAAGACCAACTTCTTCGTGCTGGAGAAACAGGCCCTGGCCTTCCGGCTCGACCCCGCCTACCTGACCGAGCTGGGTACTGATTTTACCGCCGACCTGCCTCCGGCCATGCCCTTCCGAGTCACCTTTTTCTTCAGCCGCTTCGGATTCGGTTACCACATCGGTTTCTCCGACATCGCCCGGGGAGGGTGGCGCACGGTCATCTGCCGTACCCCCGACGACCTGGTCACCAACGCCAATACCCTGTTCCGGGAGAACTTCGTTCTGGCTCACACCCAGCACCTGAAGAACAAGGACATTTACGAGGGGGGCTCGAAGCTGGTGGTGGCCCTGGATGCCTCGGACCTGAAAGCGAAGGACCGGCCCCTGGAGACCTGGCGCCTCTACAAGCTCCAGTACGGCATCACCGGCGCCTTCCTGGATATTTTTACCACCGACAACGGCGTGGCCCGGCATCCGGCAGTGGTGGACTACTACCGGGAGGACGAGCCCATCGAGCTCGGCCCCGACGAGAACATGCACGACAACATGATCGAGACCATCGCCTGGATGTCGAAACGGCGCGGCTACATGCTCGGCATCGGGATCATGTCCAGCAAGCGGGTGGGGATCAACCACAAGGAGTACGGCGTCACCTCCACCGGCGTAGTGGCGTTCGCCGAGATCACGATGGCGGAGCTGGGCATCGACATCCGGCGGGATCCGTTCACCGTCAAGTTCACCGGCGGTCCCAACGGCGACGTGGCAGGGAACGCCCTCCGGATCATGCTGGAGCGCTGCCCCAAGGTGAAAATCGGCCTGATCCTCGACGGTACGGCGGCCCTGTGCGACCCCGAGGGCGCGGATCACGGTGAGCTGGGCCGCATCCTGCTGAAGGAGGACCTGGATGCCTTTGATCCGGCGGCGCTCCATCCGGGCGGGTTCATGCTGTTCCGCACCGGCAGCCGGCGCGAGGGGCTGCGGGAGCTTTTCCGGCGCGTGATCAAAACCGATGCGGGGCTCGTGGAGGAGTGGATCTCACTGGACGAATTCTCCAAGGAGTTCGGCGAGTTGATATTCAGCGTGCCGGCGGATCTCTTCATCCCCGCCGGCGGGCGCCCGGAAACAATCGATAAGGACAATTGGGACCAATTCCTCCTGCCTGACGGCACCCCGTCGGCCAGGGCCATCGTGGAAGGGGCCAACTCTTTCATCACCCCGCCGGCCCGCGTGGAGCTCCAGAAGAAGGGGATCATCGTCATGCGCGACGCCTCTGCCAACAAGTGCGGCGTCATTTCTTCATCCTACGAGATCATCGCCAACCTGCTCCTGACGGAGAAGGAATTCATGGAGCACAAGGAGCGCTACGTGGCCGACGTGCTCCGGATTCTGGAAAAGCGGGCCGGCGACGAGGCCCGGCTGATCCTGAAGCGCCGCCGGGAGCAGCCGGGAACCCTGTGCACCGAGATATCGGACTCCCTGAGCACCGAGATCAACGCCAATTATGCACGGCTCTTCAGATTCTTCCAGGCCCGCCCTGAGCTCTGCCTGCAGCCTCTCTACCGCCGGGCGATTCTGGCGCACCTGCCCAAGATCATTGCCGAGGAAGCCCGTTTCCGCCGCCGCCTCACCCAACTGCCCCAGAAGTACCTGTCTGCCATTCTCGCCGCGGAGATCGGCTCGTCCATGGTCTATCGCGGCGACCGGGAAACCGAGTTCGAGGACATGATCAAGCTCCACCTGATGCGCAGTTTTTCGGCTATATAGGCGTTCTATTGGTAAAGGAGAATCAGCCATGTACCTGGCACGAGACAAGAACAACGATCTGTATCTTTTCGAGGCCCTTCCCATCAGGGGCTCCGAGTGCTGGTGGGCCGAAAAGGGGGTCGACGGCACCTACCTGCGGCTCAATCCGGTACTCTACCCAGAGGTGACATGGGATAAGGAGCCACTGCCCGTGCGGCTCATGGTGATGGAAGGGGAGTGATTCAGGAGAACGTTACAGCTTCTGCAGGGTGGGAATCATGTTCGAAACGGGGAATAAGGAGGAAATCGGAACAAGGATGCCCTCCTTGCGAAAGGATGGGAGGAACCAATGAACATCTATCTTGCATCGCCCCTCGGCTTCAGCCCCGAAACGAAGTCCTACCTTGAAAAGGTCAAAGATAAGCTCAAATCTCTGGGACACGATGTGTTCGACCCCTGGGAACAGGATCACTTTGCCGGGCGCATCGAGCAGGCCTTCCGGATAGAGAGCTTCCACGCCCGGGTGGAAGAGTTCAGGTCCATTGCGTCGGGCATCGGAGAGATAAACGAAAGCGGCATCATTGCGTGTGACGGATTGCTGGCGATACTGGACGGTGCCGAAATCGACTCGGGTACTGCCGGTGAGGTGGGATTCGCTTCGGCCCTTGGCAGGAAGTGTTACGGTCTGAGAACGGATATCAGGGACTGCGGGGACTTCGTCGGTATTCCTATAAATCTGCAGATACTTCGCTTCATCGAGCGTAGCGGCGGTTGTCTGTTCAGGTGTATTGACGATATTCGCCTGTGAGTCTGTAGTCGGCTTGCCCTTTGCCGGCTGACGGCAATTTATGGATAGAAAAGCATGTGATCACTGTCGCTGGGCTTCAGTTTGAAAAAATGTACTGAATTCCTGGAGGTTGTAAAAAGTCTCTTGACAGTCTTGCCATTAATTGTCTAGCATTTCATCAACGTAAAGGGGAGTAGTTATCGGCACCAGAAAATGCCGACCCGGTTTCGTCATTACGGTCGAAGGACCCGGAACCGGGGCAGATATCTGCCAACAAGACCTTTATCCAGGCATATGCCGGGGGTAAAGGTCTTTTTTATTACCCCCGGCGATAGCAAATCGTCGGAGGTAATGACAATGAACAGGCTCAAGACAACCCTTCTCCTCTCCCTGCTGACCGTTCTCATGGTCCTCATGGGCAGTGCCCTGGGCGGCAAGTCCGGTATGATCACGGCTTTTGTCATAGCCCTTGGCATGAACTTCTTCTCCTACTGGTTTTCCGACAAGATCGTCCTCAAGATGTACGGAGCCCGCGAGGTCGACGAGCACGACCATCCGCAGTTCTACGGCATGGTTCGCCGCCTGGCCCTTCAGGCGGGGCTCCCCATGCCCAAGGTCTACATCATCCCGTCCGACAGCCCCAACGCCTTTGCCACGGGAAGGAATCCGCAGCATGCCGCCGTAGCCGCGACAGAAGGCATCTTGCGGATTCTGTCGCCGGATGAACTCGAAGGGGTAATGGCCCATGAACTTGCCCACGTCCAGAACCGGGACATCCTGGTGGGAACCATTGCCGCCACCTTCGCCGGTGCAATCTCCATGATCGGCAACATGCTCCAGTGGGGCGCCATGCTCGGCGTCGGCAGAAACGACGACGAGGAGGGGGGCGCCGGCGGCCTGATGGGTTCGCTGGTCATGGCCATTGTCGCACCCATGGCGGCCATGCTGATCCAGATGGCGGTCTCGCGCTCCCGGGAGTACCTGGCGGACGAAACCGGCGCAAGGATCTGCGGCAGACCACTGGCACTGGCCAATGCCCTGCGCAAACTCCATGTCGCATCTCACAGCATACCCATGCAGGAGGCCAGACCGGCCTCAGCACACATGTTCATCGTTAATCCACTGACCGGGGGCAGCCTCCTCTCCCTCTTCTCGACCCACCCGCCAATGGAGGAGCGGATTGCCCGGCTTGAAGCGATGTCCAGAACATCAAGGTAACCAAAGAAAGGAGAACAGCACCATGAAGTGTCCCGTCTGCACCACCGTCAATCTGGTAATGTCTGAACGCCAGGGAATCGAAATCGATTACTGCCCCGAATGCCGCGGGGTATGGCTGGACCGGGGAGAACTCGACAAGATCATCGAGCGAACCCAGACCAAGGAGACAGCCGCAACCCACTCGCCACAACCAGCCGCGCAACCGGCATATGCCCCGCAGCAGACAGGGCACGCACCGGCAGGTTACGGCTACAGCCACGGCCACGGCCACAAACCGTACCGGAAGAAATCGTTTCTGGAAGAACTGTTTGACTGAAACCAGAGCGAAAGAGCGGTCCCAAGTGGATTCAAGCCAGCCTTGTCAACACTATAGCGAAAGGAGACGCTCATGCCCCACTTCAGAAAAGATTGCAGCACTAAAGAGAAAAAAGCACGCCGTACTTTGGGTAATCGGCTCGACAACGTGATTTCCATAAGAATCAGCGACCAGGAAAAACGCAATCTTGAGCGCCTTATCAAGCGTTCTTCCAAGAGTGTCTCGGAGGTCATGCGGGAGGCACTGGAGCTCTGGTCGTACAAGCAGCGTGCTCTATTCAGCGAGTAACAGCGAGTCCAGTCTGGAAGTCTGGCCAGTGTCCGTCCGGAGTCTCCGGCTGGACACTGGCCGGTTATCCGAGCAGCCATTCAACTGGCTCGTGCATTGAGGGTCGCACGGTGGTGCGCACGGTGCCCCGCACAAGAAGTTCCGTAGTTTGACGCCGCCACGAATAAAAAAATCTTTCAGGATGAAAACGAATAGCCCTCAGAAACGGGAAAGGTAATCACTATGGCAACATCAACGATATTATGGGGAGGGTTCATACTGCTGGTGGTCATTATGCTGGCCGTTGACCTCGGGATGAACCGCAAGAGTCATAGGGTATCCTTTAAGGAGGCCCTCGGCTGGAGCATCCTCTGGGTCGGCCTGGCACTGGCCTTCAACGTGGGGATATACTTCGTGTTGGGCCAACAGAAGGCCCTGGAGTTCCTGACCGGCTACCTGATTGAAAAATCCCTGTCCGTTGACAACCTGTTCGTGTTCATCATGATATTCACGGTCTTCGGGGTTCGCGGCGAACTGCAGGCCCGGGTGCTGAAGTGGGGTATCCTGGGTGCCCTGATAATGCGGGTAGTTTTCATCTTTCTCGGGGCTGAACTGCTGGAGCGTTTCCAGTGGCTTTTCTACATCTTCGGTGCAGTGCTGATCTATACAGCCTCCAAGATGGCATTTGGCGCCAGCGAAGAAATGGACCCGGACAAGAATCTCATGGTGAGGTTGGCGCGCAAGGTTCTGCCCATGACCCGGAAGATCCGTGGCGACTGGTTCTTCACCCGCCGATTGGGCCTCTGGGTTGCCAGTCCGCTATTCATGGTTCTTCTCGTGGTTGAGAGCAGCGACCTTGTCTTTGCGCTCGATTCGATACCGGCCATCTTTGCCATCACCCTTGACCCCTTTATCGTGCTCACGTCCAACGTGTTTGCCATCATGGGGCTACGGGCCTTGTATTTCCTGCTGGCAGAAGTAATGGGAATGTTTGCCTATCTGAAGTACGGGATATCATTCATTCTGGCTTTTGTCGGCATAAAGATGATTCTGATTATGCTTGGAGTACATATTCCCATTGCCATATCCCTTGGGGTTATCGTCTTGAGTCTGGTAGTTGCCATGGGATTGTCTTTGCTGGCCAACCGCATGGGGTATGCCAACAGGGTGTCCGGGGAGATTCCGTAGTCGCGCAGGTCGATAAGGGAACAATTTTCGCTGCATGGCAGAATCCTTTGCAAACATCTATTGTCACTGGTGTTAGAGGCCAATACTTACCTTTCCCTCGCTTCTGCGGACATGCCGTGGATGTTGTGAGAGATCGGTTTGGGGACTTCACGGTACGTTCGGTACTATCCTGCTGATACTCTGATTGCCTTGGGTTGAGGGAGCCGTCAGGAATGAGAATAGCAATCGAGGAGTACTCATCCGCGTGGGAGAGAGCTTTTCTGGCCGAGCGAAAGCGCCTCTTGGGTACTGCACTCCCAGTAGATGCCCACGTTGAGCATATCGGCAGTACGGCGGTTACAGGGTTGGCTGCAAAGCCGGTCATTGATATCATGATCGGCCTTCTGAGGGAGAAGGAGCTTGACGTACTGGTCGGTCCTGTCAGAAGTCTCGGCTACGAGTACCTGCCCGAATATGAGACGGTGATGCCGTTCCGTCGCTTTTTCCGGCGCATCGGTGATGCCGGGGTTTCATTTCATCTGCATGCGGTAGTTAAGGAGACGGCATTCTGGCAGGATCACCTGCTGTTCCGCGATCTGCTGCGCGGCGACGATGCCTTGCGAACTGCTTACGAAGCCCTGAAAAAACAGCTGTCTGAGCAGGAGTGGCCATCGGGAGACCAGTACGCCGCAGCCAAATTTGGCTTCATTAAGGAAGCACTCTCGCGCGGCCGGATCGCAGGTGCTGGAGCTACCGGTAGGGTTGTCTACCAGGTCTCCTCGGTGCCGCTGGCACCCGGCGCCTGGTTGCGGCCCTACTACCTGCAGCGTTATGGAGCTATGATCAATGCGGCCATAGCGGCTCTCTCCACCGGTGAAAAAGCGCTTCTCGCCTATTGCCAGAAGGAGGCATGGCTGCTCCTGGAGATGCCGCAGGAGATCCCGTCTTTGAAGCCCGAACAGCTCAAAATGATGATCGTGCTTGAAGCCCTTTTCGAGCAGGTGCGGCATGAGGAGGCCCCCACGCTGCCGAGCCGCCTGGCGAGCATATTCACCTGGCCGGTGCCGGGGGTGGCGCAGCGCTTCAGGGATGCCTATTTCCCCGGCGGGGTCATTCACCGCTGCGTGATCCGGTCCGGCTCTGCCCTCGAATTCGACGGCGCCCTGCTGCCGCCGGGGATCAACCTCGACCAGGCCGGCCCGCTTGCCATGGCCGAAGAGGTGAGGCGTGTCCGGCAGCGGGCGGAACGCTACTGGCGCCGCGCCCATGAACCGGAGTTCCCTGAGCTGCTGGTGCAAGGGACCGTGGAAGTGGTCGGGCGGGAGGGTTGACGTCCGGCCACACAACTAATAGTTGGTGCACGAACGTGCGGTGGGAGACTGGAACGATGGATGTCATCTATTATGTCGCAGCAAGCCTGGACGGCTACATTGCCACGCCGGACGGGGGCGTTGCCTGGCTGGCACCGTTCGAAAATGCCGGCGAGGATTACGGTTACGCTGAATTCTACGCGTCGGTCGATGCCCTGCTTATGGGGAGCGCCACTTACGAGAAAACGCTTTCGTTCGGCGCATGGCCCTACGAGGGAAAACCTTGCCGCGTCTTTTCAAGGCAAGAGCATGCGGTACCGACTCATGATGTCGTGATTACCGATGCCACACCGGACGACGTGCTCCATTCCCTGTTGCGCAACGGCTGCCGGCGCGCCTGGCTGGTCGGGGGCGGTGTGCTGGCGGCGTCATTTCTTCAACGGCGATTGATCAGCGAGTACATCGTTTCCATCGTCCCGGTCATCTTGGGAGGGGGGATTCCGATGATTTCACCCAACAGAATACGGGAGTCACTGACGCTGCTGGAAACCAAAGTCTGCACCGGTGGTATCGTGCAGGTCCGATACCGCTCGGAAGGGCACTGATCCGTCGATTACCGCTGTTTGGGTAACATGCGGATCTTTCGTCGACAGGCGGCGGGACGACCTGGTGAGCAGCTTTGGCATTGATTGCCCTTCGTTACGAAGGGAGTGAGGGTAACAACTTCTTGAAGATACGGCTGTTCCTGATAATAACCTTCGTATTGAGTTGGGGTATGACCTGGACCTATTTCGGGCTGGGAGGAAGAGTCTCCCAACCGCTTTTCTACGTCATATCGGTAGCTGTCATGTTTACACCGTTCCTGGCGGCTCTCGTCGTGCAACGACTTGTCTGCCGGCAGCCATTTTTAGGGCCACTGGGGTTGGTCGTGCGCCCGAACCGTTGGTATGTGGCGGGTCTGTTCGTTCCGCCGCTGCTTGCAATGCTTTCTGCAGCCGCAAGTTTGCTGGTCCCCGGGGTAACACTAAGCGCAGACATTTTTGATGCGAATATCATGAAGACTCTGGGAGAAGCCGTCCCTTCCGAACAAATGGCCCAGGTGCGCCGGCAGATCGCCAGTCTCCCACTGCATCCGGCCTGGTTGATCCTGGTTGGGGGGACGCTTGTTGGTGCCACGGTCAACGCTGTTGCTGCATTAGGGGAAGAAGTGGGCTGGCGCGGTTTACTGTATATGGAACTCGCCCATCTCGGATTCTGGCGGTCCTCCTGGCTGATTGGGCTAGTCTGGGGAGCCTGGCATGCACCTATGATCCTCAACGGGTACAACTATCCTGGCCATCCCGTTGCGGGCGTAGCACTCATGGTGGTATGGGCAATACTTTTTTCTCCGCTCATCGGGTATGTGCGCAGCAGGACTGGGTCGGTTGTTGCTGCGGCGATGATGCACGGCAGTCTGAACGGCGTAGGCATGGCCCCGGCCGCCATTTTGACCGGCGGCGACAGCCTGACCACCGGCATTCTCGGAATTCCGGGGATTGGTGTGCTGACAGTCCTGAATGTCTGCCTGTATTTCTTTATTGGTAAGAAAGGTGTGTCCGGATGACTGAAATTTTTCCCCAGCAACTCATCGAGGCATTAGTAGCCCGGGAGATCGCTGATGCGACGTTACCTTTTGGAATTGTCCAGGGGCACAATGGTGGTGGTCCGGGATACCAGGCAAGCGTCTTCCACCTTCGCGCTTCGGAAGACAGGACGATGACCGTCTGTGCCATGTGCGCCAGCGAGTGCCCCGGTCTGGCGGAACGCCTTGTCTTCGGGGTCTTTGCTGAACTGACGGGGTGTCGGGCAGCAAGAACTGCCGAATGAATGCCGGTGACAGGCGCCGGTTTCGGAGGGGATTCAATGACACAAGGGAAAGGGACGACAGGATGACTTCGGTACAGAACCATTATGACCGGCTACTCGGCCCACTCTACGGCTGGATGCTGGGAGATGGGGAAAAAGCCAGGGAAAGGGCCCGTCAGGAGCTGCATGATGCGGGAATTTCAGCGGGTGATGGCCTGGCGGTCGATCTCGGCGCCGGCAATGGCCTGCATGCCGTCCCCCTGGCAGAGTCGGGCTATGCGGTGGTGGCGATCGACACCTGCCAGTCGCTGCTGGATGAACTGAGAGAGTCATCCGGGACGTTTGCCATCACCGCGGTACGGGACAGCCTCGAAACGTTCCGGCGCCATTGCCCGACAGCACCTGACGTGGTCGTCTGCATGGGTGATACGCTGACGCACCTCCCATCCCGGGAAGCGGTACAGGGACTCATCTCCGAGGTGGCTGCTTCCCTGGCGCCAGGGGGGATCTTTGTCACGACCTTTCGCGATTATGTAAGGGGGGTTCTGGAAGGGCCGGCCCGTTTCATCCCGGTGCAGAGCGATGAAGAGAAAATTCTGACCTGCTTCCTCGAATACGGCCGGGACCGGGTAATAGTGCACGATATACTCCACACTCGCGCCCTGTCAGGGTGGGAGATGACCGTGAGCGCCTACCCCAAGGTCAGGCTCGACCCGGAATGGGTCGGTGCTCAACTTGGGCAACGGGGCCTGCAGGTCTGCACAGAGCCCGGCCAGCGCGGGATGGTGCGCATCGTGGCGCGGAAAATCTGATTAGAATACTCAATAGAGGAGATCATGAGAAGACTTGAAGGCAAGATTGCGCTGGTCACCGGCGCGGCAAGGGGGATAGGGGAGGCGATTGCCCGTGCCTTCGCAACCGCCGGGGCATTTGTCTATCTGACAGACATCAATGATGCACAGGGAGCGGTCGTTGCCGGACAAATAGGAGCGGAAGCGGCCTATCGCCGCCTGGATGTCCGGGAGGAGGCTGACTGGCAGTGTGTCACCACGGAGATTACCGGCCGGCATGGCAGGCTCGATATTGTGGTCAATAACGCGGGGATAACCGGCTTTGAGGACGGAATGGTCGCGCACGACCCTGAGCATGCCAGTTTGGACAGTTGGCATGCAGTACATCGGACCAATCTCGACGGTGTCTTTCTAGGATGCAAATATGCCATCCAGGAAATGCGCAGAACAGGTACCGGGTCGATCATCAATATTTCGTCGCGTTCCGGGTTGGTCGGCATACCCGCCGCTGCCGCCTATGCGTCGTCCAAGGCTGCTGTGCGCAACCACACCAAAACGGTCGCACTCTATTGCGCGGATCAGGGCCTTGCCATTCGCTGCAACTCTCTGCACCCTGCCGCAATTCTCACCCCCATGTGGGAACCCCTCATTGGGCCGCCGGGGGCGGAGCGGGAGCAACGGATGAAGGAATTCGTTTGGGATACGCCGCTCAGGAGGTTCGGTACTCCGGAGGAGATTGCCGCAGTGGCTCTCCTGTTGGCCTCGGACGAGGTCACATACATGACCGGCAGCGAAATAACCATTGACGGAGGAATCCTTGCTGGTTCGGTGGCAAGGCCGAGTGTAGATTAGCCCGTTACCTGGTATCGTGAAGATGTTTTATGGTTTGGTTGGCCAGTTTCGCCTCGACAGACTGGAGTATTCAACATGCTTTCCCCTGTTTCTGGGGACACACACCCTTTAAGGACTGACCAAACGTTCGGGATGGGAGTGACATGTTTAGTTGTTTCTAAGTGGTAAATCTCTGCGAACTTCATTTATACCCAAGTAGAAGAGGGGGATGCTATGTCCGCTTGCCCCAAATGCAATTCCGGTAATGTGCAGACCTTCAAAATGGCTTGTGTTGATGGCAGCTAAGCATGGGCACAGGCATGACAAAACCGTGCAGAAATAGCTTGGAGAGTGGGTGTTTGGTTGAGGGTGTGGTTTAAGGGGCAGGTTTTAACTGATTGATATTAAAATAAAAAACCAGCCAAGTTTCTTTGCTTGGCTGGTGGTGTTTTCTGGTGGGCGCTACTGGGATTGAACCAGTGACCCCTGCCGTGTGAAGGCAGTGCTCTCCCGCTGAGCTAAGCGCCCGTCAAAAAGTAGAGCTGACTTAATATCAAATGCCGTCAATGATGTCAAGGGCTGATTTCTATGGGAAGTGAGGAGCGGCAATCGACCCAGTCAATGAAGGCATGGTTTCACTGTCGCTAAAAACCCGTTATACTTCCATGAATACGGCTTGACAGCGCGCTGAGGCTGTTGTTATAGTCCGTGCCTGTTCTTTATTGAGAATAAAACGGGAGGCGGTTTTGATGGACGGCTTGGCTGCTCTGCCATGATGGTGGCGGATTACGACCCGGGTGTCCGGCCTCCGCAGGAACGAATCCAATGAAGCTCGACCAGGGATGTATCCAGGTGTACACCGGCAACGGCAAGGGCAAGACCACGGCGGCATTGGGGCTTGCCTTCCGGGCGGCGGGACGAGGATTTCAGGTTCTCGTCATCCAGTTCATGAAGGGAGGGGGCCCCTACGGCGAGCACGAGGCGGCCAAGCGTCTGGCCCCGGAGCTGACCATCATCGCCACCGGCCGGCCGGGCTGGGTGAATCGTGAGAACCCCGACCCTGAAGATGTACGTCTTGCCCGCGAGGCGCTCAATATGGCTCGTGAGGCGCTGACCAGGGAGCACTACGATCTGGTGATCCTCGACGAAATCAACGGCGCCGTCTCGTTCGGCCTCATTCCGGTTGATGACGTTCTGGAACTGATGACCCTGAAGCCACCCCGGGTGGAACTGGTCCTCACAGGGCGCAATGCCGATGAACGGGTCATCGCCGCCGCCGATCTGGTCACCGAGATGCGTGAGATCAAGCACTATTACCGTGCCGGCGTACCGGCACGTACGGGAATCGAAAAATAAAGGAGATGGTCATGACTGAAAGAACGCTGCGTATTCTCGTTGGCAAGCCGGGGCTCGACGGCCATGACAGGGGTGCCAAGGTAGTGGCCCGGGCCTTCCGTGATGCCGGTTTCGAGGTGATCTATACCGGCCTCCACCAGACACCGGAGCAGATCGCGTCCTCCGCCATCCAGGAAGACGTGGACGCCGTGGGGCTCTCGATCCTCTCTGGCGCCCACAATTCGCTTCTGCCGCGCGTCTGCCAGCTCCTCAAGGAGAAGGGTGCCGACGATATCATCGTGTTCGGCGGCGGCGTGATCCCCGAAGATGATATTCCCGGATTGAAAGGAGCGGGTGTCAGCGAGGTCTTCACCCCCGGTACCTCTACGGAGGATATCGTCAAATGGGTGCGGGAGAACGTGGCCCCGCGGGCGTAACCACCATTATTTCCGGCGTCGTGGCCGCCCTGCCGGGGTTCTGCCGCGCAGCCGACGTTGATTGATTTTCTGGAAGGAACCTGACGATGTCCCTGGCTTCTCGGATACTCGACGGTGAGTTGCGTGCCGCTGCCCGACTCATGCGCAACCTGGATGACGGTTTTCGTAGTGCCGTCGACGACATGAAGGAACTCTATTCCCACACCGGGCGCGCGTTCATTCTCGGCATCACTGGCCCCCCGGGAGCCGGCAAGTCGACGCTGGTGGACCAGCTTACCGCCGCATACCGTGAGCAGGGGAAACGAGTTGGAGTGGTAGCGATCGACCCCACGAGCCCTTTCACGGGGGGAGCCATCCTGGGAGACCGGATCAGGATGAACCGGCATGCCGACGATCCGGGTGTCTTCATCCGCAGTCTCGCCACCCGAGGCCACATGGGAGGGCTTTCCCGCTCCACCGCCGATGTGGTGAACGTCATGGATGCCATGGGGATGGAGGTCGTCATCATCGAAACCGTGGGGGTGGGGCAGGATGAAATCGATATCGTCCGGCTGGCCCACACGACGGTGGTGGTGTCGGTGCCCGGGCTTGGCGACGATATCCAGGCGATCAAGGCCGGGGTCCTGGAGATCGGCGACGTGTTCGTGGTGAACAAAGCCGACCGGGACGGCGCGGACCGGACCGCCCGTGAGCTGGCGGCCATGCTTGAAATGAAGAAGACCGTGCCGGGCGACTGGCTGCCCAAGGTCATGATGACCGAGGCGAGCCGCAATCGGGGAATCGCCGAACTGGTAGACGAAATAGCGCTTCACCGCTCATGGCTGGCAGATTCGGGAACACTGGAGCGCATCCGCCAGGAACGGTCCGTTCGCCATTTCGAGGAGTTGCTTCGCGAGAGGCTTTTTGCGGAAGTTTTCGGCCATATCCGGGTGAACGGCCGCTACCGGGAAATTGTAGAGGCCATGGCATCCCGCCGCACCGACCCCTACAGCGCCGTGGACGCCGTGATCTCGGAGCGCCTCGGAACTCCTTGCCAAGAATCTTGACCCGGTGTGCCAATCATGCTAGTTTCACGTAAGAATTCAATGGGGCGACAGCCCCTTTCTTTTTTCCCGGGACCTACCATGATCCGCAGATTGGCTGTTGTCATCGCACTCATCATCCTCGCCGCCATCGTTGTGCACGAGCCGGAAATCACGGCCGAGCCGGCGGCTTCTCCTCTGGATCCGGCCAAGGAGGACCTGTCGCGGGTGGACTATCCGAGCCAACGAGATTTGGATTGGTATCCCCGCTTCATCAGGCCCAACGACTCGCTTGAGTCGCTCTTCGGCGACGATTGGGTCTACATCGCCCGCTTCAACCGCATCGACCGTCGCCACACGTATCCCGGCATGACCATTAAGGTGCCGCGGGACATGGCGGTCGCCCGCGCGTACACGCCGCTGCCGAAGGAGTACGAACCGGCCAAGCGCTATGCAAAATATATTCTGGTAAGCCTCACCGAGCAGTGGATCGGGGCCTATGAGCGGGGAACGCTGAAGTTTTCCATGCCGGCGGCAACCGGCAAAAAGGGAAACGAGACTCCGACGGGGCTTTTCCGGATTGATGCCCGGGATCGCACCCATACCTCATCGCTTTACCAGACTGATGACAACTCAGCCCAGTATCCCATGGACTATGCCATGAGGTTTTTCATCGATAAGCAGAACGTCGGGTACTGGATTCATGCCCGCGACCTGCCCGGAAAGCCGGCCTCCCACGGCTGCGTGGGGCTTTTCGACGAGCCTATGCAGAACAGGATGTACGGCATCCCCGCGCGACCCGTGCTGCATGATTCAAAGAAACTGTATGATTGGGCCGTCGGCGAGGCCGATCATGGCCCCGACAGCGGCACTATTGAGCTTATCGATGGGGGACCCGTCGTGGAGGTGATCGGCGAGAATCCGGTCTACCAGCCTGCTCCGCTGCGTCCCATGGTTGCTACGCGTTAGCCCGAGCAGCATTCAGTCCTTTACTTTTACCGAGGCTGCGGCACACTCTTTCCCATGGATGTTATTACCACCCACGTGAACGCCGATTTCGATTGTCTCGGCGCCATGGTCGCGGCCAGTAAACTCTACCCCGACGCCCTTATGGTCTTCTCCGGTTCCCAGGAAAAGAGCATGAGGGATCTCTTCCTCAAGACAACCGGCTACGCACTCCCCTTTACCCGGCTCAGGGATGTGGATTTTTCCGATATTACGCGACTGGTTCTCGTAGATTGCCAGCATACCTCGCGTATCGGCCGCTTTGCGGAGGTTGCACGTCGACCCGGCGTCGAGGTCCATATCTACGACCACCATCCCGGCTCCAGCGGCGACATCAGGCCGAGCGGCGGAGAGATCCGCGATTGCGGCTCGTCCACGACTATTCTGACCCGAAAGCTCATGGAGCAGGGCATCGAGGTGACCGCTGTCGAGGCTACCCTCATGATGCTGGGCATCTATGAAGACACGGGCAACTTGACCTTTCCTTCCACCACCCCCGAAGACTATGCCGCAGCATCCTGGCTCCTGGAGCGGGGAGCCAACCTGAATATCGTGTCGGATTTCGTCTCTCAGGAGCTGACTGCCGAGCAGGTTGCGCTTCTGAACGATCTGCTGAAGTCCCTGCGCAGTACGCCGGTGAACGGGGTCGACATCGCCGTTGCCCATGCCACTCTCGACCACTATGTGGGCGACATTGCGGTTCTTGCCCACATGATGCGCGACATGCAGAACCTGGACGCGATCTTTCTCGTGGTTGGAATGGGGGAGAGGGTCTACCTGGTGGCGCGCAGCCGCATTGCCGAAGTCGATGCCGGCGCTGTCATGCGCGTCTTCGGCGGGGGAGGGCATGCCACTGCTGCGGCTGCCACGGTAAGGGACCAGACCGTAATCCAGGTTTTGGGTCGTCTCAACAGACTTCTGCCCGAGCTGGTAAACCCTGTCAGGACAGCCGCTGACCTCATGTCATCGCCGGTGATTACCCTGCCCCTTGCCACGACCATCACCGAGGCGCGGGAGATACTCACCCGTTACAATGTGAATGCCATGCCGGTCATGGACGGGGAACGGATGGCGGGGATCATCTCACGCCGGATCGTGGAAAAGGCGCTCTATCACGGTCTCGGCAACCTGCCCGTGGACGAATACATGCACACGGAGTTTCTGCGGGCCGCTCCCGACACCCCGATCAACGCTATCCAGGACTATATCGTCGGCCAGCATCGGCGGCTGGTACCGGTATTCAGCGGTGAACGGCTCGTGGGGGTCATAACGCGGACTGATCTCCTGCGGTATATGTACACCGGCACGCAGCGCAACGCCGAACCGGTCTATGACCTGGGAAGCGAGAACCTGCCGGTGCGGCGGCGCGAGGTGGTCCATCTCATGAACAGGCACCTGCCGCGCCCGACGGTCGCCATGCTGCGCGACCTTGGCAAGGTGGGGGATGAACTGGAGCTGCCCGTGTACGCAGTCGGTGGTTTTGTGCGGGATCTGCTTCTGGGGGCAGAGAACGACGACATCGACGTGTCGGTGGAAGGCGATGGCATCCTGTTCGCCGAGACCGTTGCGAATCGCGTGGGATGCCGGGTGAAAAGTCACGCCAAATTCGGCACCGCGGTTATTGTCTTTCCTGACGGACTCAAGGTGGACGTCGCGAGCACACGGCTCGAATACTACGAAACGCCGGGCGCCCTGCCCACGGTGGAGCGTTCGTCGCTCAAGATGGACCTGTACCGGCGTGACTTCACCATCAACACCCTGGCGGTGAAGCTCAACGCGGAAGGGTTCGGTACCCTGATCGACTACTTCGGCGCCTATCGCGACCTGCAGGAAAAGACCATCCGGGTGCTCCACAACCTGTCCTTTGTCGAGGACCCGACCAGGGTGTTCCGGGCTATCCGCTTCGAGCAGCGTCTCGGATTCCCGATCTCGCGACACACGGAAAATCTCATCAAGAACGCGGTGAAAATGGGATTTTTGGACAAGCTGGGGGGGCGGAGGCTGCTGAACGAACTGGTGCTGATCCTTCGGGAGCGGGAGCCGGTCAAGGCCATCCTCCGGATGTCTGGGCTGGGGCTTCTCCGGTTCATTCACCCGGACCTGGTCCTGGCGCCCAACACCCTGCAGGTGCTGGACGAGGTCAAGAAGGTGATCACCTGGTTCGATCTCCTCTACCTGGGCGAGAAGGTCGAGACGTGGGTGGTGTACTTCCTGGCGCTCACCTCGAGTCTGCCGGACGAGGGGTTCTGGGGAACCTGCACGCGGCTTTCCGTATCTGAGCACTACCGGGAAAAACTCATCGATATGAGAGTTCACGGCGAGCAGGTCCTGGAGGTCATGACCCGCAAGGCGGCCCGTCGGGAGGATGTGCGCCGCAGCGATATCTACTTCTGGCTCAGGGGGCTCTCTCCCGAAGTGCTGCTCTACATCATGGCGAAAACCCGGAGTGATGAGGTGAGACGTTACGTTTCCCTGTACGTGACCCAGTTGCGGGGCATCGTTACCCATATTACCGGCGATGACCTCAAGACCTTGGGAATCCCTTCAGGGCCGCGATACCGGGAGATCCTCGACCGGGTCCTTACCGCCCGCCTCAACGGCGAAGCGGCAACCCGCGACGACGAGATGCGCATTGCCGTGCGTCTGGCGGATTCGGCCTGACAATCGCCGGAGCCCAGCGCAGGCGCAGTGTGTGGTTCACCCTCCGGTGACCGTGTGGATTGACTTTTCCAAGCCGTCAACGAGGAAGTCGATTTCCTCGGCAGTGATGGCAAGGGGCGGAAAAATAACGATGACATTGCCGAGGGGCCGCAAAAAGACGCCGTGCGTGCGTGCTTCCAGGCAGACGCGGACCCCCACTCGCTCTTCCCAGTCGAACGGTTCTTTTGTTGCCCGGTCCCGCACCAATTCCACGGCGGCGATCATGCCGCACTGCCGTACATCTCCCACGTGTTCAAGCTCAATCAGTCCCTTAAGTTTTTCTTGTAACAACTTGATCTTGTTTGGTAGTTTGCCGAGAAGCCGGTCGCTCTCGAACAGGTCGAGGCTTGCCAGGGCCACGGCGCAGCCGAGGGGGTTTCCCGTGAAGGTGTGACCGTGGAAAAAGGTCTTCATCTCCCGGTATTCGCCCAGGAACGCATCATAGACCTGCTGGGTCGCCAGGGTGGCGGCCAGGGGCATGTAGCCTGCGGTAATCCCCTTGGAGAGTGCCATGATGTCGGGAGTGATCCCTTCGCGCCCACAGGCGAACATGGCACCGGTGCGGCCGAAGCCCACAGCGACTTCGTCGGCGATCATCAGGATGTCGTGTCGATCGCAGAGCTCCCGCACCCCCTTTAAAAACCCTTCGGGCTGAACGATCATTCCACCCGCGCCCTGAACCAGCGGCTCGATGACGAGACCCGCCACCTCGCCGGCATGGCTTTCCATGATCCGCTCCAGTTCCGTCAGGCATTCCATGCCGCAGGCGGCAGGGGTGTCCCGGCCCATGGGGCAGCGGTAGCAGTAGGGCGCCGGCGCCTGGATAGTCGGGAAGAGCAGTGGGCGGAATACGCCGTGGAACAGATCGATGCCTCCAACGCTCACGGCACCCAGGGTGTCGCCGTGATAGGCGCTCGTGAAGGAGATGAACCGGGATTTTTCCGGTTTGCCCTCATGGCGCCAGAACTGGAATGCCATCTTCACGCCGACTTCCACGGCAGTGGAGCCGTTATCAGAGTAAAAGACCTTGCACAGTCCGGGCGGAGCGATCTCAGCGAGGCGTTTAGCCAGAACAACCGCCCTGTCGTTGGTGAGCCCCAGGAGCGTCGAATGCTCCAGGCGGTCCACCTGGGCCTTGAGCGCCTCGTTAATCTCCCGGCGGCAGTGCCCGTGCACATTGGTCCAGATAGCGGCCACGCCGTCCAGGTAGCGTTTTCCTTCCGAATCGATGATCCAGGAGCCTTCCCCTTCAACGATCACCACTGGTTCGCTTTCCTCCCACTCCTTCATCTGGGTGAAGGGGTGCCAGATGTGGCGACGGTCCCAGTCTCTCAGGGTCTGAGTATCATAGTCAGGCACAGCCAATCTCCCTTACCAGTATCCTGGTGGTTGGTTCGGTTGCCAGGCGCGCCGCGAGCTGTTCCACCATGGCACGTCCTTCAGCTCCCTCGATGCGGGGAAAGACGCCGAGCAGCGGTGCGCCGGAGAGCGAGTCGATCAGGTGCGGCGCGTATTCTTCGGCCATGTCCGGCGACTCGGGATAGCTGTTGACGATGACGCCGCGCACATCCAGTCCGAGCTGGCGCGCGGCATAACAGGTGAGAACCGTGTGGTTGATGGTTCCCAGATTCGGACGGGCCACCACGAGAAGCGACAGTTTAAGGAGGCTCATCAGATCCGCCACCAGCATGCCGCCCGACAGGGGGACCATGAGCCCTCCGGCACCTTCGACGATGACGAAGTCATGCCGCTGCCGCAGTGTTTCATAGGCATCCTTCAGGTGATTGAAATCGATCTTGACCCCTTCGCGGCTGGCGGCCACGGACGGAGCGATCGGGGTGCGAAGGCGGTAGGGGGCGCAGGCTTCATCAAGGGGAACCCCGGCGGCCCAGGTGAGCAATTCGGCATCTTCGGAAATCAGGGTGCCGTCGCGTTCAATGCAGCCGCTGGTGACCGGCTTCATCACGCCCACATTTACGCCCCGGTCTCGCAGCAGGCGGGCGATGGTCGCCGCTACGATTGTTTTGCCCACTCCGGTATCAGTTCCGGTAATGAAAATTCCTTTCTCAGCCATTGCATTGCCTCACAGTAAGCCCCAGGTCGGCCAGCATCTGCCAGTCCTGCTCGGGCGGACGACCGGTGGTGGTAAGATAGTTGCCGATCATGGTGCCGCTGGCCCCGGCAAAAAACATCCACGACTGCAGGTCCCTCAGGTTGCGCTCACGGCCTCCGCAAACGGCGATTTTCCGGTCCGGAAGGATGAGACGGTACACGGCGATGGTCTTGAGGCATTCGAGCGGGGTAATTCGGTCCGCACCGGCCAGAGGCGTCCCTTCGATGGGATTCAGGAAGTTGAGAGGGATCGAATCCACGTCGAGTTCACGCAGGGTGAGGGCCATTTCGACCCGTTGTTCCGGGGTTTCTCCCAGACCGAAAATGCCGCCGCAGCATACCTTCAGTCCTGCACGCTTCGCGACTCGTACTGTTTCCACATCCTCTTCGTAATCATGGGTGGTGCAGACGTTCGGGAAGAAGCTGCGGGCTGTTTCAAGATTGTGATGATAGGTTACGGCTCCGGCCTCGCGAAGCGCCAGGGCGGTTTCGTAGTCGATGACACCGAGGGAGCAGGACGGCTCTATGGCCGTCTCCCGGCGGATGCGCCGCAGGGCCCGGCAGATTCGGTCCAGCTCTTCGCCGCGCGAGATGGCAGAGCCGCTGGTTACGATGCCGAAGCAATGGGATCCGGCCCCCGCTGCTTCTCTGGCGCAGGCGGTGATCTGTTCTTCGTCGACGAGAGGATACACGGGCGCGTTGGTGGCGTGGTGAGCCGATTGGGCGCAAAACGCGCAGTTTTCCGGGCAGCGGCCCGATTTGGCGTTAATGATGGAGCACAGGTCCACGCCGGTACCGAGGAAATGATCGCGGACGCGACTGGCCGCCAGGAAGAGGGCGTTGGCATCGGTGCCTTCCAGCAGGAGTAGCTCGTTGGCTTCATCTTTGTCGAGAGTGCTTCCTTTGATGATGCGATTTGCTAGTGATTCAGGGTAGTTGATCATTGTGTGTGGTTCCTCCGCATCCTTGGATTACCACAGGCGGTTGGCCATTGTCAACTTGTGTGTAGTGATAGGTTGACAATGGCCAACAGAATATGGGTTGATGTCGATTTGGTACATCAAAATAATTACTTGCATTTCCGTTCAACGCATGTTAAACATTTGTTTCAAGTAAATCGTTCACTAGAAAGTGGGCTCAGCAGCTCACTTTTTTTATTTTGAGGTTTTTGATTCATGCAGAAGGATGATGTTGCCGGTCGGATAACGGCGGTCGCCGAGCAGGTGCTTACCCCTCAAGGGCTGGAACTTGTGGAGGTAGAGTACAAGCGCGAAGGACGGCAGATGGTTCTGCGTCTCTTTGTCGACAAGCCGGGTGGAATAAGTCTTGACGACTGCGCCGCGGTCAGTCGCGAGTTGTCCGAAATTCTCGATGTCGAAGATTTTATTCGTGAGAATTACACGCTGGAGGTTTCATCGCCCGGCCTCAACCGTCCCCTGAAGAAAGAGGCGGATTATGAGCGCTATGCCGGGCGCCTTGTCAAGGTGCGCACATTCGAGCTCCTGGCGGATGAAGAGGGGAACCGGCGCAAGACGTTCCTGGGTGATCTTGTCGGACTCTCCGACGGGGTCGTCACCCTTACGCTTCGGGAAGGGCAGCTGGCCCGCATCCCTCTGGATAAGATAGCTAAAGCTAACCTGGAATTCGAGTTTTAGAAAGATCAGCTCAAGGAGATTGGACGTGGAAACGACCTTCAACCTCAAGCACATTATTGACCAGATCGTCAAGGAGAAGGGGATTGACCGGCACATCGTCGTGGAAGCCCTGGAGCAGGCGGTACTCACCGCTGCGAACAAGAAGTTCCGCAATACTCGTGATCTTGAGGCCCACTATAACCCGGAAGTTGGCGAAGTTGAGCTCTTTGAGTTCGTTACCGTGGTCGACGAGGTTCAGGATTCCTACAAGGAAATCGACATGGAAGAGGCCCGGGAGATCGACCCTGACGTGGAAGTGGGCGATTCTCTCGGTATGAAGCTGGATGCAAGCGGTTTTACCCGTATCGCCGCCCAGACCGCCAAGCAGGTCATCATCCAGAAGGTGCGCGAGGCGGAGCGGGAAACTATTTTCAACGAGTTCAAGGACCGGATCGGCGAACTGGTGACCGGCGTTGTGCGCCGCTTTGAAAAAGGTGATCTGGTAATCGATCTCGGGCGCGCCGAAGCGGTGCTTTCCCATAAGGAGCAGGCGCCGCGCGAGGTGTATCGCCAGGGTGACCGCGTTAAGACTCTGATCACCGACATCCGGATGACCCCAAAGGGGCCCCAGATCGTTCTGTCGCGTACCCATCCCGGCGTCCTTGCCAAGCTTTTCGAGGCGGAGGTTCCGGAGATCGCCGAAGGGATCGTGGAGATCAAGGCCGTTGTACGTGAGCCGGGCAGCCGGGCCAAGATCGCCGTCTACTCCCATGATTCCGATGTGGATCCCGTTGGGGCCTGCGTGGGTATGCGGGGTAGCCGCGTGCAGAATGTGGTGTCCGAGCTGAGGGGTGAAAAGATCGATATCATCCCCTGGTCCGATGACGCGGCACGCTTTGCGTGCAATGCGCTGCAACCGGCCGTGGTGTCGAAGGTGTACATTGACGACGAGAACCGCTCCATGGAGATAATCGTCGCCGACGACCAACTGTCGCTGGCTATCGGTAAAAAAGGGCAGAACGTGCGGCTTGCCGCAAAGCTTACCGGCTGGCGCATCGACATCAAGAGCGAAACCACTGCTGCCGAGGCGGAACTGCTCCAGTATTCCTCCTATGATGGGGCCACCGAAGAGGTTGCTGAAGAGGCCGCCCAAGCCGTTGAGACCGAAGGCGAAGCGGTTGCAGAGGAGCAGGTGGAAGCATAGGTCATGGGAAAGGACGAACCGCGCAGATCCTGTATCGGTTGTCGTCAGGAGAGGGGCAAGGGCGAACTGCTCCGCTTCGTTCTTGATCCCGAAGGAAGGGTAGTTCCCGATATTGTTGCCAAGCTTCCCGGGCGCGGTGCGTATACGTGCCCCGATCCCGCCTGTGTGCGGGCCGCTATAGCTCGGAAGCAGTTTGCGCGAGCTTTCAAGGGGGAGGGCAGCGTTGCCCCTGTAGATGCGCTGATCGCCGAGATACGGTTACGTCTCGAGGAGCGGATAGCCTCTTATGTGGCCCTGGCCAACAAGGCGGGCAAGGTCGTGTCGGGCAGCGATACGGTGATGGAGCGCCTTCGGCGCGGCGACCGGCTTGGCCTCGTGATTCTCACGGAAGATATTTCCGCTGATATCGGCGAAAAGGTGACTCACCTGGCCGAGCGATATCAGATACCCTGTTATCATCTCTTGGACAAGGATCGGGTCGGCGCTCTTCTCGGCAAAGGATTGCGAAGTGTCGTCGCAATCGGGGAGAGCGGCTTTGTCCCGTCCATTCTGAAAGAATTAGAACGCTACGGTAATTTCCTTGATGGGGGTGCGGTTGATGAGCAAAACCCACGTGTATGAGCTGGCAAAGAAGATGGGTATTGAAAATAAGGAGCTCCTTACCCGACTCAAGAGCCTTGGCATTGAGGTGAAAAACCACCTGTCGGTGCTGGAGGAAGACGAGATTTTGAAGGTAACCGCGCCGCCTGCCGCTCCCCCGAAGAGTGGCCCCCAGGAAGAAGTCAGGGTGACGACAACCGTTATCCGCCGTCGCCGTGTGGCAGAGGCCGCTCCCGCAGAAACGCCGGTCGAGGCCGTTGCACCTCCGGTTGAAAGTGCGCCTGCTCCGTTGGAAGTCGAGGCAGTCGAAGAGGCCGTCGTTCAGGCGCCGCCCGTAGTCGAGCCCCCCGTGGCGCGAGAGTCCGAGGCCGCACCTGCGGAAGAACCGGTCGCCGCTGCCGTCAAACCTGCATCCGAGCCCCCGGTTGTGCAAAAGGCTCCGGTTGCGCCTGCCGCACCTCCGGTTGATGACAAGCCGACGGCCAACAAGGCACGGATTCTTGGCCGGGTCGAGCTCCCCGGCATCACGACCCCCGCACCCAAGCCTGCGGACAGACGTGAAGCAACAGCTCCCAAGAAACGGATCGAAGAGCGCATCATGACTCCCTCTCCGACCGATCGGCCGGCGCCGGCGGGCGACGACCGCCGCAAAGCGGGAACTCCTCCCCCGCCGCCCCGCAAGGGCAAGGAGTTCGTTGCTCCGGCCGAGCCTGAAAGGGGAGCCAAAAAACCCGGCGGAGGCGGTGCGGGCAAGAAAAAAGAAGCGTTCAAGAAGACTGAACTTCTCGAAAAGCGCGAACGGATTTTTGAGCCCGGGCCAAAGACGGGTAAAGGCAAGAAGCGCGAGAGGGATATGGTTTCTCTCGGCAGAAAGACCGAGATTACGGTGCCCAAGGCAATCAAGCGGATCATCAAGATCTCCGAATCGATTACCGTGGGCGAACTGGCCAAGCGGATGGGGGTTAAGGCGACCGATCTTATCCGCGTCCTCATGAAAATGGGGATGATGGTCACCATAAACCATCCCCTTGACGTGGACACCGCCACCCTTGTTGCGTCCGAATTCGGGTACGAAATCGAGAACGTTGCAATCGATGTGGACGAAATGCTCGAATCGGTGCCCGATGCGCCCGAGAGCCTCACGAAGCGGCCGCCGGTGGTCACTATCATGGGACACGTCGATCACGGCAAGACGTCGCTTCTGGATGCAATTCGTGAAGCCAACGTCATCGCCGGCGAAGCCGGCGGCATCACCCAGCACATCGGTGCCTACGACGTGGAGTTGAATGGCCGGAAGATCACCTTCCTCGATACGCCGGGCCACGAGGCATTTACTGCCATGCGCGCCCGCGGTGCCAAGGTCACTGACATCGTCATCCTCGTGGTGGCCGCCGATGACGGCGTGATGCCCCAGACCCGCGAGGCGGTGAACCACTCCAAGGCCGCCGGTGTTCCCATCATCGTTGCCATCAACAAGATCGACAAGCCCGAGGCAAAGCCCGAACGGGTGAAACAGGAGCTCATGGAATTCGGTCTGGTTTCCGAGGAGTGGGGTGGGGAGACCATCTTTGTCGAGGTTTCGGCGAAGAAGAGGATCAATCTCCCGGAACTGCTCGAAATGGTACTTCTCCAAGCCGACGTGATGGACTTGAAGGCCAATCCGGACAAAGACGCTCGCGGCACCATCGTGGAGGCTAAGCTCGACCGCGGCCGCGGCCCTGTTGCCACGGTGCTCGTTCAGGAAGGAACGCTTAAGATCGGTGATTACTTCGTGGCCGGCGTCAACTCGGGAAGAGTCCGTGCCATGCAGAACGATCGGGGCGATAAGGTCAACGAAGCCGGCCCCTCCATGCCGGTGGAAGTTATCGGCTTCACCGGGGTCCCTGATGCGGGCGACGTGTTTATCAGTCTTGTCGACGAGAAGCGTGCCAAGGAAATCGCCTCCCATCGTCAGCAGAAGCTTCGTGAAACCGAACTTGCCAAGCACAGCAAAATGTCGCTGGAGCAGCTCTACGACAAGATCCAGAAGGGCGAGGTCAAGGATCTCAATGCCATCGTCAAGGCCGACGTTCAGGGGTCCGTGGAGGCTGTTTCGGAGTCATTGCGCAAGCTCTCCACCGACGCCGTGCGGCTGAACGTCATCCATTCCTCGGTCGGCGCCATTACCGAAACCGACGTGAACCTGGCCTCGGCGTCCAACGCCATCATCCTCGGCTTCAACGTCCGGCCCGAGCCGAAGGCATCCGCCCATGCCGAGAAGGAAGGGGTCGATATCCGTCTCTATAACATCATCTACGATGCTGTGGAGGACATCAAAAAGGCCATGGAGGGACTCCTCGAGCCAACCTTGCGCGAGAAGTATCTGGGACGGGCAGAGGTCCGGGAAGTTTTCTCTGTGCCCAAGGTCGGCAACGTGGCGGGTTGCTACATCCAGGACGGCAAGATGATCCGCAACGCCCAAGTGCGGCTGCTGCGGGACAATGTGGTCATCTACGAAGGCAAGATGTCCAGTCTGCGCCGCTTCAAGGACGATGTCAAAGAGGTGGCCACCGGCTACGAGTGCGGTATCGGCCTTGAGAACTACAACGACATCAAGGTTGGTGACGTCATCGAGGATTTCGAGATCGAGAAGATCGCCACCACCCTGTAGAAAGGGAACAAGTATGCGCACGACGGTTCCGTAGTCCGTTGACCGCCGTGCGCTCCGGGCCGTGCCTATGTTCAACCGTTCTGAAAAAGTAGCCGAGGCGATCCATGAGCTCGTGTCGGGGCTTATCGTCAAGGGGATGAAGGATCCGCGCATCGGGTTCATCACCATTACCGGCGTAAAAGTTACCGATGACATACGCCAGGCGACCATCTATTACACGGTCATGGGTGATGACGAAGCCAGGGTCTCGACGGCGCGCGGGCTTGCAAGTGCAACCGGCTTCCTGCGCCGGGAGATCGGAAAGCAGCTCAGGCTCAAATTCGCACCGGAGCTTCACTTCAAATACGACCAGTCAATTGAGTACGGCAACCGGATCGATCAACTGCTGAAAGAAATCGAGACTGAGAAAGGTTCCGATGATTGAAAGCATTCTTCGTGAAATTCGGATTCACCGTAGTTTTTTGATCACCACTCACGAGAATCCTGACGGCGATGCGGTCGGGTCGTCCCTTGCCCTTGCAGGTTACCTCAAACGCTTGGGCAAGGATGTTACCGTACATTTCTGTGATCCCGTGCCCGAGTTGTACCGTTTTCTCCCCTTGGCCGACAGTGTCCGACAGGATCTGCCGGATCAGGATTTCGACGTGTGCTTTGTTCTCGATGTGGGGGAATTTCGCCGAGCCGGCAAACTGGTGAACGAGTGCCGCCGCATCGGCATGTTCATCAATATTGACCACCACCTCACCTGTGACCGTTTCGGTACCATCAATTACATAGATTCCGCAGCCGCAGCCAGCGGGGTACTGGTCTACCGCCTTATCAAGGCCGCCGGTCACGACATCGACTACGATACGGCCCTGGCACTCTATACTTCCATAATCACCGATACCGGTTCTTTCCGCTACTCGAACGCAAATCCCGAAGCCTTCGCCATTGCGGGTGAGTTGGTCGCCACGGGCATCAATACGTGGTCCATTGCCGAGAAACTCTATGAAAGCCAGCCGCGCCAGCGTCTGGAGCTTCTTGCGCTGGCCCTTTCGACGCTTTCTTTCTCCGCCAACGGGGATTGCGCCTCAATCACCGTGACCCTTGACATGTACGAGAAGGTTGGCGCCTGTGCCGAACTGACCGACGGTTTCGTCAACTACCCCCGTTCCATCAGGGGGGTGGAAGTCGCGGTTTTCTTCCGCGAGATCCAGCCCCATCTGTTCAAGGTCGGATTCCGTTCCAAGGGCAAGATCGATGTGTCGAGCCTTGCCGCAGCCTTTGGCGGCGGCGGGCACCACAATGCGGCCGGTTGTACCCTGACCGGTGATTTGGCCGAAGTCAGAAAGCAGGTTTTCGACCATCTGGAGACTGCTCTCTGATTTTCATGGACGGCTTTATCGTCATCGACAAACCGATCGGTCTCACCTCCCATGATGTGGTTGCGAGAGTCAGGCAAACCCTTCGGCAGAAGAAGGCCGGTCACACCGGCACGCTTGATCCATTCGCCACCGGCGTTCTACCGGTTGCTGTCGGCGAGGGGACAAAAGCGATTCCCTATCTGGATGAATCAACCAAAGTATACCGTGCCACGCTGATCCTTGGCGCTGCCACTGATACCCAGGACCACACCGGTCAGGTTGTTCATGCCGGCGACTGGCGGCACCTGGAGCCTCAGTCAGTTCGTGATGTCGTTTCCTCGTTCACGGGCAAACTCAGCCAGCTGCCCCCCATGTTTTCGGCCCTCAAGCGTGATGGCGTCCCCCTTTACAAACTCGCCCGCACTGGCAGGGAAGTCGAGCGCGAACGCCGTGAGATAGAGGTTTTCTCATTGGTTGTCGACTCGATTGATCTGCCGTTGGTGACGTTTACCCTGTCCTGCTCGCGCGGGACCTATGTCCGGACACTGGCCCACGACATGGGTGAGCGTCTTGGCTGCGGTGCTCACCTGACGGAGTTGCGCCGGTTGAGCAGCGGCCCCTTCAATCTGGACCGGGCTATATCCCTTGAACGGCTTAAAGAGCTGGCAGAAGCCGGCAACCTTGCCGATGTCCTTGTGTCGCCATCCGACGCCCTGGGTCATCTTCATGCATTGCCGCTCACCGCCCAGGGAGCTGAACGTGTCAGGCGCGGCATGCCCCCTTGCCGTGAGGATGTTGAGCATGGGGCGGGTACGGGAATACCGGCGGGGACACGTCTGCGTTTGCTGAGAGACGGAATTGTTGTTGCTGTGGCGGATTCTCTTGCCGGTCTTTGGTCCAGTGATACCAAAAACCTAAGACTTTTAAGGGTGTTTAACTAGGTTTTCCCCTTTACACGGCGCACCCTTTGTGGTACAAACACACTTTGCTGATCGTTCTGGCGCAGCAGTGCGCCGCCATGCATCACATACTCATAATCCCTTAGTAAAGGAGGTGTAGCAAACGTGCTGGTGACTGACAAAAAGAAAGAGATTATCACAACCCACAAGCTTCACGACAGTGATACGGGCTCTCCCGAGGTGCAGATCGCGCTTCTTACCGAGCGGATCATCTATCTTACCGAGCACTTCAAGGTGCACAAGAAGGATCACCACAGCCGCCGCGGACTTCTGAAGATCGTCGGCCAGAGAAGAAGGCTCCTCGATTACCTCAAGAAGAAAGACGTCGAGAGGTATCGGTCGATCATCGAGAAGCTCGGCATTCGTCGCTAAGATGAGGCAGTATACTCCGCGCCGGGGTATATTGCCTCTCCTTTTTCTGCCCTTTATCTTCACTGTCGTGCCATGCGATCGTCGTCGCTTCCAGGCAGAACAGTGCGGATAATGTGGTGCTAGCGTTTTTTGGAGATGGGCCTGATGGCCCATTTATTTTGTCTGTTGGGGGCGTGGATGGAACGACTGATTGCATTCTCAGTCGCTCCATCGACGGCCCCAACGCACCTATTTTCACAGGCTGGGAGGCCAATGAACATGATGGAACACACTATGACTGAACACAAGGTTAACGTAGAATTCGGTGGGCGGACCATAACGATCGCAACGGGCAAGTGGGCCAAGCAGGCTAGTGGCGCCGTGGTGGTTAGTTGCGGGGACACCGTGGTTCTCGTGACTGCCGTAGCAACCAAATCGGCCCGGGAAGGACAGGACTTTTTCCCTCTGACGGTGAATTATCAGGAGAAAGCGTATGCCGGCGGCAAGATTCCCGGCGGCTTCTTCAAGCGCGAAGGGCGTCCCTCCGACAACGAGACTCTCACGTCCCGCTTTATCGATCGTCCGATCCGTCCGCTTTTCCCTGAGAGTTTTCTGAACGATACCCAGATTATGGCAACTGTCGTCTCGGCGGACCAGGATAATGATCCCGGCATCCTTGCCATGATCGGCGCATCTGCCGCCCTTGAGGTCTCCGATATTCCGTTCCTCGGCCCCATCGCCGGCGTCAAGGTTGGGCGCGTGGACGGCCAGTTTGTATGCAATCCCACGGTAGAGCAACTGGAGAAAAGCGATCTTGAAATCGTTGTTGCGGCGAGCCGCGATGCGGTCATCATGGTAGAGGGGGGGGCTGCAGAGGCGTCCGAAAAGGATGTCCTGGAAGCTATTTTCTTCGGTCACGCCGCTGTTCAGCCGATTATCGAGGCCCAAACCGATCTCCGGAAGCTGGCTGGCGTTCCCAAGCGCGAGGTTGCGGCCACGTCTGTTGATGAGGCCCTGAAGACTCGGGTGAAGGATCTTGCCTATGCCGGGATCAAGGAGGCCGTCCGGATCGTCGCCAAGCAGGAGCGTCACAACCGCATCGGCGAGATCACCGCGCAAACCCTTGAAACACTTCTGCCCGAGTATGAAGGACGTGAGTCGGAGATTAAGGGGTTCCTCGGCGACTTCGAGTATGAACTCGTCCGTGAGCATATCATCAAGGACGGCTACCGCATTGACGGTCGGGACACCACAACTATCCGTCCTATCAGCATTGAGGTCAGCATGTTGCCGCGTGCCCACGGCTCCGCTCTCTTCACTCGTGGTGAAACCCAGGCGCTCGTGGCATCGACTCTCGGGACTTCCATTGACGAGCAGCGGATTGATTCACTGTACGGCGAGACCCGCAAGCGCTTCCTCCTTCACTACAACTTCCCGCCGTTCTCGGTCGGGGAAACGAGCTTCCGTCTCGCTCCGGGCCGGCGCGAAATCGGCCACGGCATGCTGGCCGAAAGAGCTCTTGAGCGCGTCGTGCCCAAGCACGAGGATTTTCCGTACACCATCAGAATTGTCTCCGATATCCTCGAGAGCAACGGTTCCTCCTCCATGGCAACCGTGTGCGGCGGCGCACTGGCGATGATGGATGCAGGCGTGCCGATCAAGGCTCCGGTGGCCGGTATCGCCATGGGCCTCATCAAGGAAGGGGAGGGCATCGCCATCCTTTCCGACATTCTCGGTGATGAGGATCATCTTGGCGATATGGATTTCAAGGTGGCCGGCACCGAAGCAGGGGTAACCGCCATCCAGATGGACATCAAGATCACCGGTGTCACCCGCGAGATCATGGAGAAAGCCTTGCTGCAGGCCCGTGACGGCAGACTCCATATCCTGGGCAAGATGAATCAGGCCATTGCCGCTCCGCGGACTGATCTCTCACCCTATGCTCCCCGCATCACCACCATCTGGGTCAAGACCGACAAGATCCGCGACGTCATCGGGTCAGGAGGAAAGAATATCCGCGGCATCACCGAGGCGACCGGCGTATCCATCGATATCGAGGACAGCGGCCGCATCAATATTGCCAGCACCAGCAAAGAAGCCTGCGACAAGGCTATCAAGATGATCCGCGACCTCACGGCCGAGGCCGAAGAGGGTAAGCTCTACATGGGCACCGTCAAAAAAGTCATGGATTTTGGCGCATTCGTGGAGATATTCCCCGGCACCGACGGACTTGTCCATATATCCGAACTGGATACCGAGCGTGTGAAGAACGTGACCGACGTTCTCAATGAGGGTGACAAGGTGCTGGTGAAGTGTATCGGCATAGACAAGCAGGGCAAGATAAAGCTGTCGCGGAAAGAGGCGCTCGGCGCCGTACTGCCCGAATAGGGCCGGCGCTGGTATAATCCTCCAACCGGGGTATAGTTTTATCTATGGTCAATAAAACAATCCTCGACAATGGCGTGCGGATCATCTCTGAGTACATGCCCCACGTCCATTCTGTCTCCATTGGTATCTGGGTGGCCAACGGCTCCCGCCATGAACGGCGGGAGCACAATGGCGTCGCTCACTTTGTCGAGCACCTGATGTTCAAGGGAACTGAACGGCGCAACGCCCTCGATATCGCACGCGAAATCGATTCGGTAGGCGGCGTGCTTAATGCATTCACGAGCCGCGAGTACGTCTGTTATTACGCCAAGGTCCTCGACAAATTCCTTCCCAAAACCATTGATCTTCTTGCCGACATCTTTCTCAATTCAATCTTTGACTCCGAAGAGATTGAGAAGGAGCGGAAGGTGGTTCTCCAGGAAATCAACATGCTGGAGGATACACCGGATGATTACGTCCACGATCTGTTCCACCGAAGCTTCTGGCGGGGGCATCCCCTCGGCATGTCGATTCTCGGCAGCGTAGAGAGCATCGAAGGACTTTCCCGGGAAGCGATCATTACTCACCTGAAAGAGAAATACCGCTCCGACGACATTATCATTGCCGTGGCCGGCAACGTACGCCACGACGAACTCCTGAGCCTGGTGGATGGTCTTTTCGGGCGGGTGCCCGAGGGCTCTGGCCGGGATATCTGCCATCTGCCTGCCTACGAAAAACAGGTCGAAGTGGTGGAGAAGGATTTGGAGCAGGTTCACATCTGTCTCGGCACCAAGGCCTTCCCTCAGAATCATCCTCGACGATTCGAAGTCTACCTGGTCAATACGCTCCTCGGCGGCAGCATGAGCTCCCGGTTGTTCCAGGAGATCCGTGAACGGCTGGGGCTTGCCTATTCGGTCTATTCGTACGTGGTTTCCCACACTGATGCAGGCTCACTGGTTGTCTATGTCGGAACAAGTCCGGAAAAACTCGATGACGTGCTCGATATTACTGTTGCAGAGCTGAAGCGTCTGAAGACGGAACTTGTACCGCTCCCCGAGTTGGAGTCGGCCAAGGAACAGATAAAAGGCAGCATTTATCTTTCGTTGGAAAGCTCTGACAACAGAATGACCAAACTCGCGAAAAACGAAATTTATTTTGGACGTTACATCCCCATCCATGAGTTGGCGGATGGATTCGACTCCGTGACGAGTCGAGGAATTCTCGAACTTGCCGGCGAGATTTTCGACGAGCGCTATCTGACCCTCGCCCTCATGGGCAAGATTGACAGTGCTGCGTTTGATGTTTCGCGGCTTGCGCTCTAGGCGGCCGGTACATGCAGCCTTGTCTGGTAAAGATTCGTCGAATACGGTCCGGTTCGGACCTCCCTCTTCCCCGCTATATGACTCCTCACGCCGCTGGTATGGACCTGTGTGCCGATGTGGATGCGGATCTGGTGCTTGAACCGGGAGAACGGGCGCTTGTTCCCACCGGCATTGCCATAGCCCTGCCCGATGGTTTTGAGGCGCAGATCAGGCCACGAAGCGGTCTTGCCCTCAAGCACGGAATTGCCCTCGTCAACTCGCCGGGCACCATTGATCCCGACTATCGGGGCGAGATCGGCGTAATCATTGTTAATCACGGTGCAGACGCCTTTGTCGTAAGGCGAGGTGAACGGATCGCCCAGATGGTATTTGCGCCCTTTGTGCGGGCTGAACTTCTGGATGTGGATGAACTGGATGAGACCGCCCGGGGTGACGGGGGCTTCGGTCACACCGGGCGGTAATCCTGGAAAATAGAGTGTACTGCTGTCTCTGACGGAGATATGTCATGCTTCTCTCCATTAATCCCGACAATCCGCAGGCACGACTTATCTCCCACGTGGCTGAGGTTCTTGGTCGTGGCGGGGTCATCGCGTACCCGACCGACACGACCTATGGGATCGGTTGCAGCATCTTCAGTAAGAAGGGGATCGAACGAATTTATCTTCTCAAGCAAAGGGAGAAGAAGAAGCCCTTTTCCTTTATCTGTTCGGAACTCTCAGAGGTTGCTCGTTACGCCAAGGTCAGTAATTACGCCTACAAAATCCTGAAGCGGTATTTGCCGGGACCCTACACTTTTGTAATCGATGCAACAAGCGTAGTCCCTGATCTGCTGGTGACCAAGCAGAAGACGGTCGGTATTCGAATCCCTGACAACCGGATATGTATTGCGCTCGTCAAGGAGTTGGGGCACCCGATCGTCACCACCAGCGCAAATCTCTCGGGAGAAGAACCCATCGGCGATCCGCTGGAAGTCGAGCGAACACTGGGAAAGCAGCTCGATCTCGTCGTGGACGGCGGGAATCTCACCGCCGACGTCAGTTCGGTTGTGAGTCTGATCGGTGATTATCCCCAGGTGTTGCGCCGCGGGATCGGCGATGTGAGCTGGTGCGGCGAATAGCATGAGGAAGCGAACGCTACGAATGGGGATTTACGCTCTTTCGTTGGCAGTGGCCCTCGTTACGGTGGCTACGTTTTTTCACGAGCAGATAGCAGGGGTGCTCGGTCTTTCTCCTCCCGCCGCCAGTTTTTTTGTTTCACTTGGCTTTTGGGGGGGAGGCATATCGGGCGGTTGCGGAGTTGTGCTTGCCGTTGCCGGCCTGTTCCTTCGGTCGGGCCCGGACCGCCAGCATCCCTGCCGCCTCGCTCCGAGCCTCATTATTCTCTGTGCGTTTACCTTTATCTTTATCCTGTTGCTGGTGGCGCATTTTCGCGGGACAGAGTACCCACCGCCGCTCCGACCGGGTGAAACAATCACCATTTGAGAGATTCCACCTTTCACGGGATGTGATAGGCTGAAATTGCTTGCAATAATGGGTGGAATCGGATAGAACTAGCTGAATCAACCGCCTGAAAGGGCGGTTTTCCTTTTGCCTCATTTTTCTTGACAATCGGAACCCGTTCCTTATACTGAGTGGCTTCTGTCGCCACCATGAACAGCAGGTCACGGTGAAAATCAGAGTCGATGATATAAAAGATCAACCGAGGCTTCTCCGCTCCGAGGAGCCGCTCGAAACGCTCCCGGGGCTTACAGCCGTTCAGGAATCGGGGGATTGTGAGTTTCTTTCACCGGTTACGGTGGAGTTGACGGTCGCCAGGGAGTATGACCACATCAGGGTCAAAGGGAACCTGAGCGCCCGAATTCGACTGAATTGCTCCCGTTGTCTCGGTGATTTCGAAACCGACCTCGCTTCCGTTTTCACGATCTTTTTTCGCAAGGAAGACCGCGTCGCGCTTGACGAGGAAGAGGTCGAGCTGGCTGAAGAAGATCTGATTTCGGTTACCTATCAGGGGGATGAGATTGATTTCGCTCCGGAGATTGCCGAGCAGGTGATCATGGAGCTGCCACTCAAACCCCTATGTCACGAGTCCTGCCGGGGGCTTTGCCCCGTGTGCGGAGTTGATCTGAATGAGCAAGAGTGCACGTGTGCCGGTTCATCATTCAGTTTGAAATTCAGTGCACTCAAGGATTTTAAGTTCGACAAGTAGAACCACAAAAGGAGATATTCCATGGCTGTACCCAAGAAAAAGACATCCAAGTCCCGTAAAAACATGAGAAGGGCCCACGATTTCCTTACCGCTCCGGCAGCTTCCGTTTGTCCCCAGTGCAAGAGCCCCAAGCTTCCCCACCGCGCCTGCGCTTCCTGCGGCACCTATAAGGGGAGAGAAGTGGTCAAGACCGAAGAGATCTAACCCGCCTGCGTGCGCAGATCTGATTCATTCTTGTCTGGGAGTACCATGAGAGTTGCTGTTGATGCGATGGGTGGCGACAATGCCCCTGCCGTCGAGGTTGAAGGCGCTGTCGTAGCTGCACGTGAATTCGGCATACCCATCACCCTGGTCGGTGATACGGAAAAGCTTCGTCTTGAGCTTGCCAAGCACAATGTTCAGGGTCTTGATATAGCCATTCACCACGCAAGCGAGGTCGTCGGCATGCACGATGCTGCATCCGACGCTGTACGGCGCAAGAAGGATTCCTCTATCCGCGTCGCCTTTGATCTTGTGAAGAGCGGCGAGGCGGAGGCCGTGGTGAGTGCCGGCAATTCTGGCGCCACCATGGCAGCAGGGATGTTTGTCCTAAAGCGGCTCAAGGGGATTGACCGTCCTGCCATTGCCCAGATATTTCCCACCCTGCGCGGTAAGACCCTCGTTCTTGACGTCGGGGGTAACGTTGACTGCAAGCCGATTCATCTCGTGCAGTTCGCCATCATGGGCGAAGTGTACGCCCGCCACGTAATAGGCGTGGAGCAGCCCCGCATCGGACTCCTTTCCAATGGTGAAGAGGACAGCAAGGGGAATGAGCTCACTCGCGAAACCAATGCTATCCTGAAAAACATCTCTTTTGATTATGAAGGCTACGTAGAAGGTCGCGACATCTTCAACGGCATGGTCGATGTGGTCGTCTGCGACGGTTTCGTTGGTAACGTCGTGCTTAAACTTTCAGAAGGGCTTGCTGAAACGGTCGGGAAAATGCTGCGTGAGGAAATTGCGAGCAGTTTGCTGTCCAAACTCGGCTATCTGTTTGTCCGTAAGGCATTCAAGAACTTCAAGAAGAAGGTCGATTACGCCGAATATGGCGGTGCACCTCTTATCGGCATTAACGGCGTCGCCATGATCTGCCACGGCGGGTCGAACGTCAAAGCTATCAAGAACGCGATCCATTTCGCCCACGAATACGTGCGCAAGGGGGTCAACCAACGGCTTGCCGAGAAGATGGAAACCGAGTTCACGGCTTACATGCAGCAGTTTGATGCTGTGAAGGAAGCTGTCGCAGGTTAGAAAGGTCACGGGATGATGAGAGCAAGGATCGTCGGGACCGGTTCGGCCGTCCCTTCCAAGGTGCTTACCAATTTCGATCTGGAGAAGATGGTCGATACCTCCGACGAGTGGGTAACCACGCGCACCGGAATCAAAGAGCGCCGCATTGCCGTTGATGGGGAATATACTTCTACCTTTGCGACACTGGCAGCGGAACGGGCCCTCGAAATGGCCGGCGTCAAGGCTTCGGATCTCGATCTGTTGATTGTCGCAACTATTACGCCTGATTTTCCGTTTCCCGCCACCGCATGTGTGGTCCAGAGCAATCTCAAGGCAACGAAGGCGGCTGCCTATGATATCTCGGCAGCTTGCTCAGGCTTTATCTACGCCCTTGCTCAAGCATCTAATGCAATCAGATCGGGATCCGCCCGGAAGGCTCTGGTCATTGGTGCGGAAGTTCTGTCGCGGATTATCGACTGGACAGACCGCAACACCTGCCTTCTTTTCGGCGACGGCGCCGGCGCGGTGGTTCTGGAGGCATGCGATGACGGCCATGGGGTCCTGTCCACCCACCTTCACAGTGACGGCTCGTACTGGGAACTGCTCTATCAACCCGGTTGCGGCAACAGAAATCCCGCCGTCCAGAAGACTCTTGACGACCGTCGTATCTATCTCATGATGCAGGGGAATGAGGTTTTCAAACTCGCCGTGAGGGCCATGGAGGATGCCGCCCTTGAAGCCCTTGATGCAAACGGGCTCACGCCTGCAGACATTTCGTTGTTCATCCCCCATCAGGCCAATCGCCGCATCATTGATGCCATCGGCAAACGCCTCGGCTTGCCGGGCGAAAAGGTCTACGTCAATCTCGACCGGTTCGGCAATACCTCGGCGGCATCCATTCCGCTGGCACTGGACGAAGCTAACCGCTCGGGCCGGATCAAGCCCAACGATGTAGTGGTATTCGATGCCTTCGGCGGCGGGCTTACCTGGGGATCGGCACTGGTGCGCTGGTAACGGACCAAGCAAGGAGCTATCAATGAGCAAGCGAGCTTTCATATTCCCCGGCCAAGGGTCCCAGTATGCCGGAATGGGCAAGGATCTGGCCGATACCTTTCCGGTTGCCCGTCAGGTCTTCGAGGAAGCTGATGATGCCCTCGGCAGCTCCCTTTCCCGACTCTGCTTTGAAGGTCCCGAAGAGCAGTTGAAGCTCACCGCCAATACTCAGCCCGCCATCCTGACCACAAGTGTTGCCGCATTCAGGGTGCTTCAGGCTGAAACGGGACTCACCGCAGACTTCCTGGCAGGACACTCTCTCGGCGAGTACTCGGCGCTTGTGGCTGCCGGAGCACTTGGCTTTGCGGATGCTGTCCGGACGGTTCGAGCCCGCGGCACCTTCATGCAGGAGGCTGTGCCGGTTGGAGAGGGGGCAATGGCCGCGATGCTCGGAATCGAACCGGCTGTCCTTGCCGAAATATGCGCCGAAGCGGCCCAGGGTGAGGTCGTTTCTCCCGCAAACTTCAATTCGCCCGGCCAGATCGTCATTGCCGGAAACACCGGTGCGGTCAACCGTGCCATCGAGATTGCCAAGGCAAAGGGGTTCCGCAAGGCGATGCTCCTGCCGGTGAGCGCTCCCTTCCATTCGAGCCTCATGGTGCCTGCCGGTGAACGGCTTGCCGAGGTTCTGGCAGCGGTTGCGGTCGGCGATCTGGTCGCTCCCGTGGTGACCAACGTGGAGGCAACGCCCAACTCCGACAAGGGAAGGGTAAAAGAACTCCTGGTCAGACAGGTAAGCGCTCCGGTGCTCTGGGATGCCTCGGTGAGGGAAATGGTTTCGCTCGGCGTCACCCGGTTTGTGGAGATCGGGCCGGGCAAAGTTCTGTCGGGGCTGGTCAAGCGGATCGAGAAGGAAGCGGGTACCGCCAACGTCGAGGATACGGCCGGTATCAGGGGCCTCGCCTAAGGAGACGGGAATGAGTCTTGCTGGAAAAATCGCAGTGGTTACAGGAGCTTCTCGTGGCATCGGCAGGGAGATCGCCCTCCGGCTCGCCCGTGAGGGCGCTGATGTTGCAGTGACCGCTACAACCCTCGACAGTGCCCGGAAAACCGCGGACGAGATAGAGCAGATCGGCCGGAGAGCCCTCGCGCTGGCTGTGGACGTGGCGGATGCGGCGGCTGTGGAAGCGCTGTTCGCCTCGGTGGTAGAAGCTTTTGGCAAGGTTGATATTCTTGTCAACAATGCCGGCATTACCCGGGACGGCCTGTTGCTGCGGATGAAAGATGCCGATTGGGACGCCGTACTCGATGTGAACCTCAAGGGCGCCTTCAATTGCACGCGTGAAGCTGCAAAACTCATGACCAAGGCCCGGAGCGGCCGCATCGTCAACATTGGCTCTGTGGTGGGCGAGATGGGAAATGCGGGACAGGTCAACTATTGCGCCAGCAAGGCGGGGATGATAGGTATGACCAAGGCTGTCGCCCGGGAACTGGCCAAGCGCGGGATTACCGTCAATGCCGTCACCCCTGGTTTTATCGAAACAGATATGACGGCGGTTCTTTCCGAAAAGGTGCGTGAGTCGCTCATGCAGCAGATTCCGCTGGAGCGGTTCGGTTCCCCCGAGGATATTGCCAACGCGGTCCACTTCCTCGTGTCCGACATGGGGAGTTATATTACCGGCCACGTCCTGTCCGTTAACGGCGGGATGTACATGTAGAAAAATATCTTTTGAAATTTAGGCGTTTCGTGGTATGTAGCTAGAAACATTACCCGAAGACTCAAACCAAACGGAGGTGAACAAGCATGTCGTCAATAGAAAAAAGAGTCAAAGAGATCGTAGCCGAACAACTCGGCGTCGATGAGGCGCAGGTTACGAACGATGCCTCCTTTATGGATGATCTGGGGGCCGACTCTCTTGACACTGTCGAGCTGGTGATGGCTCTCGAGGAAGAGTTTGATATCGAGATTTCCGACGAGGACGCCGAGAAAATCCAAAACGTTCAGGATGCCATCGATTACATCACCGAGCACACCTAGCACACAGGAGGGGAAGGAGAGCCTTCCCCTTTTTCACAGCACGCGGCCTTCGGGCCGCGTCCGCGTGCATCCGTATGCGAGCTTCAGCGGCTTCATGGCGGATGCGTTCAGATTCACGACCATCGGGAGCACATATCTATGAGAAGAGTAGTGGTGACGGGAGTCGGCGCCGTATCTCCGCTCGGAGTCGGCAACGCCGCCAACTGGGACGCGCTCGTTTCAGGCACGTCGGGCATTGGGCACATAACCCGCTTTGACGCCTCCGACCTGCCGGTGAGGATCGCCGGTGAGGTTAAGGGCTTTGATCCCGAGCAGTACATCGACAAGAAAGAGGTCAAGAAGATGGACCTCTTCATCCAGTACGCCATGGCAGCTGCCCATTACGCCATGGAAGATTCCGGCCTCCAGATCACCGAGGAGAACGCGGAGCGTACGGGTGTCCTGGTCGGCGCGGGACTGGGCGGTTTGCCGACCATCGAAAAGTATCATGCCGCCATGCTCGAAGGCGGGCACAAGAAAATTTCCCCCTTCTTCATTCCGATGCTGATCATCAATCTGGCACCCGGCCACATTTCAATCAAGTATGGGGCCAAGGGACCCAATCTGTCGTCGGTATCCGCCTGCGCCACCGGTACACATTCCATCGGTGATGCGTACCATATGATCAAGCGCGGCGATGCGGACGCCATGATTGCTGGTGGTACCGAGTCCACGGTGACTCCCCTCGGAATTGGCGGTTTTGCGGTCATGAAGGCTCTCTCCACGCGTAACGACGATCCGACCGCTGCGTCGCGTCCCTTTGAAAAGAATCGCGATGGTTTCGTTCTCGCTGAGGGTGCGGGTATCGTCGTTCTTGAGGAGTATGAGGCTGCCAAGAAACGCGGGGCCAAAATTTATGCCGAGATCGTCGGCTATGGTCTCACGGGCGACGCCTACCATCTCACCGCTCCGGCACCGGAGGGAGAAGGTGCAGCGCGGTGTATGAAAATGGCTCTCAACAACGCCGGGGTCCGTCCGGAGGAAGTGGACTACATCAACGCTCATGGCACGTCCACGCCCTTCAATGACTACTACGAGACCCTTGCCGTCAAGAGCGTGTTCGGTGACTACGCGAAAAAGGTTATGGTGTCCTCCACCAAGTCCATGACCGGGCACCTGCTCGGCGCAGCCGGCGGTGTTGAAGCTGTCTTTACCCTCATGGCCATGGACAAGGGTGTGATTCCGCCGACCATCAACTATCAGGAGCAGGACCCCGAGTGCGATCTTGATTATGTTCCCAATGCCGCCCGGGAGAAGTCGATCACGTACGCCCTCAGCAATAACTTCGGTTTTGGGGGCACGAACGCGACGCTGCTCTTTAAGAAAGTATAGGGGGCACGCAGTGATAGTCGTCGGTAGCGATCACGGTGGTCTGGAACTGAAGGAAGCGGTTAAGCGGCTCCTTGCCGAGCGGGGGGAAACCTTCGAAGACTGCGGAACCGATAACGGCAACTCGGTTGATTACCCGGACTTCGGCATCAAGGTGGCCCGCAGGGTATCCAATGGCGAGGCAGGGAAGGGGATTCTCCTCTGCGGCACCGGCATCGGCATGTCGATCGTTGCCAACAAGTTTCCCCGGGTGCGTGCGGCCCTTGCCACCGACGCCTTCATGGCACGCATGGCCAAGGAACATAATAACGCAAACATCCTGGTCCTCGGGGGCCGGGTACTCGAGGAGGCCGTGGCCCGGGAGATGGTCATCGCATGGCTCGACGGTGTGTACGAAGGCGGCCGTCATCAGGGTCGGCTCGACAAGATTGCGGCCCTGGAGCGGGAACTGATGAAGTAGACATCGTGCCTGATCGGCGGTTACATGAAGTTTGATACGGGACTGGATACGGTCCCGTTTTCCTTTTTCCCACTTTTACAAGGAGACCTGACATGTCGATTCTCGAAACCTTTGACCCGCAGGTAGCTGAGGCGATCCGCCATGAAACCGAACGGCAGGAGTACAACCTGGAGTTGATCGCTTCCGAAAACTTTGTTTCCGAGGCGGTACTGGAAGCCCAGGGCTCGGTGATGACCAATAAGTATGCCGAGGGATACCCCGGTAAGCGCTACTATGGTGGATGCCACCATGTGGACGTGGTGGAAAATCTCGCTATTGAGCGGGCCAAGGAGCTTTTCGGTGCCGATCATGCCAACGTCCAGCCCCATTCGGGCTCCCAGGCAAATATGGCGGTCTATTTTTCGGTGCTCAAGCCCGGCGACACCATTCTTGGGATGAATCTGTCCCACGGCGGCCACCTGACCCACGGCAGCCCCGTGAACTTCTCCGGCCGTTTCTTCAACGTGGTTCCCTACGGCGTGTCCCAGGAGACCGAAACGATCGACTTCAATGAGGTGGAGCGTCTTGCCCTTGAGCATAAGCCGAAGATGATAGTTGTGGGGGCAAGCGCCTATCCCCGAACCATCGATTTTGCCGCCTTCCGCATCATTGCCGATAAGGTCGGCGCGGTTATCATGGTTGATATGGCTCACATTGCGGGCCTGGTTGCGGCCGGTCTCCATCCGAGCCCTGTTCCCTACGCTGAATTCGTGACCACCACTACCCATAAGACCCTCAGAGGTCCCCGCGGCGGGATGATCCTGTGCCGTGAGGAGTACGCCAAGACGCTCAATTCCAACATCTTCCCCGGTATCCAGGGGGGGCCGCTCATGCATGTCATCGCGGCCAAGGCCGTTGCCCTCAAGGAGGCCCTCCAGCCCGAGTTCAAAGCGTATCAGGCCCAGATCGTGAAAAATGCCAAGGCCCTTGCCGACGAGCTGGTAAAGCGCGGGTTCCGGCTTGTGTCCGGCGGCACCGATAACCATCTGATGCTGGTTAACCTAACCGGCACCGAACTGACCGGCAAGGTGGCGGAAGAGTCTCTGGATAAGGCCGGCATCACGGTGAACAAGAACACGGTGCCTTTCGAGACCCGTTCACCCTTTGTCACCTCCGGTTTCCGGATCGGCACTCCCGCAGCCACTACCCACGGTCTCAAGGAAGCTGAAATGGCCGACGTGGCGGGCTTTATCGCAGAGGCCCTGGCCAACGTGGACAATGATGCCAAACTCGCCGAGATTAAGGGGAGGGTCAATGTGCTTATGAAACGCTTCCCCCTCTATGCTCACCGTCTTTCATAAGAGTATTGATCCGATTCGTCTGAAAAGGGATCCGTACGGCATCCCCCCTTTTTCTTTGCTATGATTCTATGGTTGTGCAGTCGAATGGGGCGCGGACCCTCCGCGAACGGGAGGTCAACAATGGCAAGAATTCTGACCGGCGTTGCACTGATGGCGCTTCTTATTTCGGCTGGTATCGTCCAGGCCCTTGAAACCCGTGTCGATGTGCGGGTGAGGACCAAGGACGCAAAGTTTCTCGGAACGAGCATGGGAGGCGCTCTGGTAAGTATTCGCAATACCGACACCGGCGAGTTGCTCTCCACGGGTGTTACGGCGGGAACCACTGGCAATACCGCTACCATTATGGTCAACCCGCATGTGAGGGGGGGCGTGTTGTCGGACGCACAATCCGCTCTGTTCAGAGCGGTCTTGGATATCGATGTGCCCACCCGAATTGAAGTGCGAGCGGCAGGCCCATTGAGCCAGAGGCAGGCGATGGGAGAGGCTTCGGTGACCCAGTGGCTGATTCCCGGCAAGCACGTAACCGCTGGCGACGGTCTTGTCTTGGAACTTCCGGGGTTTGCCGTGGATGTACTCGCACCGCCGACCAATCATGCCGTTACCCTTGAGGATGGATTAGCCACCGTGACCGTGCGAGCCAGCGTTATGATGATGTGTGGCTGTCCGGTTGCGCCAGGAGGGCTCTGGAATGCTGACGGCTACGAGATCCGTGCCATGGTAAGGCTGGACGGTTCAGCCCCGGAAGAGGTGCCGCTTCATTTTGCCGGGGAGTCGAGCCAGTTTATGGGAGAACTTGCGGTCAGAAAGCCGGGAGTATACGAGGTAACGGTCTATGCATTTGATCCTGCCACCGGCAACACCGGGCTAGACCGGACGACCTTCATCGCCCAATAGGTTCGGTTCGGGACGCTCCGGACGCATTTGCGCTTGACGCACGTCCATTTTTTTGAACAAATGCACAGATCCTGTTCAACCGTTGACGGGGGTTCCGCGTTACGATGATTATGATCAACAGAGCCCCCGTCCACCTGCGAGGATCTCTCATAGTACCATTCAACGGCCTGCTGAGGAGGAATGATTGATGAAACGGATGACGACAGCCCTGCTTCTGGTAATGGCTCCGCTCACTGTCCACGCCGCTGACGGCGGCGTTCGGCTGAGCCTCAAGGAGGCAATCCAGTCGGCAGTGCAGAAAAACCTGGATGTGCGGGCAGAACTGTACAACCCGGCCATGGCGGAGGCTGATATCCGCAAAAGCCTCGGTATTTATGATACGCAACTCACTATTTCAACCGATTTCCAGTATGCCGTCACTGAGCCGGTCAGCTCGTTCCTTTCAGGAACCAATACCAGCCGGACCCGGACGCTGACTCTGAATCCCGGCGTGAACCAGTTGACGCCCCTTGGCGGGACAGTGGGGCTCACGTTCAATAATGCCTACAACTACACCAATTCCACCCGAAGCCTGAGCGAATACTGGAACTCGGATCTGACGCTGAGCCTTTCCCAGCCGTTGTTGAAAAATTTCGGCAAGGAACCCACCGAACTCGGCATCATGGTGGCGCGGACGGCTAAGGATGGTTCCCTGGAGCGATTCCGGACCCTGCTCCTGGACACGGTAGCCCGGGTCAGGACCGAGTACAACCGGCTTTACAGTCTGCGCGAGGATCTTGAGGTCAAGAAGACGTCCCTGGAACTGGCCCGTAAAATACTCACCGATACCCAGGCCCGGGTAAAAGCGGGCGTTCTGCCGGCCATGGAGATTCTCAATGCCGAGTTCGGCGTGGCAAGCCGGGAAAAGGATCTCATCGATGCGGAAAAGGCGGTACGGGATCAGAATGATGTGCTCCATGTGCTGCTCCAGCTACCCGGCAAAGAAGAGATCATTCCGGTCGATATCCCGACCCGCGACCAATATCAGGCCGAGGAGGATGCACTTATCCGCAAGGCGCTGGATTTGCGGCCTGAACTGCGAGAGCAGAAGGCGAGCCTCAGGACGAGTGAACTGGAGACGCGCGTGGCCCGGAACCGGACCCTCCCGGATCTGAATCTTACTGCTAGTGCCGCCGTGACGGGCTTAGACCGTCACTACAACCGCAATCTGGAAAAAGTCGGCTCGGCCGATTACCCGGTTTGGGGCGTTGGGCTCGTATTCCAGTACCCCCTGGGGAACAATGCTGCCGAGAACGAGTATCGCCGCAGTAAATTGAAAGTGGAGCAGGGACGCACCCAGATCAGGAGCCTTGAGGCCAATGTGGGAAATGAGGTCAAGACGGCCATCAGGGGCGTTGATTCGGGCTACAAGCAGCTTGACGTGACCGACCGCGGCCGCGCCTTTGCCGAGGAGCGGCTCCGCTCTTTCATCAAGAGGAGTGAGGTGGGGCTTGCCACCATTAAGGACGTGCTTGAGGTCGAGAGCGAACTGGCCACGGCAAAGAGCAACCAGATAAAGGCCTTGACGGGGTATGGCGATGCCGTTACCCAGTTGCTGCGGGCCACGGGAGAGCTTCTGGATCGGGAGGGAATTACCGTGACGGAAAAGGAGGGGGATTCCCTTTACGAGCAAAGTGCGCGAGACTGACACGTCCGGACTGATTATGGAGTTCTGAATGGCTTTGATGAATGTGATGACAGCCTTTCGCACGCTTCGCCGCTGGGGACGGCATGCCGTTGCGGCGTCTGCGGTCGTGCCCGCTCTCGCGTTGTGCGCCTGCTCCCCCAAGGAACAGAAACCAACGGTAAAGCCTCCGGTGCCGGTCGTGCTCGCAAAGGTAGAGCGGAAGACGATTCCGGTTCAGATCAAGGCCATCGGCAATGTGGAGCCCTATGCCACGGTGGCGGTCAAGGCCCAGGTGAGTGGTGAGGTGGTGAACGTTCACTTTACCGAAGGGCAGGACGTGAAAAAGGGCGATCTCCTGTTTGCCATAGATCCGCGCACCTATGCCGCCGCCCTGAAAAAAGCGGAAGCAAATCTTTCCCGGAATCTGGTCCAGGCGCGCAATGCCCGCCAGGACGCGGAACGCTATGCCCAACTGCTGACAGAAGGGATCGTGACCCAGGAGCAGTATGAGCAGTACCGGACCAAGGCGGAGGCTTTCGCGGCGGATGTTGCCGCCGACCGGGCCGCCGTGGAGAACGCCAAGGTCGAGCTCTCCTACTGCACCATACGCTCACCCCTTTCGGGCCGAACCGGCAACCTGGCGGTGCATGCGGGGAACATCGTCAAGGCAAACGAGAATCCGCCGCTGGTTACGATCAACCAGATAACCCCGGTCTACGTAACCTTTGCCATTCCCGAGAAAGACCTTGCCGAGATCAAGCACCGGCTGGCGTCCGGACGGCTCGCGGTGGAGGCAATCATTCCCAATGATCAGGGACCGGCGGAGCAGGGGACCATCAGCTTTCTCGACAATGCGGTCGACGCCGCCACCGGTACCATCAAACTCAAGGGAATCTTCGAGAACAAGGGGCGGCGGCTCTGGCCCGGTCAATTCGTCAACGTGGTCGTGACCCTCGCGTCCCGCGCCGACGCCGTTGTGGTGCCGTCCCAGGCACTCCAGACCGGACAGAGCGGCCCCTACCTTTTTGTGGTAAAGGCTGACACCTCCGTGGAGGTTCGCCCCGTCACACCGGGTATCACCCATGAAGGACTCACTGTCATTGAACAGGGCGTCGCTCCGGGGGAAACGGTTGTGACCGACGGCCAGATGCGGCTCACCCCGAATGCCAAGGTAACGGAAAAACGACCCGGAGGTGCCGGCGTTTCCCCCCCCGAACCGAGTAAGCGCCCATGAACATTGCCGAAATCTTCATCCGCCGGCCGGTCATGACGAGTCTCATCATGCTGGCGGTTATGCTTTTCGGCCTCATCGCCTACGACAAGCTGCCGGTCAATGACCTGCCCACCGTCGACTATCCGACCATCCAGGTTTCCGCCACTCTGCCGGGCGCCAACCCCGACACCATGGCCTCATCGGTGGCACTTCCCCTGGAGCGCGAGTTCTCCACCATTGCCGGTGTCGACTCTATGACCTCCACCAACGGCATCGGCATATCCCGCATTACCATCAAGTTCACCCTGGAGCGGGACATCGATGCCGCGGCCCAAGATGTCCAGGCCGCCATTTCAAGGGCCCAGCGCCAGCTTCCTCAGGACATGCCGGCCCCTCCATCGTTCCAGAAGGTGAATCCGGCTGATCAGCCGATCCTCTATCTGGTCCTCAGTTCGCCGACGCTTCCCCTCTCCACGGTCCACGAATACGCCGATACCATGATCGCCCAGCGGATTTCCATGGTCAACGGCGTAGCCTCGGTACAGATCTACGGCTCCCAGAAATATGCGGTACGGGTTCAGGTGGACCCCAAGGCCCTGGCGGCCCGCAAAATCGGCATTGACGAGGTGGCCCAGGCCCTGGAGCGGGGGAACGTGAACCTTCCCACCGGCACCCTCCAGGGAAAGCACGAGGCCCTGACGATCCAGACCAGTGGCCAGCTTTACAGCGCAAAGGAGTATGAGCCGCTCATCGTCGCCTATCGCAACGGTTCACCGGTCCGTCTCGGAGAGATCGGCCGGGTTATTGACAGCGTGGAGAACGACAAGGTGGCCGGCTGGTACAAACAGACCCGTGCCATTGTCCTCGCCATCCAACGCCAGCCAGGCACCAATACCATCGAAGTGGTAAACAGGATTAAGGAGCTGCTTCCCCAGTTCCGCTCCCAACTCCCCGGCTCGGTGGACCTGAGTATCCACTTTGACCGGACCGAGGGGATCAAGGAGTCGGTCGCCGATGTGAAGTTCACTATGGTGCTCACCATCTGCCTGGTTATCATGGTGATCTTTCTCTTCCTGCGCAACCTGCCGGCAACGGTAATTCCGAGCCTGGCGCTACCGCTCTCCATTGTCGGTGCTTTTTCGGCCATGTACCTGATGGGGTTTTCGGTCAATAACATCTCACTGTTGGCTCTGACCCTGTCGGTGGGCTTCGTGGTGGACGACGCCATTGTCATGCTGGAGAACATCGTCCGTCACCTGGAGAAGGGGGAGAGCCCCATGGAGGCGTCCCTCCGCGGCTCCCGCGAGATCGGATTCACCATTGTCTCCATGACCATTTCATTGGTGGCGGTCTTTATCCCGGTTCTTTTCATGAAAGGGATGCTCGGCCGGCTGCTCCACGAATTCGCCGTCACCATCAGCCTGGCCATTCTCATTTCCGGCTTCGTATCGCTCTCGCTGACACCCATGCTATGCAGCCGCTTCCTTCGTCCGCACAGTGGCGAAAAGGGCCACGGCAGGTTTTATACGGTCATGGAGCGGTTTTTCGACGGCATGTACCGCCTCTATGAAGTGACTCTGGCAAAGGTTCTGAGGCTCCGCCGGACCGTGTTGGCCGGCACCCTTGCCATGACCCTGCTCACCATCTGGCTCTTCACGAGAATCCCCACAGGGCTGCTGCCCAGCGACGACATCGGGGCCATCTTCGCTATTACCGAGGGTGCCCAGGGGATTTCCTTCGAGGAAATGAAGGCCAAGCAGCAGCAGTTGGCGGCCATTGTGCTCCAGGACCCGAACGTTGAAGGATTCATGTCTTCGGCGGGCGCCGCCGGGAGCCGGGTGTCCTCCAATTCGGGGTTCATGTTCATTCGGCTCAAGCCCCGCCACGAGCGGAAGCTTAACGCGGATCAGGTCATCCAGCAGCTCCGGCCGAAAGTCATGGCTGTGCCCGGGATTCTCATGTTCCTCCAGAATCCGCCGCCGATTCGACTGGAGGCTCAGTTGGCCAAGAGCCAGTATCAGTTCGTGCTCCAGAGTCCCGATACGGATGAACTCTACCGGCGCGCAGCCGACCTGGAGGCCAGATTGAAGCAGGTGCCGCTCCTGCTGGACGTGACCAGCGACCTCCAGCTCAATAATCCCCAGGTGCAACTCGACATAGACCGGGACAAGGCGTCGGCCCTCGGCATCACCGCCCACCAGGTGGAGGATGCCCTCTATTACGCCTACGGCTCCCGCCAGGTTTCCACCATCTTTGCTCCAAACAACCAGTTCAAGGTTATCCTGGAACTGGAGCCCCGCTACCAGACCGACCCGGCAGCCCTGTCCATGCTTTACATCCGTTCCCAGCAGGGCGACCTTGTTCCTCTCAACACCCTCGCCACCCTGCGGCGGACCCTCGGTCCCCTTTCCGTGAACCATCTGGGGCAGATCCCGGCGGTGACCATCTCCTTTAACCTGCGACCGGACACCCCTCTCAGCGAGGCCGTGTCAGCCATCGAGCAGGTGAGCCGCGATACGCTTCCAGCTTCATTCACCACCAGTTTCCAGGGAGTTGCCCAGGCCTACCAGCAGTCGACCACGGGGCTAATTGTCCTGATCATCATGGCGATCGTGGTAATCTACATTGTCCTCGGTATTCTTTATGAGAGCTACATCCATCCCCTCACCATCCTGTCGGGTCTTCCGTCAGCCGGGTTCGGGGCACTCATTACCCTGATGATCTTCGGCAAGGAACTGAATCTCTACGGCTTTGTCGGTCTCATCATGCTGATTGGCATTGTTAAGAAAAACGCGATCATGATGATCGACTTCGCCCTGGAGGCCCAGCGCACCGAAGGGAAACCGCCGCTGGAGGCAATCCACCAGGGGGCTCTCGTCCGTTTCCGCCCCATTATGATGACCACCATGGCGGCGCTGATGGGGACACTCCCCATTGCGCTGGGGATCGGTGCCGGGGCCGAGGCCAGGCGCACTCTGGGGCTGGCAGTGGTGGGGGGGCTTCTGGTGTCCCAGTTGCTGACCCTTTACATAACACCGGTTATTTATTACTACATGGACCGCATGCAGGGATGGTTCGTCGGGAAACTGCCGGGCCGCCGGAGGGTCAGCGCATGAGAACGCTCGTTCTGATTCGTCATGGGGAGAGTGTCTGGAACAGGGAAAACCGTTTTACCGGCTGGACTGACGTGGGGCTGACCGATAAGGGCGCGGCAGAGGCCCTGCGTGCCGGTCGTACCCTGAAAAACGAGGGGTTTGCCTTTGACGAGGCGTTCACCTCAGTGCTCAAGCGGGCCATCAAAACCCTCTGGATCGTTTTGGAGGAGATGGATCAGATGTGGATTCCGGAGCACCGTCACTGGCGGCTTAATGAACGCCACTACGGCGCGCTCCAGGGACTCAATAAGGCCGAAACTGCCGAAAGGCACGGCATGGAACAAGTTCATGTCTGGCGCCGCAGCTATGATATTCCGCCACCGCCCCTGGCCGCCGGCGATCCGCGCAACCCTGCACGGGACCCGCGCTATGCGGAGCTTGATCCCGCAGATATCCCCCTGACCGAGTCGCTCAAGGATACCGTAGCCCGTTTCCTTCCCTACTGGCACGAGACGATTGCGCCCCGCATTCTCGCGGGCCGCCGCCTGCTCATCGCCGCCCATGGCAACAGTCTGCGGGCCCTGGTGAAGTACCTGGACGGCATCGGGGACGACGCCATTGCCGGTCTGAATATTCCCACCGGCATTCCCCTTGTCTATGAGCTGGAAGATGACCTGCACCCCATACGAAGCTATTACCTGGGTGATCCTGACGAGGTTGCCCGGGCCACCCAGTCGGTGGCGGATCAGGTAAAGAGGTAGGTATGTGTGCGTCAGGGGCTATAGGATGCGATACCCTGGACCCCGCGACACGATAAATCCTTCCGCGGCAAGCTGTTCCAGGTTTTTCCCCACGATTTCGCTGCTCGCTCCCACTGCCTTTTCAAGCGCATCGCGGCTGATCCCCGGATTTTCCAGGACGGCCCGGAGGATGCGGCTGCGCACCTGCCGGTTGGATCCCTTGAACGGAGTCTGTCGCGTATGATGTGAACTGCGGCGCGACGGATTGCCATGCAGTCGCTTCAGGTGCGATCCGTAATCCATGAGAGCGTAATACCATTCGCGGGGATTGTCACGGTCCAGGGTCTGTTCGATCAGAGGCATGAGATCGCGGTCGTGAATGCTGCTTTGGTCCGCGAAGAAATGGTGGATATACACGCTGCGGATATTGGTCTCGATGAAGGGCAGGGGGGTGTTGAAGGCAAAGGCGGCCACTGCCCGGGACGTGTACGTTCCAATGCCCGGCAGCCGGACCAATTCGTTCGGATCAGCGGGGAGCTCTCCTCCCAGACTTGCGACAACCGCCTCGGCGCAGCGCTTGAGGTTCACGGCGCGCCGGTTGTAGCCAAGCCCCTGCCATGCCGCAAGAACCCGTTCCAGTGGCGCCGCAGCCAGGGCCCTCAGGTTCGGAAACTCGGCCAGGAATGTTGGGTACTTTTCCCTGACGCGCTCCACCTGCGTCTGCTGGAGCATGATCTCGGACACGAGGATGGCGTACGGATCAAAGGTTTCCCGCCAGGGGAGTTCGCGACGCTGGGATGCATACCAGTCATACACGATCCGCCGGAAGAGGTCCGCAACTGCAGGCGTGAGCCCCTCCCGGCGGAAGAGATGTGTCAGCTCCTGTTCCCTGTTCAATGGTCGCGGTACCCCAGGACAACAAGAATGCAGCTCCCGTCCGCGATGACAGTGATACCGTTTTGACGGCAAAGCTCCACCGCCTTGTCGCTTTCGGCTCCCGGTTGCATCCAGATAGTGCGGATGCCCTTGCGGGCAGCCATTTCCACCACCTCTTCAGTGATCTTCGGCGGCGTAATGACCGAGATGCTCGTTACCTCATCCGGCAGGTCCATCACGCTGGCCACGCAGGCCACTCCTTCAATTTCCTGTTCCCTGGGGTTCACCGGGACGACCTTCAGGTTCTTCTGTTGATAGACCCTCAGGACTTTGTTCCCGTATTTGTGTCGGTCGGCCGAAGCTCCCACCACCCCGAACGCCTTTGAAGTGAAAAAGGCGTCGATCTGCTCTTTTGTGCTCATGGTGTCCTCCTCTCGTGTTGTGACGAGATTGAATTGTATATCCTTTTGCGAAAATCACCACCCGGAATCCGTTCCCGCACGTTCAATGCCGGGTCCAGTCGGGCTTTATTCGCTTGACTATGGTTACTATCACCCATGAAACCGCAAGGGATGCGGCCATGATCCCCAGAGAGATGAAGGCGTTATTCAAAAGCGTTGGCCTGAGCAGCAGCACGAATCCGAGGCTGAGCATCATGATCCCTGACACGAGCTTGAGAACCCGTCCCTGCCATTCGGTCAATTTCCGGCTGCCAAGTGTAATCGTAAAGATTCCCACGATAACTGCCAGTGGAATCACATAGACGACATTGTAAAACCCCAGGTAGAGGTAATAGGCCGATGGCGGCAGTTCGCGCAGGGTCAGAACCCGTGTGAATACCATGGGAAAACCGGCGGTGCAGAGGAGTTCGTAACTGTTAGCGGCCAAGGCGAGTACCACGGTACCCGCCAGCATGGCCGGTAGGGTTCCTGCCCTGACAAGGTTCCTCATTCGCTCGAAAAGCCTGGGTTTTGCCTCTTCGGGTATGACGAGCGACACCCCTTTTTCGAACAGAAAAAAGTCCTTCACGTTCATGGTTGCTATGATCAAAGCCGCGACGGCAGCCAGCACGGTAATCCATGCCAGGTGTCCGGTTACCAGAAAGAGATTCAGCCAGGCCGCCATGAAGAGAAAATAGATCAAGCCGGAGAAAAAGACGAATACCCCGCCGATCAGTGCCATCTTGTGGCGGGAATGGGCATGAACCATGAGACTCAGGAGAAAGAGGAGCACAAAGAATGCACAGGGGTTAAAGCTGTCGAGCGTTGCAACGGCGAGGGTGAAAAAGGGCAGAGACAGTCTCTCGGCCGAAATGGTCCCGAGGAGAGGAAGGGTAAGCGGGGCCGCATTGCCGGCTCTGTCTTGTGTGTCGTTTTCGCCGGTTGGATGAGATGTCGCGGTGCGTCTGACGATCTCCCGTTCCAGTTCACTGCGGGTTTCATCTGAAAAACCGTCGAGCATCCTGTCAGCAATAATAAAGGTTGGGACCCCTTTAGCCTCTGTTCCCAGTTTGCAGGACATCGTCATGAGGAGATTGAGGTTGTTTTCATTGTGCAGCACTTCGTAGGAGCGGATTTCTAGGCCGGGAAAGCGGCGGTGGGCGTCAGCGAGGTAGGTTTTGGCCCGTTCGCAATGTGGGCAGCCTTCACCCCAGAAAAAGTAAAGGGTAACAGTCGGCGGCCGGGATGCCGTCTCTGTCGATGGGGCAAGAAGTATTATTATGAAGAGCAGGAGTGCGGCAACAGCGGGGAAAGGCACCCATCTCGTTCTTGCCCTGATCATCGCTCGTCTCCCGTTCGGGCACTGGTTATTTCTTGTTGCGCCTTCAACCGGCCCGAATTTTATATCTGTAGCAAGTGTACCACTCTGGAGCGGGCATTCATCTTTGTGGCAGAAACCTGAGACCGGTGCTTCTGGGTAATCGAGTATGTGTGTAAGTTTGATATGTGTTGTGCTAATAGGTGAGATATTGTTGTCTATCTTGCTTGAATATTTTAATTATTTTACTTTTACGTCACGTATGCCAGCGGGTCTCCAGGCAGGGGCGATAACGTGCGAGCAGTTGTCTTGTCCCAGCAAGGTGCCAAAGGTGATGGTGGTTTCTCCGAACCGGTCATTGACTTGATCCATGGCTTGCGAGAGGGTTGTGAGCCGCCGTTCTTCCGGGAAGAGGGGGAGCTGTTCCGAGGCATGTACAAGGTTGCTGATGGCAACGCCCAGGAGTCGTATTGGTTGCGTTAATTGGAGTGTGTCGAGCAGTGCAGTGACGGCTCGATAAATGTCGCCGCTTCGATTCAATGGGGAGGGGAGGGTTTCCTGGCGGCTGAACGTGGTGAAATCGGCATACCGTATTGTTAGGGTAACTGTTTTCCCTTTGGTTTTGTAGCGGCGCGCGCGGCGTCCTACCATCTCCGATAACATAAGCAGGTACTTATGTATGTCGTCCTTGTTGGTGAGGTCGTGGTCCAGGGTTGTACTGTGGCTGACGCTTTTAACTTCTTCTTCCGTTGTGGTCGGTATTACGGGAGAGTCGTCAATGCCCTGTCCCATCTGTTTGAGTCGTGCTCCCATGGCACCGAAATGTCGGGTAAGTATCTTGGAGCTGAAGTGTCCCAGATCGTTACAGGTTGAAATGCCGAGGTATTTCAGTCGTTGTTCAGTGGATGGGCCTATTCCGCAGAGGCTGCGGATCGGGGTCGTTTTCATGAGTGAAGCCACGTTTTCGGGGGGGATGATGGTGAGACCATCGGGCTTTTGCATGTCCGAGGCCAGCTTTGCCAAAAGCTTGTTGGGAGCGATGCCGATGGAGCAGGTGAGGCCGAATCGGTCCCTTATGCGGGCTTTGATCTCGCGGGCAATCACGTCGGCGCGGCCGAAAAGTCGAAGCGAACCGGTCAAGTCGAGAAAGGCTTCGTCAATGGAAAAGACTTCCACAAGGGGGGTGAATTGCCCGAGCATTTCGAAGATCAGTTTTGAAATACGGGTGTATTCCCGGTTGTTGCCGATAACGAGGATCAATTCCGGGCAGAGCCGTTTTGCTTCGTGGGTTGTCATGCCCGTGCCGACCCCGTGGGCGCGTGCCTCGTAGGATGCGGTAGTGATGATGGTGCGCGCGCCTGACCCGATGACCGCAACTGGCTTTCCTTGGAGGGATGGGTCTGCTTGTTGCTCAACCGAGGCAAAAAAGGCGTTCATGTCCAGATGGAGAATGGTTCGATGATTGCTCATGCTTGAGTGCCAGTATATTTACTTACCTGTGTACTGAGGAGTTTGTGTGTTAATCCATACGCCGGTAAATACCCACAACTTTGCCGATTATCCATGCCTCCTGTACCCCGCTCCGAACTATGATGGGGGCCATATTGGGATTTTCGGGCTGAAGCCGGATATGGTCCGCTCCTTGGTAGAAACGTTTGAGTGTTGCTTCGCCGTCGATCATGGCTACCACGATGTCGCGGTTTTCCGCTGTTTGCTGGGGGCGGACCAGGGCCAGGTCCCCTTCGATGATCGCGGCGTTGATCATGGAGTCACCCTTGACTCTGAGAAAAAAGGCACCTCCTTTGACCAGGGATTGATCAATCGATATGTGCTCCTCGATTTCCTCTGTGGCGATCTGGGGAACCCCGGCCCGCACGACTCCGATCACGGGTAACGAAACGGTAGGGGTGTGCCGTGTCTGCCCAGTCAGAGTTATGCCGCGCGAGTTCCCCGGTTCCCGCTGGAGATAGCCTTTCCGGGCAAGAGCCTCAAGGTGTTTTGCAACGCCCAGTGTGCCGTTCACGTTCAGGTGGCGGGCTATTTCCCGCATGGTAGGAGGATAGCCGTGGCGATCCACGTGGGCGGTTATGAACTCAAGCACCGTGCGCTGGCGAGAGGTAAGTGTTTCCATGGGGACGGCTTCCTTATTGGTTGACATATGTCAACCTATCATGGGAAAAACAAAGGTGTCAAGGGTGTGAAACAGTGAGCGGGAATTGCTGTCAGGCTACGGGTCAGGGGGAATAAGGATAGAGTGTGGTGGCGTGAATAGGGAGAAGCTGTGCGGGGGGGCATCCCCCCGTGCGCACGGATTCAACGCACGGGGGGTAACGATCGGTTATTCCTTGATAAAGACTGCCAGCTCGACGTGATCCCCCTCGGCCAGGCATGCAGGGAAGCACAGGCAAAGGTGATCGGGCGGCGGAACGATACCGGCGGATGCCTCAACGATCCTGGGAGGTGCGATTTCGATTGATTTGCCGAGTTGAGCCGCCTTGGCGGCTATGTTACCACATACCACGTTGATGAATTCCATCACCGTGTCGTCCAGAACCTCCTTGGGCTCTTCGTCCACATTGGCTTCCTTGAGGATTGCCCTGGCGATTCTGGCCTGGGCGTCCGTCGACACTCCCATGAGGTAGCACCCGGAGACGTCGCCGGAGAAATCCATGGCCGCGTAAACATCCTTCCTGGGCAGCCGATTCGCCATGAAGCACGGCTCGGGACGGAAGGTGAGAAGCGCCACCCGGGTAAGCATCTTGTGGGAGAGGTCGACCATCATTTCCCAGATGTTCGGGTTTGCAAGGCCGGCCGGGATGCTTACCGTGTCAGTGGCATACTGGGCCTGATCCGCCTTGAATTCGTCCAGGTAGCGGGGAAGGTCGTCGGCGGAAAGCCCGCCGACCTTGACCAGGGCTTCGCCGATGTAAAGGTGGCCGTTCTTTTGGCGGGTGAGCACCTGCTGCATCTGGTCGGCAGTGAGAAGCTCCAGCTTGACGGCCATGTCGCCGAAGCGCAGGTCTTCGCACCGCTGGGCGTTGTGGACTTTTTCGATGTCGGCTTCGGTCAGAAGCCCCATGGCCATGGCCGTGGCGCCGAAACTCAGGTTTACCGATTCCTGTAATTCTATGGCCTGCAGCAGAACTTCCCGCGTTACCACTTCCTTTTCAACGAGAAACTGTCCGAAAAACTTGACCGCCATGTCCGGTCCTCCCTGCGAGATTAATGAATAAAGGGGGCGAGCCGGGTTAGAGCTCGCGGAGGATCTTCAGTACATTGTCAGCCTCAAAAGGCTTAGAGATGACTGTCCGGGCTCCGAGCCGCAGGGCTTCAGTAAATTTGTCGCCGACTCCACCCAGAGAGGTGACCATCACAACCTTGATGTTCTTATCAAGGGCCACCAAGGTCCGCAGGGCCGTAAGTCCATCCATGCCCGGCATGTTCATGTCCATGCAGATGATGTCCGGGTGCTCGGTCTGGTGCATGCGGATGGCCTCCATGCCGTTCTTGCCGTGTCCGACCACCTGGAATTCGCCGCTTTCCGAAAGAATCTTGTCAAGCTGACGGGCCACCGAGATGCTGTCGTCCACAATGAGAACTTTTTTCATGCATTCCTCCTTCCTATGGTCACGCCGAACGCGTTTGATTTATCCATACATAATTTCATATCGGCAGGTTGCCCGTTTCGTTTAGCAAAAAAACAGCCGGAGACGGGCTCCGGCTGTTTTTGGCGGGGGACGGCGAGATTATGTCTGTTTAATTTAAGGGGTTACGAGACGTCTCGCCAGGAGGGTGGCGGAGTGCTCTACGGCAATGCCGGTTCCGGCGGCTTCCAGCCCCCCTTCGATCTGAAGTTTGCAGCCGGGGCAGTCCACGGCCACGGTGCGCGCACCGGTTTCCCTGATGGTCTCCATCTTGTTTTTCAAGACCTCCTGGGAAATCTCGGGGTACTTGATGGAATAGGAACCGCCGAAGCCACAGCACTTGTCGCAGTCGGTCATCTCGGCGATCTCCACGCCGACAAGCTCTCTGAGCACTCTGCGCGGTTCCTCGTGTACCCCGCACCCCCGCTTGAGGTGGCAGGCGTCATGGTAGGTAACGGTCTCTTTTCCACCGTTCACGGTTTCGTGCGTGGGGATTCCGGAGCCCGCCTTCCGCGCGGCCAGTTCGGAGAAGTTGAAGGTCTTGGCCGCCAAGCGCTCCGCCTTTTCCCGCCATGGGGGCTCGGTCGACAAAAGCTTGGGAAAGTCATGCCGCAATGACATGGTGCAGGTGGGACAGATGGTGACCACGTAGTCCGCATCCTCCTCCAGCAATACATCGATGTTGATTTTGGCCAGGTCCCGGGCAACGCCCATCTCTCCTGAATAGCGGGCCGGTATGCCGCAACAGCTCTGCTTCTGAGGGAACGAGACTTCATAACCGAGGGCTTCCAGGCTCTTGACGGTATCCAGGCACATCTCGGGGTAGACGAAATCGGCCAGGCAGCCGGAATAAAATAGCACTGTTTCCCGTGACGCCGCGCCCTGTTTCTTCGTTCCCGGCTGTTCCGCGATCAGGTCGCGGAACGGTTTCTCGGCAATGGGGGGAAGGGAGCGGTTGGCTGTTTCGCGGTTGAGAATGAGCGGCAGGTGCCGGATGCGCCCCCCTTCGCTCTGGAACGGTTTTTGTGCCAGATATGCGGTGCGCAGGGTTGCATGAAAGAGTGCGCGGTTTTTCATGAGGGTGCCGAAGAGGAATTTTTGCCCGGCGGGCTTTCGGATCTTATCCCGCAGATCCACGATGAGCCCTTCGATATCGATCTTTGCCGCGCAGACTTCGTTGCACTTGCGACAGCCAATGCAGAGCTTGAGGATGTCTTCGGCCTTGTCGAGACCGTGGAAGAAGGGGGTCAGCACCAGCCCGATCCCCCCTACGTAGATATGGCCGAACACGTGGCCGCCCACGATTTCGTAAATAGGGCAGACATTGGCGCAGGCACCACATTTGACACAGGCCAGGGCTTCAGAAAAGTCCGGATCGGCCGCCAGCCGGGTCCGACCGTTGTCGAGCAGCACGATGTGGAGTTCCCGCCCTTCGCCCGTGGGGCCTTTGATGAAGGATACATAGGAGGTGATCTTCTGTCCTGTGGCGTTCTTGGGGAGGATGGTGATCACGTCCAGGGCTTCGGAAAGGGTGGGAACGATCTTGTCTACCCCCACCAGGGCGATGTGGATACGGGGAAGGGTTGTCACGAGTCGGCCGTTCCCTTCATTGGTGACTATGCCGATGGCACCCGAATCGGCCATCGCCACATTGGCTCCCGACAGTCCGACCTGGCCGGTGAGGAAGCCATCGCGCAGCGTTTCCCGGGCAACCCTGACCAAGTGTGGGATGTCCGGTGGGCAGTCCAGGCCGGTTTCCCGGCTGAAGAGTTCCGCCACATCCTCCCGGTTTTTGTGGATGGCGGGCATGACCATGTGGGAGGGGCGTTCGCCGGCCAGCTGGATGATCCACTCGCCCAGATCGGTTTCCAGGCAGGTTACCCCGTTGTTTCCCAGGTAGTGATTCAGCTCGATCTCCTCGGAGGTCATGGCTTTTGATTTTACGAGGAAGTTTACGCCGGCCTTGCGGATGATCTCCAGGATGGTCCGGTTCGCCTCTTCGGGGGTGGCGCAGAGATGAACCGTTGCCCCTGACCGCTCGGCGCTGGCGGTAAATTCCTTCACCATCTCCGGCAACCGTGCAAGGCCCTCCTTTTTGAAGGCCGCTATCCTTGACCGAAGCGCCTCGAAATCAACCCCTTCAAAGGCCTTGGCCCGTGCCACCGGATAGGCTGCGGCAAAATTCTTAAGAGCTTTGCGCAGAAATGCGTCGTTGATTTTTTGCCTGATAACGTCCCGTGCCATTACCTATTCTCCTTCGATGATCAGGAGGTGGAGCTCCCTGGGGCCGTGCACGCCGATGGTAAGAACCCGCTCGATGTCGGCAGTGCGGCTCGGGCCGGTTATGAGGGAGAGATAGCGTGAGCCCCCTTCCGCCAGAAGTCCGCCAAGTCGCTCGCCCAGCGCGGAGAGCGTCGGCACAATGGTCGAAGCCCTGAGAACTACCGCGTGTACCAGCGGCAGGGCGGTTGCCGCCCGTTGTGCCGGCGCGGTAAGTTCCAGCAGCACGCTGCCGGTTTCGGCAATACCGGCGTCCGCCTCGCTGATACCCACTTCGGCATCGGCAAGCCTTTCGGAGGGGAGGGGGGTGATGGTTTCGAGCATGGCGGCAAGTCGGGAGGACAGGCTCGAAGCCGCCACCGGCCGGTTCGCCGTCAGGTCCAGCAGATAATCGACGGCACCATTGAGATCGGTAAAGCGTTTTACCGTAGCGCCAACCGCTTCCGCCGCCACAGTGAAGGTCGAGATCATGGGCACCTCTGTAAGTTGTAATACCAACTCGTGTTTTGAGGATAGTTTACTATGGTCGATAGTGTCAAGTGTATATAATTGTCCCTTAAATTTGCCTTGACAGTGTCTCGGTAAATTTGATAGTTGGTATGACAACTAAACAAAACTTTATTTTATTTTTTGGGTGGATGAGGCCGGCGGCCAATGGTATGGCAGGCTCTTCCCACACATCATACCCCTAAAGGCGCAGTGAAAGGAGAGTATTCAAATGCCATGGATTCAAGTGTACACGCCGGTCGCCGGGAGTCTCGGGTTGTCTGCCCTCGTGGCAGCTATCCCCCTCGTTGTCATCTTCGTCTGTCTCGCCCTGTTCAAGATGAAAGCCCATAAGGCGGGGCTCCTGGCACTTGCCTCAGCCATGCTCATCGCCATCACCGTCTGGGGGATGCCTGCAAAGCTGGCGGGACTTGCTACCGCCCAGGGGGCTGCCTTTGGCCTCTTCCCGGTCTTCTATATCGTGATAACCACTATATTTCTCTACAATATCACGGTTAAGGGAGGGCAATTCGAAATCATCCGGGCATCACTGGCCGGGGTGACTGCCGACCGGCGCCTCCAGGCACTGCTCATTGCATTCTGTTTTGGGGCGTTCATCGAGGGTGCCGCCGGGTTCGGCACGCCAGTGGCAATCGCGGGTGCAACCCTGGCGGGTCTCGGCTTTCAGCCCCTCTATGCCGCTGGGGTCTGCCTGGTGGCCAATACCGCGCCGGTCGCCTTCGGTGCCATCGGTATTCCGATTGTGGCACTGGCCGGGGTCATGGGGTACGGTGATGACGGCATGATGAAGCTTTCCACCATGGTTGGCCGCCAGCTGCCATTCATCTCCGTCATTATTCCCTTCTACGTCATCATGATCATGGTCGGCTGGAAAAAAACCATCGAGATCCTTCCCGCCATCATCGTCTGTGGCGTTACATTCGCTCTGAGCCAGTGGGCTACCGCCACCTACCTTGGCCCCTATCTGCCGGACGTCACCGCTTCGTTGGCCTCAATCATCGCACTAGTCCTCCTGCTGCGGGTATGGCAGCCCAAGACCATCTACACCTTCGCCCACGAGGCTCCCGTCACCGGCGCGACCGAACACCACTACACGACTGGCGAGGTGTTCCGTGCCTGGTCTCCCTATCTTGCGCTCACCGTGATGGTGCTTCTCTGGGGTATTCCCTCCATCAAGACCGTGCTGGACAAGAGTACTGTGGAGATCGAGGTGAAGGGGCTCCACAACATGATCGTCAAAAAGGTGGCCAAGCCCGAAGATACCCTTACTAAAATTGCTGCCGCCTCCGCCGAGATCGATCGCCAGTTGACCCTGCTCTCGCCGGCCGATCCGAAGCAGGCCGCCATCGCTGCCAAACTTATGGAGCTCAAGGCGTTCGAAACCCAGCTCGCCGCGGTGGAGCAGGGGCTCGTGGGGCAGGGAGCTGTTCTTACCGATGAACGGCTCAAGGCCTGTGATATCGTGTCCAAAAAGATGGCCGAAACCCAGAAGCTCTGCAAGGAGCTCGTCAAGACCGCTGCTGTTCCCGCCAATCAGTTCAAGCCTCTTGACAAGGCACTGGCCGATCATCTCCCGCTGAAGGTCGCTGCAAAATACAAATTCAACTTCATGTCTGCCGCCGGTACCGCCATTCTGATCGCCGCCTTCCTTTCCGCTCTGATCTGCGGGGTAGGCTTTGCCGACACCTTCAGAATCCTCGGCAAGACCCTCTATGACATGCGCTTCCCGGCTCTCACCGTTGCCTCGGTCCTTGGACTCGCCTATGTCATGAATGCATCGGGAATGACCAATTGCCTCGGCCTCATCTTCACCAAGACCGGTCATTGGTTCCCCTTCATCGCACCGTTCCTCGGTTGGCTCGGCGTGTTTCTCACCGGTTCGGACACTTCGTCAAACGTACTTTTCGGCGGTCTGCAGAAAGCCACTGCCGAGCAACTCGGCATAAGCCCGATCCTAACCGGCGCAGCCAACACCAGCGGCGGCGTTATGGGCAAGATGATCTCTCCCCAGTCGCTGGCCGTGGCAACCGCGGCAACAGGCATGGTCGGGGAGGAGGGGACACTCTTCAGGTTTACTCTCAAACACTCGATCTTCCTTACGATTCTGGTCGGTATAATTGTCTACTTGCAGGCGTATGTGCTTCAGTGGATGATACCCTAGCGTCCCCTGTCGGTAGCCCTGCGAAGGGAGTTGGGACTAACCGCACGGCACACGGGCTTCACCGTTGGGTAACCTTGCACCGGGAGAGCAGATATGGACGTTTCATTCATTAGCGAACTGAAGAGCATAGTCGGCGAGGAACACACCCTCGCCGACAAGGAAAGCCTCGCCTGTTACGGCTATGATTCAACGCCGGAGTATGAAAGCCGGCCCGGAGCGGTGGTCCTTCCCGCCAACGAGGAGGAGATCTGCCGGATCATGGCCCGCTGCCATGCCGCAGGGGTCCCCGTGACTCCTCGCGGCTCCGGAACCAACCTGTCCGGAGGCTCTCTGGGCCGCCCCGAAGGGGTTGTCGTTCAGACGAGCCGGCTGAACAGCATCGTTGAAATCGACGAGGAAAACCTGACCGCCACTGTCCAGCCCGGCGTCGTAACCAGCGCACTGCACCGGGCAGTGGAAGCAAAGGGGCTCTTCTATCCGCCCGATCCGGGCAGCATGAACATCTCCACCATCGGCGGCAACGTGGCCGAAAACGCCGGTGGCTTGCGGGGCCTCAAATACGGAGTCACTGCCGACTATGTCATGGGGCTCCACACCGCTCTACCCGACGGCAGCCTCCTGCGGACCGGCGGCAAAGCCGTAAAGGACGTTGCCGGCTATAACCTGAACCAGCTCCTCGTCTCTTCCGAGGGGACCCTCGGGCTCTTCACCGAAGTGACTGTTAAACTGATTCCCAAGCCCCAAGCCAAGAAGACGATGCTCGTCCATTTCCCGGTGCTGGAAAACGCGGCCCTGGCAGTCTCCCATATCGTGGCCGCCCGGGTCATTCCGGCCACACTTGAGTTCATGGACCGGGTCACGGTCAAGTGTATCGAGGATTACGCCAAGGTGGGCCTGCCCCTGGATGTGGAGGCCGTGCTCCTCATCGAAGTGGACGGTCATCCGGCCCAGGTGGAGGAAGACGCAGTCGCGGTCCGGCGGATCTGCGCCGAGCACCATTGTTCGTCGTTCCAGACCGCGGCCGACGCCGACGAGGCTCTCAAGCTCGCTACTGCCCGGCGGGTGGCCCTTTCGTCCCTGGCCCGGGTCAAGCCCACCACTATCCTTGAGGACGCCACTGTCCCCCGGAGCTGCATTGCCCCCATGGTCAAGTTTATCCAGGACACGGCCCGGAAGTACAATCTCACCATCGGCACCTTCGGCCATGCCGGCGACGGCAACCTTCATCCCACTTGCCTCACCGACGAGCGGGATAAGGATGAGATCGCCCGGGCTCACAAGGCGTTCGAGGAAATCTTTGATACGGCTCTCGCCATGGGGGGAACTATCACCGGCGAGCATGGCGTGGGGCTTTCCAAGAAAAAGTATCTCCCGCGGCTTGTGGGAGAGTCCGGGATACGGGTGATGCAGGGGATCAAGCAGGCATTCGATCCGACGGGAATCCTGAATCCGGGGAAGGTGTTCTAGGGAGTATTCGATGGAATACGTAAAATTGATCAACTGCATGCGCTGCGGCATGTGTCTGCCCCAGTGCCCCACATACAAGGAGACATTTCTGGAAACCGCCTCTCCCCGGGGGCGGGTGGCGCTCATGCGCAAGATCGAGGAGGGCGATCTCGAGGTGAGCGAGCGGCTGCTGGAATACCTCTCGCTGTGTCTCGACTGTCAGGCATGCGCCTCGGCCTGCCCCTGTGGGGTAAATGCCGGCGAGATGGTGGCTGGCTACAGGTGCGAACGCAGGGACGGGAAAGAGCTGTCGACGATGGAAAACCTCATCCTCAGAAGGCTTTTGCCGCATCCCGACCGGCTTGAGGCCGCAACGGCCCCCATGCGCCTCTATCAGCGGACAGGCCTTCAGAAGGTTGTCCGCAAACTCGGCATCCTAAAGATGTTTCCCCCAACCCTTGAGCGGATGGAAGGACTCCTGCCGGAGCTTCCGGTCAAGCCCCTGCGCCAGACCATCGACGAGGTGACCCCGGCGGTGGGACCGGAGCGCGGAACAATCGGCTTTTTTCTCGGCTGTGTCATGAGCCTGGTCTTTTCCGAGGCAAGCTATGCAACGGTGAAGCTCCTCTCATCGCTTGGCTATCGCGTCGTCACGCCGAAGGCCCAAAAGTGCTGCGGCGCCCCCAACATGCTGTCGGGCGATCGGGAGGGGCTTCTGGATGCGGCGCGGTTCAATGTGGATCTCTTTGCCGGCCATAGGCTTGATTTCATTGTCACCGACTGCGGTGGTTGCGGAGCCGAGCTCAAGAAATACGGCCATCACCTGGAAGATGACAGCCGGGCCGCGACCTTCAGTGCCCAGGTGCGCGACATCACGCAGGTCCTGGCCCTTCACGCCGACGAGCTGAAGGCGAAGCTTAACCCTCTGTCGCTCAAGGTGACTTACCACGATCCCTGTCACATCGCCCACTGTCAGGGGATACGCCAGGAGCCCCGCACGCTGCTCAGGATCGTGCCGGAGCTCGATTTCCGCGAGCTTCCCGAGGCCGATGCCTGCTGCGGCAGTGGTGGTACGTACAACATCGAGAAGCCGGAGATGTCCGACCGCGTGCTGCGCCGCAAGGTGGAGAACATCAAGGCCACTGGGGCCGACGTTCTCGTCACTGCCAACCCCGGCTGTCTTCTCCAGCTTCGTAAGGCCTTGGCCCAGGAGACGCCGCCCATCCGGGTACTGCATGTCACTGAGGTGCTTGCAGCAAGCCTCTTGCCCCCATTACTCTGAACAGTCACCAGCCGATTCGGGGGCAGTTGTTCGCCCCCGGATGTCCTGCTACACCAGTACGTTTGAATGCTCCTCTGACCGCTTGCTCAGGATAATACTGATTGCCTTCGGTTGAGCTATGGTGTATTCATATCCGGTCATATGATTAATGTCTCATCCGGAAGCCCGCCATGAACTTCAAGCCGATCAAGCCCAAAAAAATATCAACCCAAATCGCCGAGCAGATCCGCAGCTCCATTCTTGCCGGCGAATTCACCCCAGGGGAAAAGCTTCCACCTGAGCGTGAGCTGGCAGAGATGTTCGGCGTTTCGCGTCCGTCGGTCCGCGAAGCCCTCAATATTCTGGCTGCAGCAGGTCTTGTGGAGTCGTACCAGGGGGGCGGGACTATCGTCAAATCCCTCATGGATGCCGCGTCTGGGCCGCCTCTGTCCGAGATTATCAAGGTCGAGCAGGAGAGGGCGCTGGATGTCATCGAAGTCCGCAAATGCATGGAGGCATGGACTGCCTATTATGCCGCCCAGCGTGCGCTACCCGATGATGTCCGTAAACTTGAAGGAATCGTCTGGAATATGGAGGCAAACCTTAACGGTCTCAAGCCTTCCGAGGATTTGGATGCCAATTTCCACATTGTGATTGCCCGTTCAACCCACAATGTGGTCTGGCTCCACCTGATGCAGACTATTTTCGAGGCCATGAAGGAGTTCCAGCGCAGTGTCTGGCGGGCCGTTTACCTTACCGAAGAGGACCACAGGACGCTCTTTGCTCATCATAAAGCCATCTTCGAGGCGATACGCGACAAAGATTGCGAGCGTGCCCGCAACGCCATGCTCGGCCATCTGACATTCGCCGAGAAGCGGAGCAGTATCTATGTAAACCAGTCCCGCCAGGACCGTTGATAACTTTTCCGGCTTTAACAAACAAATAAGGGGCGCGCCGTTTCATGTGGCGCGCCCCCTTATTTGTTTGTGTGGGTAAGTATCGGCGTATAAGTGGTGAGCGTTAGGTAAAAGAAAAGGCCCATCAGTAGATGGGCCTTCAATGTTGGTGCGGTAGAATGGACTCGAACCATCACGGGGTAACCCCCGCCAGCCCCTCAAGCTGGTGCGTCTACCAATTCCGCCACTACCGCAAACCTTCTATTGTCTAAACAGTGATGATATCTGGTGCTTCGTCATCAAGAACTCACTTTTTAGCATTATCTTTACCTGGGTGTCAACTGCTTTTTTTAAAAATTCCTATTTTGCAGGTGCTGCCGGTGCCGGTACCGCCGGTTGCGCGGGAGCCGGCTGGGTCTGTTGAGGTTGTGCCGGTGGTGCAGCCGGTTTGGGAGCCGGAGCCGACACGCCTTTGGCGGGCATGATGGACGAGGTTTCCGCACGTCCGGACAGATACGCGAGGGTAAGGGATGTCAGCATGAATATGATGGCCGCGGCAGTGGTGAGCTTGCTAAGGAAGGTTGTTCCCCCGCTGGCACCGAAGACCGACTGGCTGCCGCCCGCACCGAACGATGCGCCCATTTCGGCTCCCTTGCCAGACTGGAGCAAAACGATTCCGATAAGTGCAAGACAGACGAGAATGTGAAGAAACGTCAAAAAGATCATCATAATGCCAACTCCACTGTATGTAGTAACCTGCAATCCATACCACAGGTTAGTTGAAAAGCCAAGTCCTAACTTGGCGTTCTTTCGTGTTTACATGCTGAACGAGGCAATCGCCGCAAAAGAGTCCGCCTTGAGGCTGGCTCCTCCCACCAGGGCGCCGTCGATATCGGGTTGGGTCATGAGCCCCTTGATGTTCTCTGGCTTTACGCTGCCCCCGTAAAGGATGCGAACCGCCTCTGCTGCCGGTTTGCCGAGAAGTTCGGACACCACCCCTCTGATGAAGGCGTGAGCCTCCTGGGCTTGGGCGTCCGTGGCGGTTTTTCCGGTGCCTATGGCCCATACCGGCTCATAGGCGATGATGACGTCTTTGAGGTCGTCGGCGGATAGCCCGGCCAGTCCGCCGTTCAGCTGCGTCCGCAGCACGTCGAACGTCGTGCCTGCTTCGCGCTCTGCCAGGGATTCTCCGATGCAGGCAATGGCCGCGAGTCCTGCTTTGAGGGCGGCCTTGATCTTACGATTCACGGTTTCATCAGTTTCGCCGAAATACTGACGGCGCTCCGAATGGCCGATAATGACGTGGCTGCATCCGGCATCCACGAGCATGCCCGGGGAAATCTCGCCGGTGTAAGCCCCTTCCTCTTCCCAGAAGCAGTCCTGGCCAGCGAGCTTGATGGCTGAGCCGTCCAGGGCGCCCTTTACGGCGGCCAGTACGGTGAAGACCGGAGCTACGACGATTTCGACCCCCTGGACGTCCTTCACCAGGGAAACAAGTCCATTGACCAGCTCACGGGCCTCGGCGCGTTTTTTGAACAGCTTCCAGTTTCCTGCAATCACAGGTGTTCTCATGGCCGCTCCTCCTATTTTCCGTTTTCTTCCAGCACCTTGATGCCGGGAAGTTTCTTGCCTTCGAGGAGCTCAAGGAAAGCGCCGCCGCCGGTGGAGATGTAGCTGATCTTGGCATATTCGCCGGCGCGGTGGACCGCAGAGTCGGTGTCGCCGCCGCCGACGATGGTAAGGGCGTAGGAGTTGGCCACGGCAGTCACCATGGCAAAGGTGCCGCGGGAGAAGGCATCCATCTCGAAAACCCCCATGGGACCGTTCCAGATGATGGTCTTGGCGCTCTGGAGTGCCTCGGTGAAGAGGGCAACCGTGGCAGGACCGATATCGAGAGCCATCCACTCTTCGGGGATTTCCTGAATGGTGGTTACCTTGGTCTCGGCCTCGGGGTTGAATCGATCGGCAGCCACGCAATCAACGGGGAGATAGAACTTGATTCCCTTTTCACGGGCTTTGGCGTAGGTTGAGCGGGCCGTTTCGATCAGGTCTTCCTCCACCAGCGACTTGCCCACGTTGTAGCCGAGGGCCTTCAGAAAGGTGAATGCCATGCCGCCGCCGATGATGATTTTGTCCACCTTGTTGAGAAGGCTTTCGAGAACTTCCAGTTTGCCCGAGACTTTGGCCCCGCCCAAGATAGCGACCAGGGGGCGAATCGGCTTTTGCATCGCCTTTTCGAAATAATTCATCTCGTTCTTCATGAGAAATCCGGCCGCAACTACCGGAAAGAACTTTGTTATCGCTTCAACCGACGCATGAGCCCGGTGTGAGACGGCAAAGGCATCGTTTACGTAGATCTCACAGCCGTTGGCCAGTTCTCGGGCAAAGTTTTCGTCATTTTTCTCCTCACCTTCATAAAAGCGCACGTTTTCCAGCATGATGATGTCGCCGGATTTCATGGCATCGATCATCTGCCGTACTTCGCTGCCGATGCAGTCGGGCGCCAAGAGTACCTCTTTGCCCAGAAGCCGCGAGAGACGCTTTGCCGCCGGGGCCATGGAATACTTGGGCTTGCGCTCTCCCTTTGGGCGTCCCAGGTGAGAGGCGAGAACCACTTTCGCGCCGGCATCGAGGGCAAAGTTGATCGTAGGGAGGACCGCCCTGATGCGCGTGTCTTCAGTGATGTTCTGATGTTCATCCAAGGGAACGTTGAAGTCGACCCTGATGAAGACCTTTTTGTCTTTGAGTTCGGATATTTCGTCAATATAGCGGATTGCCATGGTTTCCTCCCGAGTAGATAGTGTCAGCAATGCAGGGGCGGGATCGGTTCGACTGGCGGGCAAAAAGAAAAGGGGGGATTGATCCCCCCTTTTGCGCGTATCCGGTTTACTTGGACGCGATGAGCTTCATCAGGTCCACGACCCGGTTGGAGAAACCGGTTTCGTTGTCATACCACGAAAGAACCTTTACCATGGTGCCGTCAATGACCTTGGTGCTCAGAGCGTCAACGATGGAGGAGTGGGTGGTGCCGTTAAAGTCGATGGAGACCAGGGGCTCTTCCTCGAACCTGAGGATTCCCTTGAGGCTCCCTTTGGCGGCTTTCTTGAGGGCTGCGTTCACTTTTTCGGCATCGGTCTTCTTCTTGAGGGTGACCACGAGGTCGACCACCGAGACGTTGGGGGTCGGGACGCGGATGGCCATGCCGTCCAGTTTCCCTTTCAGTTCCGGAAGAACGAGGGAGACCGCTTTGGCGGCACCGGTGGTGGTCGGGATCATGGACATGGCCGCTGCCCGGGCGCGACGCAGGTCCTTGTGGGGAAGGTCGAGAATCTGCTGGTCGTTGGTGTAGGAGTGAACCGTGGTAACCAATCCTTTTTCGATGCCGAAGGTTTCATGGAGAACCTTTGCCACGGGGGCGAGGCAGTTTGTGGTGCAGGATGCGTTTGAGATGATGTTGTGCTTCTTCGGATCATAGGCGTCGTGGTTGACCCCCATGACGATGGTGATGTCTTCGTTGGTGGCGGGAGCCGAGATGATGACTTTCTTGGCGCCAGCCTTCAGGTGGAGTTCGGCTTTTTCACGTGCCGTGAACAGGCCCGTCGCTTCCAGGACCACGTCGATCTTCATCTTTTTCCACGGGAGAAGTTCGGGATTTCTCTCGGCGATGATGGTGATGGGCTTGCCGTTCACGACGATTGCGCCGTCGCCTACCTCAACCTTGCCGGGGAACGGACCGTGGACCGAATCGTATTTAAGAAGGTGAGCCAGGGTCTTGGCGTCGGTGAGGTCGTTGATGGCAACAATCTCAATGCCCTTCTCCTTGGCAGCCGCGCGGAGCACGGAGCGTCCGATCCTGCCGAAACCGTTGATTGCAACTCTGAGAGCCATTGAATCCTCCTGTCGCGTGATGTGAGAGCTCGGCGAGCCTTTAGTATACAAACCTCACAATCATATAGAGTTGCGGGCCGAGCGTCAACCGTTTTGTGCCGTCAGAGCCGTTCTCTCGCTGCATCGGGCGAGACAGCCTCATGTATAAAAAAGATGAGAAGGTTATGAAAGTTGTGCTACTATAAGCCCGTCAAGAACGAGCGCTTTCTCCGTCCTTGTTCATACGGTTCCATGAAAAATACCCTTGAAAAGCGAATAATCCTTTTTTCATTCATCATTCTGTTTCTCACGATTGCCGCCAATTCCGGCATGGATATCGTGGGGTTCAGGCGTGATTATATTCAGGCGCTGATCCTGCGATCGCAAAGCCTCGGAACCTCCTTGCGCGGGAGTATCGAGAAGGTTGTCGGGCTCGGCATCGACATCAGGGACATCGAAGGCCTCAGTGAAAAATGTCGGGATTTGGTCAATTCCAGCCCCGAAATTGCCTATTGCGTCATTACAGACAGCGAAAGTTCAGTTCTGTTTCTCAACGATCCCGTCTATCGCTCCCTACGCTTCGACATCATCAAGAAGGCTTTTACCACCCGACTCGACCAGAGTATCCACCTGATCGGGGAGGATGGAGCCTATTACGATACGGTGACGCCGGTCCGTTCATCGGATGGCAAGCAGGTGGCGCTCATCCACATCGGTTTCTCGCAAAAGGTGGTGGATCAGAAGGTTGAGGGGATCATCCTCCGTTCCGTGATGGTGCTCGGGCTCTTTTTTCTGATCTCTTTCTCGCTGGTGGTTATTTTCGTCAAGAAAAGCATTGTTCAACCCATTTCCGCCCTGTTGGGCGGGGTGAAAAAGATCACGGAGGGGAACTTCGACCACCGGATCGACGAGCTGTCCGTATATGAGTTCAACGAGCTGGCCCGGAATGTGAACGTCATGTCAGAGGCCCTGGGAAACCGCGAGGAGGAGATCAAGCGCAATTACCAGGAGCTTGAAAATATCCACAATGATCTCCATTCGTCATACCTCAAGCTGGAAAGCCTGAGTCTCGAACTGGAGAAGAGCGAAGAGCTGTACAAATCTCTGCTGGAAGACGCCAGTGATGCCATCGTTGTCGTTGACGAGAACGAGATCGTCAAAATGGTGAATAAGATGGCGGAGGAGTTTTTTGGCCACAGCTCAGAGGAGGTCGTCGGTCTGCCTCTGAGCAGGATGCTTGTCCTGGTCAAAACCCACAATATCCCCATTGTTTACAATTTTTTCCAAGAGGTGGGGAAGGGGAGACATGTGGCGGAGGAGATCCGCTTCTCGCGAGTGGAAGGTGAACAGGTTGTGGGACTTATTCACGCCAACACCGTTACCATTGGGTCCGAGCGCCTCATTCAAGCCATCATCCGCGATGTAACCCGTGAACGGGAGATTCTTTTCAACCTGGAAAAAAGCGCCACTGACCTGGCCCGCCTCAACAAGATGAAGGACTCATTCCTGGGGATAGCCTCCCACGAGCTCAAAACGCCACTTACCGTGATCATGGGGTATGCGGAGCTGATCCTTTCCGATATGAGTGGCAAGGTCGACCGGAATGTGATCGACATGGTGCAGAACATCTCCAATGCTGCTGCCCGGCTCGACAATATCGTCAAGGATATGGTCGACATTTCGATGATCGACGAAAGACGGCTCCGGCTCAAGCTCGACGATGTCGATGTGAACCGGCTGGTCGAAGACTCCATGAACGAGCTCCGCTTTTTCGTCTCAATGCGCAAGCAGAAGCTGGTCGGCGAACTGGATGAAACGGTCCCCCGGATCAAGGGAGACCCTGTGCGACTCATGCAGCTCATGTCTAACGTCATCGGCAACGCCATCAAGTTTACCCCCGATGGCGGCCGAATCACTGTTTCCACCCGGACCAAGTACCTGCTTCGCTCCAAGCAGGCGCCGATTCCGGAGCTGGTCAAGCCGGTGGTCAATATCGGCAAGGAACAGCACCTTTACGTTGAAATCACTATCACAGACACCGGCATCGGCATCGATATGGATGACCAGCTCCGGATATTCGACAAATTCTACGAGGTGGGAAACATTGAAGAGCACAGTTCGGGCAAGGTGGCATTCAAGGCGCGCGGCGCGGGTCTGGGACTTTCCATTGCCAAGGGGATAGTCGAGATGCACGGCGGCGAGATATGGGTCGAGTCACCTGGCTACAACCCCGAGCAATTTCCCGGCTCAACTTTTCACATTGTGCTGCCTCTGAATCCCATCACCGGAGATGGAAGTATTGATTACCTCAATCTGCTTGAGTGACCTTCGCGACTCTGACCGGAGCCGGTATCCGGCAGCCGTTGATCGTTAAAAAAATTTTCCGCCTTTCGCCTTGAATCATTCCCCCTGTTTCCTGTATATAAGATAGGTTGAGCTGTTCGCTTGCCGGTAGTACCACAAGGCCATGAATGGAGGGTGTGTGAGGGTTTGTCTCCTCGCCAGCGGGAGCAAAGGCAATTCCCTGTTCATCGAGACCGGCGAGAGCAGGATTCTCATCGATGCAGGCCTCTCGGCCCGGGAACTGGTCCGTAGGCTCTCCCTCATCGGGGTTGATGCCGCCCAGCTTGATGCACTGTTCATCAGTCACGAGCATACGGACCATGTGCGGGGGGCCGGAGTTCTGGCCAGGAAGTACCGAATACCGGTTCACGTGAGCTATCCGACACATCGGGAGATCAGCGGCCAGATCCATGGAGTCTACGTGACGGAGTTCGAGTCGGGCTACTCCTTTACGTTTCGCGACCTGCTCGTTGACCCCTTCCGTATAACCCATGACGCCTGCGATCCCGTGGGTTTCACCGTTGAGAGCAGGGAGGGCAAGGTGGGGATTGCCACCGACCTGGGGACCGCAACCCGTCTCGTGGCTGACAAGCTTGCAGGCTGCCGGGCGTTGGTCGTGGAGTCGAATCACGATGAAGGGATGCTGATGGACGGTCCCTATCCCTGGCACTTGAAGCAGCGGATCAAGTCCCGTCACGGACACCTATCCAACAACGATACAGCGGCCCTCCTGGCCGAGGTGATCAACCCCGGACTGGAGGGACTTTTTCTTGCCCACCTCTCGGAGGTAAACAACGATCCCGTCATGGCCCGCCAAGTGACCGCCAGTTTCCTGGCCGGGCAAAACATCTGCTCTCCACGTCTCGTTGTGGGCGATCAGTATCGGCCCAGCGAGCTTTTGAACATCTGACAGGCTGTTGCATGAGACCGGGATGCACGGCGTACGTGAGCAGAAGATTCTGCGTACCCGCCGGTACGTTGAGTTATGGAGCGAACGGTACCCCGAATACCGACCCTGCATGATTTTTCAACAGTCTGCTGACCGACCCGCGCAGGATGGACGCTTCGTGTATTCCGACGCCTGTCAGGGACTGCACATACTTTACTGAACGAAAGGAAGGACCCGCCCGTGATCGAACGTTACAGCCGTCCCGAAATGGCCCGTATCTGGGAACCGCGCAATCGCTACCAGAAGTGGCTCGACATCGAGATTTACGCCTGCGAGGCCCACGCTGACCTGGGCAACGTGCCCCGCGACGCGGTAGAGCGCATCAAGGCAAAGGCTGACTTCGACGTAGACCGCATTGATGAGATCGAGCGGACGGTGAAGCACGACGTCATCGCCTTTCTCACCTCCGTTGCCGACTACATCGGAGATGATTCACGCTTTGTCCACTTGGGACTCACCTCGTCGGACGTGCTCGATACCTCGTTCGCCATGCTGCTGGCCGAGGCCTCCGATCTCATCATCGATGACATCAAGCGGCTCATGGAGGTCATTAAGCGCCGCGCCTACGAACACAAGGATACGCCGATGATGGGGCGTTCCCACGGCATCCATGCCGAACCGGTCACCTTCGGCATCAAGATGGCTCTCTGGTACGACGAGATGAAGCGCAATCTCCGCCGGATGGAGGCTGCCCGGGAAACCATTGCCTACGGCAAGATATCCGGGGCGGTCGGCACCTTTGCCAACATTGATCCGATGGTAGAGGAGGCTGTTTGCGCCAAGGCAGGGCTCAAGCCGGCTCCCTGTTCGACCCAGGTGATCCAGCGGGACCGCCACGCGGAGTTCTTCTCCACCCTGGCGATCATCGCCACCTCCATCGAGAAGTTTGCCGTGGAGATTCGTCATCTCCAGCGGACCGAAGTGCTCGAGGCCGAAGAGTTTTTCAGCAAGGGGCAAAAGGGGTCGTCAGCCATGCCCCACAAACGCAATCCCGTCCTCTCCGAGAACCTGACCGGTCTTGCACGGCTCATGCGGGGCTATTCGGTATCCGCCCTCGAAAACGTACCCCTCTGGCACGAGCGGGACATCTCTCACTCGTCCGTCGAGCGAGTCATCGGCCCGGATGCTACCATCTGTCTCGATTTCATGCTCAACCGGACCATCGGCCTCATCGACAATCTCGTGGTTTACCCCGAGAACATGATGCGGAACCTGAATCTCATGCGCGGACTCATTTTCTCTCAGCGGGTGCTCCTTAAGTTGGCCACTGCCGGTGCGTCCCGCGAGAAGGCCTATGAACTGGTCCAGCGCAATGCTATGAAGGTGTGGGAGCAGGGCAAGGATTTCCAGGAAGAACTTCTGGCCGACGGTGAAGTGCGCGGTTTCCTCCCGGAGGATGAAATCCGTGAGGCTTTTGACCTCAACTACCACCTGAAGCATGTGAACACCATCTTCACGAGGGTCTTCGGTGGCTGACATCATAGCGTTTCTCAGCAACTTCTACCGGTTGGAGGCAGGAGATCATCTGCTGCTCTTCTGGCTGAAAGAAGCCCTCATCGCCCTGATCATCTTCAGCATTTTCTGGGGGCTGTCTCTGTTGCTCCGGACCCTGCTCACCAGATGGGTTCCCCGGTTCACCGCGTTTACGAGCACCGACCTGGATGACCGGATTCTGGCTCGCGTGACGCCGCCGGCATGCCTGCTGGTGGTCCTGGCGGGTCTCTACTATGCGGTCAAGTCGTTGCCGTTTCCTGAGAAGGCCCATGTGCTCAGTGCCGGGGCACTATTCATCGTTAACGTCATTGTTGTTACCAATATTGCCTGGCGAATCACAAACGAGCTATTAGGGTGGTACGGGAGCCGTCTTGCTGAGCGCCACGGCGGAGGAGTCGATCGGCAGATCATACCCCCGCTGGAAAAGCTCATCACCATCTTCCTGGCAGGTATCGCCCTGATGGTGGTGCTCAGACATTTCAATTACGACATCCTCTCGGTGGTGACGGCACTGGGAATCGGCTCCCTTGCCATCGGTATGGCGGCAAAGGAAACCCTGGCCAACATGATCTCAGGTTTTACCCTGATGGTGGACCGCCCTTTCCGTATTGGCGACCGGATTCAGCTTGCCTCCGGCCAATGGGGCGATGTAGCCGATATCGGGCTGAGGACCACCAAGATCAAAACTGTGGACAATACGCTCCTGATCATTCCCAATTCGGAGCTCTGTAACACAACCATCATCAACCTTGCGTTTCCCGACGTCCGGGCCAAGGGACGGATCAACGTCGGTATTTCCTACGACAATGATGTCGAGCGGGCCAAGTCGCTGCTGGTCGAAACTGCCCTTTCGGTTCCGGAGGTGCTGCGGGAGCCGGCGCCGGAGGCGTTTTTCGTGTCGTTCGGCGACAGCGCTCTGAATGTGTCGCTCTTCTTCTGGGTAAGTGAATACGGCTCTGTCTTTGCTACCACCGATAAAATCAATGAACAGATCATCGCACGGTTCCGCGAGGAAGGGATCACCATTCCCTATCCGATACGGACGGTCATCATGGAAAAGGAACAGTAAATGGCGCAACGAATCGAAGTCGCCCTGAAAGAGGGAGTTCGCGATGCCCGCGGCGAGCGGGTTCGACGGGAGATTGAGCATTTTCTCCACCTGCCGGTGCACGAGGTGCGTACCATCGACGTCTACACCGTGGACGCCGGCCTTTCGCCGGACGAATTGGAGAAGGCCGCCTCGGAACCGTTCAGCGACCCGGTCATTCAGACCTGGAGCCTGGATCGGCCTCTGGCCGATGGGTTCGACTACCTGGTAGAGGTGGGCTTCCGCCCCGGTGTTACCGACAACGTGGGCAGGACAGCCAGGGAGGCTATTGAATATATCACCGGACGCCCCTTTGCCGCGGGGGAGGGGGTCTACACCTCGGTGCAGTACCTGCTTTCCGGAGCCCTGTCGCGGACCGATGTGGAACGGATTGCCCGCGATCTCCTCTGCAACACGCTCATCCAGCGCTACATCATTCTGGATCGGGCGGAATTCGCCGCTGCCGGCGGGGTTGCAGTCGTTGTTCCCAAGGTGACGGGAGAGACCCGCGCCCAGGTTCGGGAGATCGACCTGAACGTTTCCGACGACGAACTGATGAGGATCAGCCGTGAAGGGGTCCTTGCCCTCACGCTGGACGAAATGAAGGTGATCCAGGCCCACTACCGCAATCCGGCAGTCATAGCGGAACGGTCCAAGGTCGGACTTGCGGCTAAGCCCACCGACGCGGAACTGGAGGCCATTGCCCAGACCTGGTCGGAGCACTGCAAGCACAAGATTTTCTCTGGCACTATCGAATATATCGACGAAAACGGCAATCGCGAGGAGATTCGTTCCCTCTTCAAGACCTTTATCCAGGGAACCACCAAGACGGTGCGTGAACAGCTCGGCGAGCGGGACTTCTGTCTCTCGGTCTTCAAGGATAACGCCGGTGTCATCCGCTGGAATGACGATTGGTCCCTGGTGTTCAAGGTGGAGACCCACAACTCTCCGTCGGCCCTGGACCCCTATGGCGGGGCGCTCACCGGCATTGTCGGCGTAAACCGGGACCCCTTCGGCACCGGCAAAGGGTCAAAGCTCATCTTTAATACCGATGTTTTCTGCTTTGCTTCGCCGTTCTACGACAAGCCTTTGCCAAGCCGGCTGTTGCACCCGCGCCGCATCTACGAGGGCGTCGTGGAGGGGGTGGAGCACGGCGGCAACAAGAGTGGTATTCCTACGGTGAACGGCTCCATCGTCTTTGACGATCGCTTTGCCGGCAAGCCCCTGGTCTTCTGCGGTACGGCAGGGCTCATGCCTGCCACCATCAACGGAGCTCCGGCCCACGAGAAGTTCATCCGCCCCGGCGACCTGATCGTCATGACCGGCGGCCGCATCGGCAAGGACGGCATCCACGGCGCAACCTTCTCATCCGAAGAACTCCACGAAGGTTCTCCGGTAACGGCGGTGCAGATCGGCGATCCCATCACCCAGAAGCGGATGACCGATTTCCTTATCCGGGCACGGGACAAGGGGCTCTACAACTTTATCACCGACAACGGTGCCGGCGGACTCTCCTCGTCTATCGGTGAGATGTCGGGCGAGTGCGGCGGCTGCCGTATGGATCTGTCCAAAGCACCTCTCAAGTATCCGGGTCTCGATCCCTGGGAGATCCTGATCTCAGAGGCCCAGGAGCGGATGAGCCTCGCTGTTCCGCCCGAGCACATCGACGAGTTCATAGCCATGGCCCGCCGTTTCGGTGTGGAGGCAACCATCCTCGGTGAGTTCACTGATTCCGGCTACTTCCATATCATGTACGGGGACAGAACCATCGCGTATCTTCCCATGGACTTCCTCCATGGTGGACTACCCCCCATGCAGATGCGGGGGGTCTGGGAAGTGAAGCGCCACGAAGAGCCGGCGCTGGAGGTGAAGCAAGACTACGCGGCCGACCTGAAGCAACTGCTCGGTTCGCTCAATATCTGCTCCAAGGAGTCGGTGGTCCGGCGCTACGACCACGAGGTGCAGGGGGGGAGCGTGGTGAAACCGTTCACGGGCGTTGCCAACGACGGTCCCTCGGATGCGGCGGTGATCCGGCCGGTGCTCGACTCCTTCGAGGGGGTCGTGGTGAGCCACGGGATCTGCCCGCGGTACAGCGACATCGATGCCTATCACATGACCGCCAACGCCATTGATGAGGCCCTGCGCAACTATGTGGCCGTGGGCGGCTCCCTGGATCTCGTGGCGGGGCTCGACAACTTCTGCTGGTGTGACCCGGTCCAGTCGGACAAGACCCCTGACGGCGAGTACAAGATGGCCCAACTGGTTCGCTCCAACAAGGCCCTCTACGACTATTGCGTCGCCTTCGGCATCCCTCTCATCTCTGGCAAGGATTCCATGAAGAACGACTTCTGGGACGGAAACGTAAAGATTTCCATTCCGCCGACCCTCCTGTTCTCTGTCATCGGCAAGATCGACGACATCCGTACGGCGGTCACCATGGACGCCAAGCGTCCGGGCGACATCGTCTACCTCCTGGGCAAGACCGGCTATGAACTGGGAGGCTCCGAGTACATGGCCCTCAAGGGATTAGTGGGTAACAGCGTGCCGCAGGTGAACACCGCCAAGGCGCTGCCGCGCTACCGCGCCCTGCACCGGGCCATCAGCCAGGGCCTGGTTGCTTCGTGCCACGACCTTTCCGATGGCGGGCTCGCCGTGGCCTTGGCCGAAACGGCTTTTGCCGGCGGATTTGGCATTGTCGCCGAACTGTCACGGGTCCTCTGGAGCGGTGACGAAGCCCTGAAAGGAGATGCAGCTCTCCTGTTCTCAGAGTCTGCGTCGCGGCACCTCGTCACGGTCCGCCCCGAGAATCGGGAGGCTTTCGAGTCGGTCATGGCAGCGAATTGCTTCTCCTCCATCGGGGTGGTGACGGAAGAGGGGAGGGTGACGGTTACCGGTCTTTCGGGCACCAGGGTCATCGACGCAGGGATCGACGAACTCAAGCAAGCGTGGCAGAGCCCGCTGAGGGAGCTGTAATCAATGGCAAAGGCACGAGCGATAGTTATAACCGGCAACGGCACAAACTGCGAAATGGAGGCGGCTCACGCCTGCCGCCTGGGCGGCTTCGATGAGACCGTCATTGCCCACATATCCGATATTCTCACCGGTGAGATCCGGCTCGACGATTTCCACTTTCTCAATCTTACCGGCGGGTTCCTGGACGGGGACGACCTGGGGAGTGCCAAGGCCCAGGCAAACCGTTTCAGATATGCCCGGGTCGACGACCTGGAAGAGCACCTGATCGACCAGATCATACGCTTCATTGACGCGGGCAAGCTGATCCTCGGCGTCTGCAACGGGTTCCAGCTCATGACCAAGATGGGGCTGTTGCCTGCCGTGGACGGTGCCTATCTGGCCCAGACGGCAACACTCACCTTCAATGCCTGCGGCAGGTTCCAGGATCGCTGGGTGTACCTGAAGGTCGATCAGGCATCGCCGTCAATTTACACGAAAGGGGTGGAGACGGGGCTCTATCTGCCGATACGTCACGGGGAAGGGAAGTTCGTGGTGGACAGCCCGGCAACTCTTGCCGCTATTGAAGCGAAGCACCTGGCGGTCTTCACCTATTCCGACGAAACATATTCGGCACCGACCATGGAGTTTCCATTGAACCCCAACGGGTCGGTCAACGCCATCGCTGCCGTCTGCAATGAATCCGGCCGGCTCATGGGCATGATGCCCCACCCCGAGGCGTTCCTCCACCGGACCAATCATCCCCGCTGGACCCGCGAGGACCTTCCCGAAGAGGGAGATGGACTCGTCCTGTTCCGCAACGCGGCCGACTACGCGAAGGCAAACCTGCTGTAGGGGGCGGTTTCCCGCCCACACCATTTTGGAGAGATGATGAAGCTCTACAGACCAACGGAAGAGTGCGGCATTTTCGGTATCTACGGCCACCCTGAGGCGGCCAATCTGACGTACCTGGGCCTTTACGCCCTTCAGCACCGGGGACAGGAAGCCTGCGGCATCGTCTCCTCGGACGGCCGCAGCCTCTACACCCACCGGAGCATGGGGCTTGTGGCGGATGTCTTCGGCAATCAGGAAATCTTCGGCAATCTTCCCGGTGAATCCGCCATCGGGCACGTGCGCTACTCCACCACCGGCGACTCGGTCCTCAAGAACGTGCAGCCCATCAAGGTCGACTACTCCAGGGGCTCCATTGCCATTGCCCACAACGGCAACCTGGTGAACGCCCAGTACATCAAGGACGAGTTGGAGGCCTGGGGTTCCATTTTCCAGACCACTATGGACACGGAGGTGATCCTCCACCTGCTGGCCACTTCCAAGCATAGTTCCCTGGAGGACCGGATCATCGATGCCCTCGGGCGGATCAAGGGGGCCTACTGTCTTCTGTTCCTGACGGAAACCCGCATGGTGGCTGCCCGCGATCCCCACGGCTTCCGCCCCCTCTGTCTCGGCAAGCTCGGCGATGCCTGGGTGGTTGCGTCCGAGAGCTGTGCCTTGGACCTGATCGAGGCCGAATTTGTCAGGGAGATCGAGCCGGGCGAGATCGTGGTCATTACCAAGGACGGGCTCACCTCCCATTTTCCGCATAAGAAGATCGAACCGGCTCCTTGTATTTTCGAGTTCGTCTACTTCGCTCGCCCAGATTCGTACATCTTCGGCAAGAACGTCTACCAGGTACGCAAGGACTTCGGGCGCCAACTCTGCCGCGAGCACCGCATCGATGCCGATATCGTCATCCCGGTTCCCGATTCGGGTGTTCCCGCAGCCCTGGGTTATGCCCAGGAGGCGGGTATTCCCTTTGAGCTCGGGCTTATCCGCAACCATTACGTGGGCCGTACCTTCATTGAGCCCCAGCAGTCGATCCGGCATTTTGGTGTCAAGATCAAGCTCAATCCGGTGCGGGAGGTGCTGAAGGGAAAGCGGGTGGTGGTCATCGACGACTCTATCGTCAGAGGCACCACGTCCCGCAAGATCGTGAAAATGGTACGCAACGCCGGCGCATCCGAGGTTCACGTTCGCATCTCGTCGCCCCCCACGAGCTATCCATGCTACTACGGCATTGACACCCCCACCCGCAAAGAACTTATCTCCTCGTCCCATACCATCGAGGAAATCCGCAAGTACATAACCGCCGATTCACTGGGCTACCTTTCGGAGGAAGGGCTGCTCCAGGCCGTGGGCGCCGGCAGCAATCCCTTCTGCAAAGCCTGTTTCTCCGGCGGCTACCCGATCACATTCCCGCGCCTCATGGCCGAACCCCAACTGGATCTTTTCTGAAAGGAGTGAACCGACCAATGACTGACAAGGACCGACTGAAGCAGATCATCCTGGAGCTGTCCTACGAAAAGCGGAAAGTAATCCTCGCTTCGGGCCGCGAAAGCGACTTCTATTTCGATGGTAAGCAGACCACCCTCCATGCCGAAGGGGGACTGCTGGTGGGCAAGCTCTTCTATGAGGCCATCAAGGATGTGGAAGGGGTCCAGGGGGTAGGGGGGATCACCCTCGGCGCCGACCCCATTGCCACGGCAACCTCCATTGCCGCATTTCTGGATGGACGCCCGATGCACGCGTTCATCATCCGCAAAGAACCCAAGGGGCACGGCACGGGCCAGTGGCTTGAAGGACGCAAGAATCTTCCTCCCGGATCAAAGGTGGTCATTGTGGAAGATGTTGTGACCACCGGCGGATCTTCCATGAAAGCCGTCAAGCGGGCTGAAGAGGAAGGGCTCAAGGTACTCTGCATCGTTTCCCTGGTTGACCGTGAAGAGGGGGGCCGCGAGAATATCGAACAGGAAGGGTACGAACTCCGGACAATTTTTACCAAGTCCGAGCTGCTGGCTTGACAAGGGCCGGCGGCTTCGAAAGCATGAGGAGAAGGCAGGCGGGAGTGCACCCGCCTGCCTTTTTAATGGACCATGAAAGAAATTCTCGACCACTACGGCAGCCTGCTCTCCCGCATCGACGACTGGTTCCGCGCCTGCCTCGACAGTTCGGGCGACCGCATCCGCTGTGCCGACGGCTGTTCGGACTGCTGCCGGGGGCTCTTCGACATAACGCTCCTGGACGCGGCCTTTCTGCGCCGGGGCTTTGACCGGCTCGATCCGGAGGTACGCGAGCAGGTTCTTGTCCGTTGTCGGGAGCGCATCGCAATCCTCAGGCTGGTATGGCCCGAATTCGATCAGCCCTTCATCCTCAATATGCGCCCCGATGATGAGTGGGAAGCACTCATGCCCGATGACGACGAAACTCCCTGTCCGCTTCTGGATCGACACGGCCGCTGCCTCGTCTACGAGCATCGTCCCATGACCTGCCGCCTGCACGGACTTCCTCTCGTCGACGTTTCGGGCGAGATTATGCACGATGAATGGTGTACCCTCAACTGCATCGATGCCGATCCTCTGGCCGATCCAGCCCTGCGCGGTGATTTCGACCGAATATTCACCGAGGAAGTCCGGCTTATCCGGACCTTTGCCGGGCGCCTTCTCGGCCATCCCCTGAGCGAAGTGGACACGTTCATCCCGACCGCCCTTGTCATTGCGTTTGACAGCATTAATTGGCTCTCTTGGGGCAACCGTCTCGCCGCATTGTCTCTCTCTGACCCTCGCAGTAAATAACTTTCGCTTGAGGTTCATTTTCTTTTTGACAGCTCTGATGAGCTCTGTTATAAAAAAGACAAATTCGGTCTTTTAGGGATTGTTATGATGGAATTAACCCGGAAGGGTGAATACGCAATTCGCGGCGTCATCTATCTTGCCCAGATTCCACCGGGCACTGTGGCGCTCATCAGCGAGATCGCCGAGGCGACGGACGTCCCCCAGACGTTTCTTGCCAAGATTCTCCAGAGCTTTGCAAAGATCGGCATTGTAAAATCGTTTCGGGGTGCCGGGGGTGGGTTCATCCTGGGGCGTCACCCGTCGCGCATCACCCTGCGCGAAGTGGTGGAGGCGGTGGAAGGACCGATCATGCCCAACCGTTGCCTCCTTGGAAGTGGCACCTGCGAGCGGGATAATATCTGCGGCGTTCACCCCGTTTGGCGGAAGGTGCAAGAAAGAGTCGCCGAAACCCTTGACGCGGTGACCCTCGAAGAGCTGGCCGCTACCACGAAACTCTGAAATTTTTTTGCCTGTATACAGGATAAAAATAGTCCTGTATGGTACTCTTAATAAAACCGCGCCCATTCATGGGCGCTTTACATGTGCAGCGGCTGCAGCCGCATAATCACTCTGAAGTACATACTCAAAGGAGGTAACGGCGAATGGACGTACTAACCCTGAGCAGGCTCCAGTTCGCGGCAACGACAATGTTCCACTTCATTTTCGTGCCGCTCACCCTCGGCCTCTCCGTCCTCACGGCGTACATGGAAACCCGGTACGTGCGTACGGGTGATGAAACCTATCTGAAAATGGCAAAGTTCTGGGGCAAGCTCTTTCTGATCAACTTTGCCCTCGGCGTGGTCACCGGCATTACCCAGGAGTTCCAGTTCGGTATGAACTGGGCCGAGTATTCCCGCTACGTGGGTGATATCTTCGGTGCTCCGCTCGCCATCGAGGCCACGGTGGCATTCTTCCTGGAGTCGGTCTTTATCGGCGTCTGGATCTTCGGGTGGAACAAAGTGTCGAAGGCGACCCATGCGGTTGCCATCTGGCTCGTGGCCATCGGTACCAATCTCTCGGCTCTCTGGATTTTGCTGGCCAACGGGTGGATGCAGAAGCCGGTCGGCTACGTGCTGCGCAACGGCCGGGCCGAAATGGTCGACTTCCTGGCCGTGGTAACCAATCCCTACGGCATCATCAAATTCGTTCACACGCTGACGTCCGGTTACATGGTGGCGGCTTTCTTCGTGATGGGGATCTCCGCGTGGCACCTGCTCAGGAAGAACCGTATCGACTTCTTTGTCCGCTCGTTCAGAATGGCAGCCACCTTCGGCTTCGTCGCCGCCATCCTGGTATTCCTCTCCGGTGACTTCCACGCGGTGGAAATAGCCAAAACTCAGCCCACCAAGTTCGCTGCCATGGAGTCAGTCTGGGAGACCCAGAAAGGGGTCGGCATGAACCTGATTCTGCTCCCCGACCCGCAGAATGAGTGCAACGCCGTGGAACGGCTCTGTATTCCGAATATGGTGAGCATGCTCGCCTTCCACACCCCTGACGCCGAGATCAAGGGGCTCAAGGACTTTCCCAAGGAACTGCGTCCGCCGGTGCAGCCCACCTTCTGGAGCTTCCGTCTCATGGTTGGCTTGGGTACGTTCATGACACTAGCCGCCCTGGCCGGCGTTATTCTTTCCCGGATGAAGAATCTTGAGAACAGGACCCTCTTCCTGCGCGTGATGCTGCTCGCGCTGCCGCTCCCGTACATTGCTGCACAACTGGGCTGGATCGTGGCGGAACTGGGCCGTCAGCCCTGGATCGTCTATGGGGTGCTCAAGACGGCCGATGGTGTCTCAAAGGCCGTGACAACGCCCCAGGTGGTCGGTTCGCTGGTGGGTTTCACGCTGATTTACAGCCTGCTGGGTGCCATCGATATCTACTTGCTGGCCAAGTATGCCCGCAAGGGACCTGACGACGATCTTTCCGGAATCATTAAGCCTGCGACGGTAAAGGGGGCCTAACATGGAACTGCAGATTACCTGGTTCGTTCTCTGGGGTGTACTCTGGGCGGTCTATTTCATGCTTGACGGATTTGTACTCGGCACGGGCATCCTGCACAACGTAATCGCTAAGACCGACGGCGAAAAGCGGGTGCTCATCAACGCCGTGGGACCGGTCTGGGACGGCAACGAGGTCTGGCTGCTTACCGCAGGCGGTGCAACTTTTGCCGCATTTCCGACCACCTACGCGCTCATGTTCAGCTATCTCTACACAGCGCTTCTGCTGTTGCTCTTCTCTCTCATCGTCCGCGGTGTGGCCTTTGAGTTCCGGGGCAAGGTTGAAAGTGCGACCTGGAAAAAGACCTGGGACGTGGCTATTCAGGTGTCGAGCTTTCTGCCCGCGCTCCTGTTCGGGGTGGCTTTCGGCAATATCTTCGCCGGCCTTCCCATGGACGCCAACGGCTACCACGGCAGCCTCATTGGTCTGCTAAATCCCTACGGCCTTCTCACTGGGGTACTCTTCGTGCTCCTTTTCACGGTACACGGAGCCCTCTACCTCTCGGTCAAGTCGGTTGGTGAGCTTAGTGCCCGGGCGAAGGGCGTTGCCGACAAGGTTTGGCCGGTGCTCCTGGTGGTTGCGGTGGCATTTCTCGCTTACACGAAATTCGCCACGAAGCTGTACGATAACTATCTGGCCCAGCCGGTTCTGTTCATTGTTCCGCTGCTTGCCGTGGCCGGGCTTGTCGGCACGCGCCTCTTCTCGGCCAAGGGGGCGACTCTGGCGGCCTTTGCCGCCTCGTGCGTGACAGTCCTCATGGTGGCTGCGACCGGCGTGGCAGGGCTCTTCCCGAACCTGATCCCGTCGAGCCTCGACCCGGCCTATAGCCTGACCATTTTCAATTCATCGTCGAGCCCCTATACGCTCAAAATCATGACCGCGGTTGCCCTTATCTTCGTCCCCATCGTTATCGCCTACAAGATCTGGGTGTACCGGATATTCCGGGCCCCGGTCACTGAGGCAGAAGTTCTTAACGATACACACGCCTACTGATACGTCCTTTCCCGCCTTCCGTTACCGGAAAGAGCCCATTGGGCGAGGGCTCTTTCCGGTAACTGTTCCTTTTCTGTAATCCTGTTTTTCCTGATGCAGCCAACCTGAAATCCGCCGATATGTTTAGAGACAACGGCTCAGCCACATGAACATCGCATCGGCACGACAATGCGGCGGATAGACGCTTTGCGTACGGTTTTTGTGGAGAGATTCGGTCAGTTGCTATTACGTTTTGCGACCTGTGGAATGTGCGGGGTTGGAACCATCGAGGACGGGAAGCGATAGGGGGGACGACGACTGTCCCCCCTATACCCGATTGCTGGTGCGTGCTATTCCCGAACATAGGTGTCCATGTCGGACTCGTGCACCATGGCCATGAGCCGCGCGTACTCGGACTCTATCATTTCATAATGGTTACGGGTCTCCCTGGCGTTCAGTTCGAACACCGCGCGTACCTGGGGATCGGCAATACGGGCTGCGGTTTCCCGCAGGGCCTTTTCCAGGCCCAACTCCTTTTCCATGGCAAGCTCCATTGCCTTCTGCTCGGTAAAGTCGGCATCTATGGTTTTGGCCAGGGATGCCATCCAGTCTGAGGCATGGTCGGGAGGAGTGTTCAGAAATGCTTCCAGATCCGGGATGTCGTTTCTCTGGTAGATTTTGTGGAAATGCCCGGCGTGTTCACGCTCTTCGCGGGCCAGAAGCTCAAAAACCTTTACGGCGTCCGGATTTTTCATCCTGCCGGCGCCAAACTGGTAGAAATTCATGGCATTTTTTTCTGTCTGAATGGACTTGAAAATGGCATCCTGAACATCGATGTCGAACATGTGCTGCCTCCTTGGGGGCGATGAGAGTAACTGCTTCCGTTTAAACGGTAGCGAACAATGGAGCGATGTCAAACATGATGGCTGCAGGGGGAGGGGACTCTCTCTCCAGCGGCTAGGAGTGGTCAGATGACGGATGAACAGAGACAATGCCCGTATCCTGTGCTCATAGCCGAGGATAATGCCCTACTGAGAGCGGTCCTCGAGGGGAATCTGCGCGAGATCGGGTACGACGTGGTTGTTGCCATTGACGGCAAGGATGCTCTCGCGCGTATTCAAAGTGGCTATTTCCCTCTGGTTATTACCGACTGGGTCATGCCGGTCATGGACGGGCCCGAACTTTGCCGGGCCGTACGGAGCCTTGGTCTTGAGCACTATACCTACCTGATCCTCCTCACCTCCCGCGACTCCAAGGAGAGCATCATTTCAGGGCTCGAAGCCGGCGCCGACGAGTATCTAGTGAAGCCGGTGACTCCTGAAGAGCTCACCGTCCGGCTCATGACCGCCCGTCGTATTATCGATCTGGAAAGCTCGCTCAAGCAAAGCATGGAGGAGGTCCGGCTCCTGACCATGCGTGACCCGCTCACGGGTATCTACAACAGGCGCTACCTGGAAGACCGGCTGCACCAGGAGGTCAAACGCACCTTCCGCTACGAACGCCCCATCTCGGTAGTCATGTTCGACATTGATCACTTCAAGAGGGTGAACGACACCTGGGGACACCTTGTCGGCGACCAGGTCCTGAAGGCCTGTGCCGAATCGGTCCGCTCCGGGGTCCGCGAAAACATCGACTGGCCCGTCCGTTACGGTGGCGAGGAGTTTGTGGTGGTACTTCCTGAAACCGATATGGCAGGTGCGGTTATTGTGGCGGAACGGCTCAGGCAACGCATAGCCCTGATACAGACCTCTGTGGGCGATGGGGCCGTGACGGTTACAGCCAGCTTTGGCGTGGCCAGTTTTACCCCTCCGGATCAGAAGGAGGATCTCTCCATCGGTGAAGTGCTGCTGGAGCGAGCCGACCGCTGCCTCTATCGGGCTAAGGGGGAGGGGAGAAACCGGGTGTGCAGCGAACAACTCTGAGACGGCCAGATTGAGCTCTTCATTTTCCGGGGCCGCCGGTCGTGCCGGCGGTCTTTGTGCGTTCGGCGACTCCGACGTTGACATGCCACGGGCGCCGGGGTAAAAAGAAAGGTCATTTACTCCGAGGAGGTTGCACGCACGCATGAGCACCGACAGCACGAAAATCATCTACACCATGATGAGGGTGTCCAAGTACTACGACAAGAAGCCCGTCATCAAGGACATCTCCCTTTCCTATTTTTATGGGGCAAAGATCGGTGTCCTGGGTCTCAACGGCTCGGGCAAGTCGACGCTGCTGCGGATCATGGCCGGGGTCGACAAAGACTTCAACGGTCAAGCTGTGCTTTCGCCCGGTTACACCGTCGGCTACCTTGAGCAGGAACCCAAGCTCGACGAGTCGAAAACCGTCCGTGAAATCGTCGAGGAAGGGTGCCAGGAAACCGTCAATCTCCTGAACGAATTCAACGAAATCACCGCCGCCTTTGCCGATCCCGACGCTGATATGGACAAGCTGCTTGAGCGCCAGGCAGAGGTGCAGGAAAAGCTCGATCACCTGGATGCCTGGGATCTGGACTCGCGCCTGGAAATGGCAATGGATGCCCTGCGCTGCCCCCCCGGCGACACGCCGGTGAACGTTCTGTCCGGCGGCGAGAAGCGCCGCGTGGCTCTGTGCCGCTTGCTCCTTCAAAAGCCCGACATTCTTCTGCTGGACGAACCAACCAACCATCTGGACGCCGAAACCGTCGCCTGGCTGGAACATCACCTGCAGAGCTACCCCGGGACGATTATCGCCGTCACCCACGACCGGTACTTCCTCGACAACGTTGCCGGCTGGATTCTTGAGCTCGATCGAGGCGAGGGAATACCCTGGAAGGGCAATTATTCCTCGTGGCTTGATCAGAAGCAGAACCGCCTGGCTCAGGAGGAAAAGGCGGAGAGTGAACGCCAGAAGACCCTGCAGCGCGAGCTCGAGTGGATCAGGATGAGCCCCAAGGGACGCCACGCCAAAAGCAAGGCGCGCATCAGTTCCTACGAGCAGCTCCTGTCCCAGGAGAGCGAGAGGCGGGCCAAGGACCTGGAGATCTATATCCCGCCCGGTCCCAGGCTCGGTGATATCGTCATCGAGGCTGACAATGTCTCCAAGGCCTACGGGGACCGCCTGCTGGTCGAGGGGATGAGCTTCCGTCTGCCGCCCGGCGGGATCGTCGGTGTTATCGGCCCCAACGGAGCGGGCAAAACGACCCTTTTCCGGATGATTACCGGTCAGGAGGAGCCTGATGCCGGCACCATACGCACCGGCGAGACGGTGAAAATCGCCTACGTGGACCAGAGCCGCGACGCCCTTGATCCGAACAAGAGTATCTGGGAAGAAATCTCCGGCGGCCAGGAGACGCTTCAGCTCGGCAAGGTGAGTGTCAATTCCCGCGCCTATGTCTCCCGCTTCAATTTCTCGGGGAGTGATCAGCAGAAAAAAGTGGGGATGCTCTCCGGCGGAGAGCGGAACCGGGTCCATATAGCAAAGATGCTCAAGGAGGGAGGAAACGTCATCCTTCTGGACGAGCCGACCAACGATCTGGATGTGAACACCATGCGGGCATTGGAAGAAGCTCTGGAAAACTTCGCCGGATGCGCTGTGGTAATCTCCCACGACCGATGGTTCCTCGACCGTATCGCCACCCATATCCTCGCCTTCGAAGGGGACAGCCAGGCAGTCTGGTTCGACGGAAACTACTCGGAATACGAAGAGGATCGCAAGAAGCGCCTCGGTGCCGCCGCTGACATGCCGCACCGGATCAAGTACCGGCAGTTGACGCGGGTATAAGGACTGCGACAGTAGTTACACGCCCAAAAGGGCCGACGGGAAACCGCCGGCCCTTTTGCGCTTCTCTGCAGACCACTCTGGATCAGCGGCCCGCTATTGGTAGATGATGATTTTCGTCACGAGCCACTGGGTGATGCTGTTGTACTGGGCAATGGTCAGGGCTGCTCCGAAGCTGTGCGTGCTGGTATAGGGATTGGCATTGGCCGGGACAGCAGCATCGATGGTTCCGTAATAAATACGCCGGTTCTGGGCATCGGCGCCGGCGATCGTTAGTCCGATGTTTTTCTGTTCATTGGAGGAATTATTCAAGAAGTATCTGATTGAAAAGCTTACGTGGGTAGAGGTTGTGAAATCCTTTGTCGCAGCGAGGGGCTGAGCCACCGAAATAACATTGGTCGGATCGGCGTTGACCGGGCTCACCGTCGAATAGTTTACAAAGGGCGCCGCTTTGGTCATGCTCGAGAAGTTGGTCCGCACGCCGCCCACCGTCAGGCGGGTCGTCTTGATTGTCTGATAGGTGGTTGGGGAGGTATGCCGCACGTGCAATGACTGCCCGGCGTTGATGGTGCCGGCCGAACTGGTGAAGTCGGTGCCGTTGGTGGAGTATTCTCCGTCGGTTATGCTTATGGGCGCCGGAGATGTATTCCCCGTAATTGTCCGGCTGTCCGAGACAATGACGGTGTTCGGTTCCACATCGAGCTTGGGGGCAAACGTGAAGTCTGTGGCCGTTGAGCTGTTCACAAAGACTGGCGGTTTGCTCATGGTCACGCTGGTAAAGGGAATGCTCTCGTTGGCGATGGTCAGAACCGTCGTCATGCTGGAGCTGTAGGCGTTTGAGGTGATGTGACGCACGGTTACGCTTTGGCCCGTTTGTACATTGCCGCTGGCAGAGGTGTAGGGGGCGCCGTCGATCGAATATTCTCCATTGGCGATGCTGATCGCTGCTGACCCACCCGTAATGGTGAAAGCCTTGGACACCACCGGGGCGTTACGCTCCGCATCGGCGACGGTTCCTAGACTCCCCTGGTTCGTCTCGGTATCCGGGAACCACTCAAAATCCCCGCAACCGGCAAGGGCAAGAACAATCAGCAAAAACGGCAGTGAGCGCGTCGTGGTCATAGGCCTCTCGTTTCCAGCGGAGTAGCACCGGACAGTGATTGTGGACGGCAGTAAATGAACAGCTTGGTTACGTCAACGTAATTCTGTAAAGAAATAGTAAAAGATTGCTTTCTGTTACACCATAAAAAAATACGGACGACCGTCGGGTCGTCCGTATGAAAATTGTCCGTGTATGGAGGGCAGGATGTTGCTCAGAATCCTGAGACGAGGGTGAGGTAACGTCCTTCACTGAGAGTGACAGGGCGCTTCTTTCTTTCCAATGAAGTCACCGCGTCGACCCATTCTCCGGCACGAAGAAACGACTTGATGCTCCCTTCCCGGATAAGCTGCTTCAGGTTTGCTTCCAGTGCAACGGTGATGGTGTCGTCAATACAGCGTACAAGTACAACCATTTGTTCCTCCTTAGCGTATTGGCTCGGGGGGGTAGGTTGATGCCGCGCGCTCCACGTGGAGCGTCATCCGGCTTGCATCGAGCTGATAGTTACGTCACCTCCATTTCTCAACCTGTTTGAACAACGCAGTTATGTATACACAAAAAGAATACGGGAGTAAAGATAAAAATTAGCGAAAATTAACCGTGCATCATGAAGAGCGATCGATACCCGCAAAAGCAGATCTGACCGGACCGTGAGCCATGCAATACAGTCCGGACAGATCTGGGATTAGTTCCAGGTCTTTTTAAGAAGGTGGGAAAAAAGTGCCGCCAGTAGGAGTGCCCCTACCACAATGGCACCTATGAATTTGCGCCGTTGCTTTGCTTGGTCATAGAGTGCCAGGGACTGGTCGATGGCGCTTAGTTCAGAGCGGATTCGTCCCGATTCCTGCTCGACGCGGGCGGTGTCGACTTCATGAAAGAGGCGACGGAAGGTATTGCGGAGAGCGAACAGGCTTTTTTCCCTGCTGTCCGTGTCGACTCCTTCCCCTTTGAGCAGGCGGATCTTTGCATCTATGACTGCAATCATGGCCTCGGTACGGGTCATGGCATCTTTGATTGCCGCTGCCCGATCAAAGGAGTGACACGTGCCGCAACGGTTTTCATTGATAATGTCGAGGGTTGCAGCCGCTACGCGGTGTGATCCGTGGCAGGTGACGCAGGTAGGACCGCCGGTTCCGAGAGCTTTGCCGTGGGCGCTCTTCAGATAATCTTCCGTGATTCCCACATGACATCGACCGCAGAATGCCGGGATCTGTTGTTCTGCCGGGGCTCCGATGAATCCCCGGGCAGGGCTCATGGCGTTGACCGCATCGCGGGGATCTCCGCCGTGGCAGTCGTGGCACGATATGCCGTTTTCCTCATGAATGCTGCCCCGCCACTGTCCCACCGGCACGCCACCTTTGCCTGGCTGGCTGCCGTGACACTGAATGCAGACCGTCTCAAGGGCATGAGCGTGCGGTGGCTCCAAGGTTGCAACCAAGAGAGCAAGGATCGAAAGTATGAAAGGGACTCCGGCCCGTGAACGGAACGCGAATCTCATGAGTAGTGCCCCCAGATGGTCATGGCAAGATAAACGCAGATGCCACCGATAAAACAGGCGAGAAAAAGCGGCCGCTTGAGAGGGTGCCGCTCTGCGCCGCGGTCGATAAAGGGAAGCAGGGCCAGCAAGCTCATGACCGCCCCCTGAACCATGAGGCCCAGCAGCTCGTTGGGGAAGACCTTGAGGGTCTGATAGTTTGCTAGAAAGTACCATTCCGGCTTGATGTGAGGTGGGGTCTTGAATGGATCGGCCGGGATAAAGGCGGTGGGGGGAAAGAACAAGTAGGGATTGAAGAATACCACGCCGAAGAATAGCGCAAGATAGATGAAAATGGAGGTTGCATCCTGTAGCAGGTAGGTGGGGTAGAACGGGATGCCGTCCGGATGGGATTCATGGCGGAACCGGTCCCCGGCCCAGCGGGTGCGCGTATTGGCGAGGCCGAAGGGAGGCGCGGAAACGCCGATCCGCTCAAGCAAAAAGAGATGTGCTCCGATGAGCGCGGCGATAAGAAGCGGTAACAGTGCCACGTGGACGGCGAAGAATCGGCCGAGGGTCGGCGGTCCGACGAGTTTGCCGCCCCGCAGGAATTCCACCAGGTAGCCGCCGATGACCGGTATGGCGCCGGCGCTGTTGGTGGCCACGGTGGTTGCCCAGAATGAGAGCTGGCTCCAAGGGAGGAGGTAGCCGGTAAGGGATATTCCCAATACCAGGTTGAAAAGGATGAATCCCGTGAGCCAGTTCAGTTCCCGCGGGCGCTTGTAGCTCCCCATGAACAGGACCGACAGCATGTGGAGCAGCAGCACCGCCACCATCATGTTTGAACCGACCGCATGGCACATCCGGATGAGCCACCCGAAAGGAACGTCGTTCATTATGGCGGTGACGCTGCGAAATGCCTTGTCCGCGTCCGGAACGTAGTAGATGAGAAGCAGGATGCCGGTGACCACCTGGATGCCGAAGATTACCAGCAGGACGCTTCCCAGGGAGTACCAAGCGTTGATGTTGCGGGGCAGCAGATAGCCGGTCAGGCGTTTCTCAACCAGTTCTGCTATACCGAGGCGCACTTCGAACCATTCTCGGAGTTTATCCGGCAGAGACATGTGGCCTCCTATCCGATGGTAACGATGCCGTTTTCCACGGCGAGAGGAAGCCGGGCGAGCGGCTTGGGCGGAGGTCCCGAAAGGACTGATCCATCGGCACTGAAACGGCCGCCATGGCAGGGGCAGAGAAAGTCCTGCTTCTCCTTCTCCCACTGGACGATGCACCCCAGGTGGGTACAGACGGCGGACAGGGCCATCAGACCGCCGGCCCGCGTTTTGACAACGACGCCGGTAGTGCCGTGGAAATCGAAGAATTTTGCCCCATCGGGCGGGATTTCCGTTTCGGGGAAGGTCACCTTGCTGCCACTGTTGCTCTCACCCTGCGGGGCGAGATAGCGAAACACGGGGTAGGTTGCCGCCGCACCACCTGCAAGGGCGATGGCGCCGAGGCAATATCCGAGAAACGTTCGTCTCGTGCTGGCCTGCATGGGACCTCCATCAGATCAGTTTCGCGTTTTAGAGCTTGGTGCAACCAGAGCGGTGAGGGTACGCCTCGCGCCGTCACGGCATGCAGGTCCTCGCACAATCCTTGATGCAGTTCTGCTACGCCTGCGGTTGTGCTTAATCGGCCCGGTCGCATCAGTTGCGCACGCGGGAACGATTCCGTGCAACGTTAGTTGCGAACAAGCTCTTAGTATAGCGGTTGAGCCCCGGTTTGCAATCGCAAGTACGTGTCGACCCAACGGCGGCATGGGCTGCAGAGGTTACATTTCGCTTGATTCTACGCCATGTTTACATGTAATCTTTGAGCGTTTTCACCTATCCGATACTTCAGGAGGATGCGAATGCCGTTCAGCGAGCCGGGCAAGACGAAATTCCAGGTAGACCTACGCCGTCATCTGCGAAATCAGGATATCAGCGATAACCTCGTGCACCTGATCTGCGAGATTGCCGAGGCAAGCAAGTATGTGATCAACGCAGTCCGCACCGGTGATCTCGGCGTGGCCGGTACCTCGAACCTCTACGGTGAGGAGCAGTTGGCCCTGGACGTGCTTTCGGACCGGATCATCAGAAAACGGCTCATCCATTCAGGAGTTGTCTGCAACATTGCATCCGAGGAGATGGATGAGATCTTCCAGGCCCAGGCCGACGCCGACGGTCTCTACTCGGTGGCGTACGATCCCCTCGACGGCTCGTCGCTCGTTGATGTGAATCTTGCCGTGGGAACCATCGTGTCGATTTACGAAGGGTGCAACCTGCTCCAGAAGGGGCGTAATCAGGTGGCAGCCATGTACATACTCTACGGCCCCCGTGTTTCGCTGGTGTATTCCGTGGGCAAAGGCGTTCACGAGTTCACCATGAACCATCTCATGGAGTACACCCTGAGCCGGGAGAACGTCACCATGAAGCCGGACGGAGACATCTACTCCCCTGGCGGACTGCGCAAAAAGTACCTGCCGGAAACGGAAAAATTCGTGCAGCACCTTGAGAGTAAGGGATCCAAGCTTCGCTATTCGGGCGGCTTTGTGCCCGACATCAACCAGGTACTGATGAAAGGGAAGGGTATTTTCATGTATCCTGCCCTCAACGGTTCACCTAACGGCAAACTGCGCGTACTTTTCGAGCTGAACCCCATGGCTTACCTCATCGAAAATGCAGGAGGGGCGGCCACTGACGGCAAGACGCCCATCCTCGACATCGAGCCGCAATCTCTCGACCAGCGGGCTCCCATTTTCATTGGTTGCTCCAATGACGTAGCCACGGCCATGGAGTTCATGGGCGGCTGATTCATGCCGCAGTTTCAACCAAGAGGGGGATGATCATGGAAGAGAGCCAAAAGCAGCCAAGACTCTGTTCGGAGATCCAGCTGTTCGATCTCTGCGAAGTGGGTGCCGCCGATGTGTGCGGTCATCGCGACGGACGTTACTGCACCAAGGGTGACCTGCTGGCACGGTTTGAGGCCATTGCGGATGATGACCGCTCACCCGAGCAGTATTTCGCCGAGGAACTCGACGATGCTGAAGGCGCCGACGACCTCGGCTATGATGAAGCGTTCGGCGTTGATGAATACGGCGAAGAGGATGAAGAGTAGTGTGCTGGTGCAATTGTAAGCATTATGGGGGGCCTGCCGATGTCGGAGGCCCCTTTTTTAGTGGCCGCGTGCAACTTCTTGTAATTGTTGAATATTGTAATTAAGTGATAAATGCGGATCCAATGCATTGTATGGAGGGAGTATGGGGACCAAACTTCTGGTACTCGACGACGATTCGGTGGTTCTTGAACAACTGAAGCAGGTCTTCGGCGCCGAAGGCTATGAAGTCTTTACCGTCAGCCAGGATCGGGAGGCCTATCGCATCATCGCTGCTGAACATCCGAACGTGGCCATCATCGATCTGAACCTTGAGGGCGCCTCGGGGCTCGATGTGCTGCGTGAGGCGAAACGGCTCGACCATGCCCTCGCCGTAATCATCACCACCGGCTCCCGGGCCACCCGCAATGCCATAGAGGCCATGCGGCAGGGAGCCTACGATTACATTATCAAGCCGTTCAACCTGCCGGCTCTGACCGAGACGGTCCGCAAGGCCGTCGAATGCAACCTCATGACCCGGACGGTCCGCTTCACCGGTGGCGGCGGCGGTATCGACGACGATGTCGATTATGAAGACGTGATGATCGGGTCTTCGCCGGAGATGCTCGAAGTCTGGAAGATGGTCGGGAGGGTCGCCGATTCGGATGCATCGGTGCTGATTCAGGGGGAGAGCGGTACCGGCAAGGAGCTTCTCGCCCGAGCCATTTACCACTATTCACGTCGGCGCCACCGTCCGTTTCTTGCGGTCAACTGTGCGGCTCTGCCCGAAACGCTGCTTGAAAGCGAACTGTTCGGCCACGAAAAGGGTGCCTTCACCGATGCCCACTCGCGTCGCATCGGCAAGTTCGAACAGTGCAACGGCGGAACGATTTTTCTCGATGAAGTGGCGGAGATGAGCCTCGCCAACCAGGGGAAGCTCCTGCGGGTGCTTGAGAACCAGGAGTTCGAGAGGGTGGGGGGGAACGAGACGGTTCGGGTCGACGTGCGCGTGCTCACTGCCACTAATCGCAGCCTAGTGCAGGCCGTGAAGGAAAAAGCCTTCCGTCTCGACCTCCTCTATCGTCTGCGCGTGGTCTCGTTCTACCTGCCGCCCCTGCGGGAGCGGGTCGAGGACGTCCCCCTTCTGACTGATTTGTTCATCAAGACCTTTTCCCGGAAACACGGCAAGAAGATCAAAGGAATCGCCCCCAGGGCACTGGAGATGCTGAAGGTGGGACATTGGGAAGGAAACATCCGCGAGCTGAAAAATGTCATCAATTCGGCAACTGTCCTCTGCAAGGGAGACTTTCTCATGCCCGAGGACTTCGCGCCACTACTGCCCGCTGCCGTGTTGCCGCGAAAGGTCGAGGGAGGTGTGGGTGACGATTACTTCGGATTTTTCAGGAAGGTTCTAGAGCCGGAGTTTGATACCCTGTGCCGGAAGAGCAAAGGGGCCGTGTTCGAAACCGTCAGCAGTAGTCTGCAGGGAGCATTGATCCGGCTGGCCCTTGAACGATGCGGCAACAATCAGGTAGTGGCGGCCCGCCTTCTCGGCATAAGTAGAAATACCCTACGCGACCGATTGGCCCGCTCGGAAGGGTGACAGCCGGTATCGCCGGTGGTTGGTCACGAGTCGTACGGGCGGTCCGTTGCGCTAAGGGGCTCGCGTTGCAGGTTCCGGGATGATCTGGGACTATGCGGGACTTCCCCTAGTCAAGAAACAGCCGCTTGCCCGCCTTTTCCCATTTATCCTTTGGAATGGACAGGAACGTAGCGGCAATCGAGGGGTCGAACTGACTGCCGATGCAGCGCTCGACTTCGGCCAACACTGCGGAAAACGGCAGTGCCCTGCGGTAGGGCCTGTCCGAGGTCATGGCGTCAAGAGTGTCCACCAGGGAGAATATCCGGGCGCCGAGCGGGATTTCGCTTCCGCGCAACCCTTTTGGGTAGCCGGTTCCGTCGTAACGCTCATGGTGGGCGTAGACCACTTCCGCCGGAGCCTTGAGGAACTTGATCCCTGAGAGGATGTCGTATCCCATCTGCGGGTGCTGTTTCATGTGGCGCCATTCAACTTCGTCGAGTTTTGCCGGTTTGAGCAGTATGTTGTCTGAGACGCCAATCTTGCCGATGTCGTGCAGGAGCGCCCCCCGGGCCATGATTGCCACCTCTGCAGCACGAATTCCCATGGTTTCCGCAAGGAGAATCGTGTAGTTCATGACTCGTTCCGAGTGGGAGCCGGTTTCCTTTTCGCGGGCATCCAGAGCACGCACGAGCGTTGTGAGCGTGTGGTCGTAGGTGAGGTTGAGTTCCTCCATGGCCGAGCGGATTTGTCCCGTCTGTTCCAGAACCTTTTTCTCAAGATTTGCTTGGTACTCCCGGTTCTCAATCAGCAGGCGCTGCTTTTCCAGGGAGTTTTTGATGGTGAGCAGAACCCGCTCGATGTCGAAGGGTTTCAGAATGTAGTCATCGGCGCCCAGGTGGATGCAGCGCATGGCCGTTTCCATGTCGCTGATGGCGGTTACCATCAGCACAACCGTGTCAGCACTGATCTTCTTTATTTCCTTGAGCAAATCGACCCCGGATGTGCCGGGCATCATGATATCCAGCAGGGCGAGTTCCACCCGGTTGTTCAGCAACACATCCCGCGCTTCGTCGGCACTTCCGGCCTGGAAACAGTCGTAGCCCTCGCGGGACAGCGCCGTCACCAGCAGGTCCCTGATCATCTCCTCATCGTCGACCGTCAGGATTGTGGCTTTCATGTGGTTTCCCTCCTGTATGCCGGTATAATCACGAAACAGTGCCGAGCAATTCGCGAACTTTTCCGGCCAGCGCATCGGGGGTGAACGGCTTCATGATGAAGGAAGTCCGTTCATCCGACGCCTCGCTTGGTATTGCGGTATCATCAGTATACCCCGACATGAACAATATTTTGAGATCCTCTCGCTGCCCTCTGAGGTTTTCTGCCAGGAGGGGGCCGCTCATCCCCGGCATGATCACGTCGGTCACAAGGAGGCAGATCCGCTCCCGGTTGCGGCTGAATATCTCCATGGCTTCAACGGGGGATGCCGTACTGAACACCCGGTAGCCACGGGCAGAGAGGGTGTGGACCACAAGATTGAGGACACCTTCCTCATCTTCGACCACAAGAACCGATTCAGACCCCAGCATCTCAGGCGCGTCATCCAGCAGGATGTCCCCCTCGCTTTTGCCCTGGACGCGCGGGAGAAAAACCCGGAACGATGATCCCTTACCCGGCTGACTCAACACCTGAATGTAACCGTCGCTTTGCTTCACGATACCATAGACCGTCGCAAGGCCTAATCCGGTTCCCTTGCCCTGAGCCTTGGTAGTGAAAAACGGTTCAAAAACCTTGCGCCGCACTTCCTCCGACATGCCGATGCCGGTATCTGTTACGGTGAGCATGATGTAGCGCCCCGGGACTGCCCCGGGATTGTTCAGGGCGAATGCGCCGTCCAGCTCCACATTCGCTGTTTCTATTGTAAGAATGCCTCCCTCCTCCATGGCGTCGCGGGCATTGACCACAAGGTTCATGATGATCTGCTCGACCTGGCCCGGATCTGCCTTTACGGTCCCAAGCTGTTCGGCAAGGCGGGTCGTGAGGATGATATTCTCTCGTATGAGCCGTTTCAGCATCTTTTCGACGTTTTTCACAAGAAGATTGATGTCGATGTATTTGGGCTCGAGGATTTGGCGCCGGCTGAAGGCGAGGAGCTGATGAGTGAGGTCCGCCGCCCGCTCGCCGGCTTGGAGAATATGCTCGACTTCAACCTTGAACGGTGAGTCGTTGGGCATCTCATGGATCAGGAGGGTGCTGTACCCGTTGATGACCGTCAGCAGGTTGTTAAAGTCATGGGCAATCCCGCCGGCGAGCTGGCCGATCGCCTCCATTTTTTGCGCTTGGCGAAGCTGATCCATGGCCTTTTTATGCTCGATCTCAGCCCTGGCGCTATGGAGTGCAAGCGCTGCAGTCTGGGCGAATGCCTCGATTTCCCGGCGCTCCATGTCAGTAAAGCCATCCGGCCGGTCAGTGAGCCCGATCATACCGACGACCCGGCTGCCCACCTTGAGCGGGGTGCCGAGAAAGGAATTGATCTGGCCGAGGTTCCCGCTGTCGCGGCAAATGAGATGATCCAGGGTTGTGGGGTTGTTGGTGAGAACCGTCGTGCCGGCCTTGACCGGCTCAAACAGGAGGCCGTCACTAGGGGTGACGAGAAAAAAACCTTCACGCTCGATATGTCCCTTTACCTGGGCACAGAGTCCACCGGCAGGCACGGCCGCCGTGGACGAGACGGCGAGAATACGTGCGTCGCCGCCGAACACCAGTTCGTACAAAAAGCCGAAGGACGCATTGGTGATCTCTACGCAGCGGTCAACCAGTATCTGGGCCATCTTGCTGATGTTTTCGGTTTCCAGGAAGCAGAGGCTCGCAGACGCCATGGCCTCGGAGAGCTTCCAGCTGCGGAGTTCCGCTTCCTTGGTCCTGCGTTGCTCCGTGATGTCCTCCTTGATGCCGACGAAATGAGTGATTGTGCCGGTTTCGTCTTTTATGGCGGAAATGGAGGCCCGCTCCCAGAAAAGTTGGCCGTTTTTCTTTTTGTTGAGGAATTCACCGTGCCATTCGTGCCCTGCCTTGATGGATTGCCAGAGGCGTTGGTATTCCTCTGCCGGGGTTTCTCCCGATTTTAAGATGCGGGGATTCTGACCAATGGCCTCGTGGGAATCATATCCGGTCAGTTTGCTGAATTTCGGGTTAACATATTCGATGGTGCCTTCCCGATCAGTAATGACAATTGAAACAGGGCTCTGTTCAACGGCGTGGTAAAGCTTGCGGAGCTCTTCTTCTGCCCGCCTTTTCTGCCGGCGGACCGACAATTCATTTAGTTCCCGGTGTATGGCCGGCACCAGGCGGGCAAGGTTGTCTTTGAGTATGTAGTCGCTTGCCCCGGCGCGCATGGTCTCAACCGCCGAATCTTCACCCAGCTTGCCGGAGACGATGATGATCGGGATATCCTTGTTGAGTTTCTTCAGCAGGGCAATGGCATCAAGTCCGCTAAACTGGGGCATGAAATAGTCGGAGACTATTACGTCCCATGGCTCAGCCTCAATCACGGAGCTCATGCCGCTGGGGGTGTCCACGCGCACGAATTCGGTCGCAAAGCTGCGATTAAGTTCCCTGAGGATCAGCTCGGCATCCAGGGAAGAGTCATCAACGATCACCACGCGAAGAGGTGGCAACTCCATAATTCGTGCTCCGTTTCGGTGAACAATCCCGGAATGGACTGCTTCTTAATGTCTCATCGGCAAAAATCAGGATACGTTTAGCACTGTCGATCCATTTGTATGGCCCAACAGCTGTCTATTTAACGGGGAAGGAGACAGCATGAGTGCAATTTATGCAGGTAATACGCAGCATTTTTTAAACTTATTCTCGTACATTCTACGGTCGGCAAGCTTGAGTACCTCTTCGAGGCGGTCGCCCTTGCTGGCCGTTGCAGCGCCGAAAGAGATACTGAGGGGAACAGGATGGTCTTCCGTCTGGCTCTGCTCTATTTTGCCAATCACTCTTCGCAGGGCTTCCTGCACTACATCGGCGTCTGCTGAGGGAAGGAGAACGGCGAATTCGTCTCCTCCTATTCTCGCCACCACGTCTTCGGCACGGAAGGCGCCTTTGAGCACCAAGGCAGCTCGAATCAGCAATTCGTCCCCCGCAGCGTGTCCCTGGCTGTCATTGACGTATTTCAGCCGGTCCACGTCAAATACGACTACGCTGACCGGGAATTGCCTTCCCTGCTCAAGTCGCTCCATTTCTTCCTGAAAATAGGCTCGGTTGTAAAGTCCCGTCAGTGTGTCGTGGGTGCTCATGTAACGAAGTCTTTCCTCAGTCTGCTTCCTTTCGGTAATGTCGAGGATGGTCCCTACAAGGCCGCCGATGTTTTTTTCTGTTGTGGTGAACGTGGCTTTATAAAAGATCACGTCATGGAGTGCACCGTCGGCAAAGGATATGACACTCTCGTAGATCTGGATGCCACCGTGCTCGAACAGCTCCCTGTCCGCACTGTCAGTGTGCTTTGCGAGCGAGGGGGGCATCAGGTCATAGATTGTCTTCCCGACGATTTCATCCTGAGTGTGGCCCGAAAATGCCTCGAACGCCTTGTTGCAGCCAAGGAAAATTCCCGTGGTATCCATGAAGTAGATAGGGGCGGGAATGGCGTCAATCAGCGCCTGTCGGAAGTGGAGTTGTTCGCGGAGTTCGTGGTCGGTCCGACGTTGTTCCTGCCGGATCACGGCTTCGCGGAGTTCTCGGCGGATAGCGGGGATCAGGCGGGTATAATCGCCCTTCATGATATAGTCATGAGCGCCGGCTTTCATCGCTTTAACCGCTTCAAATTCCCCGATTTTGCCCGAAACGATGATGAAGGGGATATCCAGGTTCATGCTCTGGATGAGGGTTAAGGCAGCCAAGGCATCGAATTGTGGCATGAAATAATCCGACAATACGATATCCCATCTCTTTTCGCAGAGATTGGCGCGGAGCGACTCTTCCGAATCAACCCGCTCGGGGACGATATCGAACTCGCGCTTGAGAGCTCTCACGAGGAGGAAGTAATCATCTTCCGAGTCTTCAAGTATGAGTACACGAAGCGGAGGGGGCAAAAAAGACTCCATGGTGCCTGAGTCCGGCACTGGCGACACGCTGCAAATGACTTCTGATATCCCACGCATTTTCTTTATGTATATAGTAATAACATTCCAATGCCAATTGGCAAATGGAGGAAGCTGTGCTATAAGGTGCCAAAATTACCCAAAACTTTCAAGGGAGTAGCCCGTGTCTTGTGTGATGAACCCTGTTTGTCACAAAAATACTGCGATGACTGCCGCCGCGAGTGAGGTGCTCATGGCGGCACGTGCCGTTGCCAAGCCAGTTTCCCTCCTCATGCATCCGTTCGGCACGGTGCGGGGCGGCCGGTAGGGATATCGAGTGCATCAACGGCCTTTCCTCGTGCCGCTGCTCGGCCTAATGGGAGGTTTGTGCGCCACGCACCATTTTGATCTGATGTTCCCTCCCTGGCTTGCCTGGCTTTGCCTTGCGGGTTCAACGGCGCTCATTTTCTTCAGGAGCGCAGTCCCTCTTATAGTTGCTGTCGGGCTCACCTTTTTCGTCTGGGGAGCCTCGTCCCTTGCCCCTTTTCTCTATCCGGATCTGTCGTCTACCCATGTGGCCAGATACACCGGCTACGGACCGGTAATCATCGAAGGTATTGTCGATTCACGGCCCGACGTCCGCCCCAGTGAAGGGAAGTTTTGCCTGGCCGCCGAATCTGTCATAGCCGCCGGTTCGACACTGCCCGCAAGCGGACGGCTCATAGTCTATGTGAAGGCAGGAATGGTACCGTTTCTCACTGGTGATCGGGTGCGTTTTCGGGCCAAGGTTGCAGAGCCCTCCAATTATGGAATTCCGGGCGAATATGACTATCGGCGCTCCCTGGCGTATCGGGACATCCACGCCACGGCGTTTGTAAGGCATGCCGACGATATCCTGTTGATGCGACAAGCAGTGGCCTTTCCGGTGCAACGTTTTTTCGATCGATCGGCAGCCAAGCTCGGCGATGTCATCGGTCGGTATTCTCCCAACGAAGGAGGCGTTCTCCGGGCGCTCCTGCTGGGGGAGCGGGGATTCGTCTCTAAAAAGCTGGAAGAGGCCTACGCACGTGCCGGTGTAAATCATATCCTCTCAATCTCCGGTTTCCATGTGGGAATTATTGCTCTGGTCATCTACCGGGCTCTGCTTCTACTGCTCAGTCGCTTCGAGCGCCTTGCCCTGCAATTCAACCTGCGGCGGACAGCACTGCTGGCGACACTTCCCCCTGTTACATTCTACCTGTTTCTTTCCGGTGCCGCCCCGGCCACGGTCCGTTCCGTGCTGATGATAGCCGTAATCACCCTCGCGCTCTGGCTGGAGCGTGAAACAGACCCGATCAACGTATTGACCATGGCGGCCCTCGCAATGCTCGCTGCCAATCCCCCGTCGCTGTTCGATATTTCCTTCCAGTTGTCGTTTCTCGCCCTTTGGGGACTTGTGGTCCTGACGCCGGTTTTCACTCATCCGTTGTGCACTCTGGATAATGGAGTGGTCAAGAACGTCATCCTGCTGCTGGCCGCTTCGACTGCAGCGACCCTCGTCACGTTTCTTCCCGTGGGGCATGCCTTTCATCGGGCAACTGTGGCAGGGATTATCAGCAACGTTTTCATCGTACCGTTGATGGGGTACGGAGCGGTGGTGGCCGGATTCGCCGCGTTGCCGCTCATTGCGGTTGCCCCGGTTGCGGCCGGGCCGCTCATTACTATTGCTTCCTGGCTCGTTGCATTGTCCAACCGGATTATCGAGTGGCTGGCACGGATTCCCCCGGTCCCCCTTCACAGCGTCACCAGGAGTGATCTGCTCGTGTCGTTTCTGGTGCTGCTGGGATTAACTTTGCTGCCCGGTCGCCGTGCGCGGATCCTGGTCGCAGGAATTGGCGCCTTAGCACTTTCCGCTCTTCACTTGCCTGCCATGGCGGGAGGCGATGCCAAGCTCGTAATCACCTTTCTGAGTGTAGGGCAGGGGGAGTCAACGCTCGTTTCTCTTCCCGACGGCAAGATCATGCTGGTGGACGGGGGAGGAGCCGTTCATGGAGGCGGAACCGATGTGGGGGAACGACTTCTTGTGCCTGCTCTCTGGAGTATGGGGGTGGAATCTATCGATTATCTTGTATTGACCCACCCTCATCCCGACCACCTGGAAGGCCTTCTCTATCTGGCAACGGCTATGCCCGTTGGTGAGTTCTGGGAAACGGGGCAGTCCACGGAAAACACGTCACTGGCAGAGTTGAGGGCCCGATTGGTCGCGCAGGGAGTGCCCATCAAGCACCTGTCCGCCGCAACAGCGCCGTTCACTGTCGGCGGTGCTCGGGTGGAACCGCTCTGGCCATGCGACAAGAGCCCGGGGAAGGGGGCTGATAATGATGATTCACTGGTTTTCAGACTTGCCCTTGGCGGCACGTCCATCCTGTTCACCGGCGATATCGGTGCTCCGGCCGAGGATGTCCTTGCGAACGATCCGGCGCGTCTGCGTTGCACGGTGCTGAAGGTGCCGCACCATGGCAGCCGCTACTCATCATCCCCTTGCTTTCTCGACGCAGCATCGCCTCAAGTGGCCCTGATTTCCGCCGGGCGCAGAAACAACTTCGGGCTTCCCGCACCTGAAACGCTCACCCGCCTGGTAGCCCGCGGGATAGATGTTTATCGTACTGACCGGGATGGTACGGTGCAGGTTACCTTCACCGGGGAGACGTGGGCGGTGGGTACCTTCGCGAAAGGGCATTTTCGTTGACAAGTGGACCGCATTATCTGATAGTCTTGGGAAGACTTGCCACTACCCCGGGAGTTGTGCATGGAACGGATTCTCGTTGTCGAAGATGACCGTTTTTTTCGTCAGATGTATGTTGATCTCCTGAAAGAGGAGGGATACGAGGTCGATACCGTGGCATCGGGCACCGAGGGGTTGAAGCGGCTTGAGAAGCAAGAATACCACCTCGTCATTACCGACCTGGTCATGCCCGGAATGAGCGGTATCGAGGTGTTGTCCCGCGTCAAGCAGAAAGCTCCGAACGTCGATGTCATCCTCGTCACCGGTCACGCCAACCTCGAATCGGCCGTCTATGCCCTCAAGAATGGTGCCCGCGATTATATTCTCAAACCGTTCAACCATGATGAATTCAAGCACACCGTGGCACTTTGCTTTGAGCAGCGGAGGCTTATCAACGAAAACTACGAGCTCAAGGAGCTGCTGAATCTTTTTCAAGTTGGGCAGAACATAGCCAACTGTATCGACTTGGAACGGCTCTCTGCGGTTGTGGTCGATGCTTTCTGCAAGGAGGTCGGAGTTTCACGCGCTATCGGCCTCTTTCCCGAAAAGAGCGAACCCCACGCCCTCAAGGAGCTGAGGGGGCTTGAGCCTGAAGTTGCAGCCGCTCTTGCCGAAAAAGCTCTTACCCTTTGCAGTGACGCCGCGGAGACGGCAGGGGGCTTTCGACGGCTCGACGGTTCCCATTTTTCCGATGGTCTCCTGCGAACTGCGGGGATTAATGGCGCCCTTGTGGTTAGCATCCGCCAGCGTACGCTCCTGCAGGGAGTGCTTCTGCTGGTCAATGACCAGGGCAAGCCGTTCCCTGCCGTGTTCAAACATAAAAGCATCCAGTTTTTGCTGGAGCAGGCATCGCTTGCCTTCGACAACGCCCTGCGTTACTCCAGCGCCCGCGACATGCTCTATGTTGACGAACTCACGGGACTCTTCAACTACCGTTACCTTGACATCTCGCTGGACCGGGAGTTGAAGCGGGCTGACCGATTCGGCTCGGTAGTTTCCATGATCTTCATCGACATGGACCACTTCAAGGGAGTCAACGACACCCACGGCCATCTTTTTGGGAGCCAGGTCCTCCATGAAGTAGGTCAATTGCTCAAGAAGTCGGTCCGTGAGGTCGATGTAATCATTCGCTACGGTGGCGACGAGTTCACCATAATTCTGGTGGAAACCGGTGAAAAGGGCGCTGCAACCGTGGCTGAAAGGATTCGTCGCTCCATCGAGGACCACCACTTTCTGGCCTCTGAAGGGCTCGATGTCCGGCTCACCGCAAGTCTCGGCTACGCCTGTTATCCCCTTGACACCCAGTCCAAAATGGAACTTCTCGAACTGGCGGACAAAGCCATGTATAGGGGCAAGGAAGAGGGCAAAAACCGTGTATTCCGGGCAACGGCAATCCGTTGACCTTGAGTGTGTTTCAATGCAATTAAAGGAGTAGGTACGTACATGATTACAGGTATCAAGGGATTCAACGACATTCTTCCCGGGGAAGTGGAGCGGTGGCAGCACATCGAAGCCACAGCACGCCGGGTTTTCAGTCTCTACGGATTTTCGGAGATCCGCATCCCGATTCTTGAAAAAACCGAATTGTTCCGGCGGTCCATCGGCGATACCACTGATATCGTGGAAAAAGAAATGTACTCCTTTGTGGATAAGGGAGAGAACGCTGTAACCATGCGTCCTGAAGGGACAGCAAGCGTAATGAGGTCGTACATAGAGCACAAGCTCTATGCCCAGGATCCGGTGGCAAAGCTCTACTACATGGGCCCCATGTTTCGATACGAGCGGCCCCAGAAAGGGCGTTACCGCCAGTTCCACCAGATCGGTGCCGAGGTGACCGGAGTTACCGACCCCAAGGTCGATGCCCAGGTTCTCACCATGCTCTGCCACTATTTCGCCGAGCTTGGACTGACTGAACCGACACTTCAGATCAACTCCCTCGGATGCCCCGAATGCCGTCCCGCATATCGTCAAGCCCTGATCGATTTCCTCCGGGAACGGCTCGACAGCCTCTGCGAAGACTGCAAGCGCCGCTATCAGACCAATCCCCTGCGTGCGCTTGACTGCAAATCGGCCCACTGCAAGGAGGCGACCGCCTCCGCTCCGGCCATGCTTGATAGCCTCTGTGCAGGCTGCGACGATCATTTCACCGCTACCCGACGCCATTTGGAGCGGGCAGGCACCACTTACAGCATCAATAACCGGATGGTCCGCGGGCTTGATTACTATACCCGAACCACCTTCGAACTGGTGACCGGCCTGCTTGGTGCTCAGAGCGCGGTTGCTGCTGGAGGCCGGTACGACGGTCTTATCTCTGACCTTGGCGGGCCCGCCATTCCCGGTATTGGATTTGCCATGGGGGTGGAGCGGATAGCCCTCCTGCTGGGGGACCAACACTTCGTCGGCCGGCCGGATCTCTTCATAGCCGCCCTTGGCGAGGAGGCCCAGGACGAGGCGTTTCGCCTCATGTGCGGCCTGCAGCGAAACGGGGTGGCCGTGGAAATGGACTATGAAGGCAAGAGCCTCAAGAGCCAGATGCGCCGGTCGGACAAGTTCAACGCGCGTTTTACCCTGATCATCGGTGGTGATGAGTTGGCAATAGGGGCGGCTGTACTCAAGGCAATGGACACCGGTGTCCAGGTGGAAGTCCCGTTGACGCCGGAAGAGGTCGCCGCACGAATAACGTGACGGTGTAATAGCAATACCTGCATTGGACGGAAAGCGAGCCGGGCGACGATACGCGTTGTCCCGGCTCTTTTTTCTCTTCTGATTCCACGGGATGATTACTTCTTAAACCCACTTAAGCAATTGACAACCCATTGCAAAAATTGTATACAGTATCCATTTCCCCCTTGGGGCAAGAGCGTATCAACATCCCGAAATAACAACCTATTCAAGTAGTAAAACCACAGGAGGAATGGACTATGATCGAAGCCTATCTCGCCCACGAAGCCGAACGCAAGGCCCAGGGTATTCCCGCCCTGCCGCTGAACCCCGAGCAGACCGCTGATCTGTGCAAGCTGCTGGAGAGCCCTCCGGCCGGAAAAGCAGAATTCCTGCTCCACCTCCTGAAGGAACGAGTCTCCCCTGGTGTTGACCCCGCTGCCAAAGTCAAGGCCGCCTTTCTGGCCGAGATCCTTGCCGGAACCAAGACATCTCCCCTTGTCTCCAAGGTTGACGCTGTCCGCATCCTGGGTACGATGATCGGCGGTTACAACGTGTCTCCTCTGGTAGAGGCCCTGAAGAGTGCAGAACTGGCCGACGAGGCCGCCTGCGCCCTTTCCGGCATGACCCTTGTCTATGACGGTTTCGATCAGGTAGTTGAGCTTAGCAAGAGCAACGCCGCCGCCAAGAAGGTTCTGGAATCCTGGGCCAACGCCGAGTGGTTCACCAATCGTCCCGGCGTACCCGAGACCATCTCGGTCAAGGTTTTCAAAGTTGAAGGCGAGATCAATACCGATGACTTCTCTCCGGCGGGCGACGCATGGAGCCGCCCCGACATCCCGCTGCATGCGCTTGCCATGGGCAAAACCCGTTTCCCCGGTCGCCTGAAGGATATTGCCGACTGGCGTGCCGCCGGTCACCAGGTTGCCTTTGTCGGCGACGTGGTCGGTACCGGTTCCTCCCGCAAGTCGGCCTGTAACTCGGTCCTCTGGCACATGGGCCAGGATATCCCCTGCGTGCCCAACAAAAAGACCGCAGGCGTCATTATCGGCGGCGTCATCGCCCCGATCTTCTTCAATACCGCCCAGGACTCCGGTGCACTGCCCCTCAAGGCCGACGTTACCAAGATGAATGACGGCGACGTGATTACCATCAACACCAAGAAGGGGGAAATCACCAACGCTGCCGGTGAGGTCATCTCCACCTTCAAACTGAACCCCAACACCCTGGCCGACGAGTTCCGCGCCGGCGGCCGTATCCCGCTCATCATCGGCCGCGCTATTACCGAGAAAGCCCGCAAGGCCCTCGGCCTTGGCGACACCGATGTCTTCACCAAGCCGGTGAACCCTGAGCCGAAGCCTGGTCAGGGCTACTCCCTCGCCCAGAAGATGGTCGGCAAGGCCTGCGGCGTGACCGGCGTACTGCCGGGCACAGCCTGTGAGCCCAAGATGACCACGGTCGGATCCCAGGACACCACCGGCCCCATGACGGCCGACGAGCTCAAGGAACTGGCCTGCCTCAAGTTCCTCTCGCCCATGTTCATGCAGTCCTTCTGTCACACCGCCGCCTATCCGAAACCGGCAGACGTGAAGATGCACAAAACGTTGCCTGAGTTCATCATTGAGCGTGGCGGCGTGCCCCTCAAGCCCGGCGACGGCGTCATCCACTCCTGGCTGAATCGTCTGCTGCTCCCGGACACCGTCGGTACCGGCGGTGACTCCCATACCCGGTTCCCCATCGGTATCAGCTTCCCGGCAGGTTCGGGCCTCGTGGCCTTTGCCGGCGCCATGGGCTTCATGCCGCTGGATATGCCTGAATCGGTCCTGGTCCGGTTCAAAGGCAAACTGAATCCGGGCATCACCCTGCGCGACGTGGTCAATGCCATTCCTTACTGGGCCATCAAGCAGGGCAAGCTGACCGTGCCCAAGAAGAACAAGATCAATATCTTCAACGGCCGCATCCTTGAGATGGAAGGTCTGCCCGATCTTTCCGTGGAGCAGGCATTCGAGCTGACCGATGCCGCTGCCGAGCGTTCAGCCGCTGCCGGTTGCATCCAGCTCTCCAAGGAGTCGGTTGCCACCTATCTACGCTCCAACGTTGCCCTCATGAAGAAGATGATCGCCGACGGCTACCAGGATGCCCAGACCCTCCAGAACCGTATCGATGCGGTCAACGAGTGGCTGAAGAACCCGCAGCTTCTCGAAGCCGACAAGAACGCCGCGGAGACCGGCGCCTATGCCGATGTGATCGAGATCGATCTGGCCGAAATCACCGAGCCGATTCTGGCCTGCCCCAACGATCCGGATGACGTGAAACTCCTCTCCGATGTGGCCGGCACCCCGATCAACGACGTGTTCCTCGGCTCCTGCATGACCAATATCGGCCACTTCCGCGCCGCTGCCGAGATCTGGCGCGGCCAGAAGTTCAACCCGAGCGTCCGTACCTGGATCTGCCCGCCGACCCGCATGGATCAGCAGCAACTCAAGGATGAGGCACTTTTCTCCATCTACAGCGCCGTCGGCTGCCGGATTGAGATCGCAGGCTGCTCCCTCTGCATGGGGAACCAGGCCCGCGTTCCCGACAAGTCAAACGTGTTCTCCACTTCCACCCGTAACTTCGACGATCGGATGGGCGACGGAGCGCAGGTATTCCTCGGCTCCGCCGAACTCGGTGCCATTTGCACCAACCTCGGCCGCATCCCGACCAAGGAGGAGTATTTCGCCGCGATCAAGGAGAAGGTGGAGCCGAAGAAGGATGCGATTTACAAATACCTGCAGTTTGACGAAATGCCTGAGTACCGGTAGATCACCAGGTAGAAGCGCCTCCGCCGAAAGGCTGAGGACGTGACACGAGAGACCCCCGTTCGGGCATGCCCGGGCGGGGGTCTCTTCATATACCATGCTCAGGGTATCATGAGGCGAAATTGGGTTTCAGGGAAGGTAGTGCATTCACCTCGCGGTACAGCTGAATGATCACGCCGGGTTGGATGGGAGTGCCTTCAAACAGATCGGCCGGAGGCGTCGGCGTTGCCTCCGTATCACCGAAACTGTACTCGACGACGGTATGCCTTCCATTGTCGTCGAGCCAGATGAGACGGTTGTGTTCGGTGCCGGTCACCTCATCAACAAGGTAGGACTTGGTGGCATGAGTGCGGCACTCCAGCGGGTCATTGACAGCTTTGATCGAATCAAGGCACTTGCCGAGGCGCGCGGCCCGACTGACTATCTCGCGATTGGCCCTGGCGAGTATTTTTTTATCGGCCACCTCGGCATAGCCGGCTGCTGATGATAAGGCGGTCAGCACCCAACCGCCGGCAGTGGCCTCGACGGTCCATGCGGTAACGAAGATGCCGTCCGCCCGCTTTTCAACGGCAACTGTGGCCGTGCAGCCGGCGGGAGCCTTACCGGACCACTGGCGAGTCAGATTTATCTCGTTGAAGACCTTTGTGGTGCATGTGGCCAAGTCTCTCACGTCTGCGCCGGCGGCAGGCAGCGCAGCGAGCAGGGACACCATCGCAATTGCTAAGATACGGTATCGCATGAAGCCTCCACAATCGGTGACTAGGTCTGACCTAGGTCGTATCGCCTCAGGTTGACCTTCTATATAATTCAATAATGCCGTCGCATGACAGTGTTATCGCTAGTCTTTCCTATCTCTGGCCCCACCGCTGACTTTCTCAAGTTGGGTAATAAAGAAGCGTTCGCTGAACCCTGCAACAAAAGCCAACACCAAATACGCCGGATGAAACACCCGGGAGTCGGCTCCCGTTGCCATTGCAGGCAGGAGAGAAATTAAGCCGGTTGCCTGCATGAGGCAGACGATGAGGCCCGCTGTTGCGCCGATGAAAGGGCGCAGGAAAAGGAGCGTACGCTGGATGTAGTAGGCGGATGTCTGGCTCTCCAGGGGTTCTCGTGAGTTGAGGGCGCTGACCAGTCCCCCCATCGTGCCGAAGCTGATGATCAGGAAAATTTCGATCCAAGATGGGGCTCCTGCGGGCAGCACGAACGGCAGGAGCACAAGACTCATCAGCAGGAGCACCATAAGGGACAGGGATGTGAGGAACAACCGTTTGCGAAAGAGGTTTACCTTGCGCCAGTGGCTCTCCCGAGCATCGGCTGCGATTCTCGATAATCGTTCAAGTGCTCTTCTGAGCTCACGTTCATTCTGGAGAGTGGGGCTGTGATGCGCTGAAAGACCCAGAGACTTCTCGATTTCATTCAGATCCTTGTCGTATTCGTCACGACATTTTCTTGCCGCCACGTAGGAAAGCCCGGCCCTGATTTCCACGACGAGCGCCTGGAGCTCCTCCCGTGGCACTATTCTGCAGAACATATGGCGTATCTGGTTGAGCGTTGCCCATATCTTGTCATAACTGTCATAAGGAAGGATGCCGCACACGGCGTCCCTGAAGACTTCCTTGCCCTCCTGCAGCCAGAAATGGCAGGAGTCCAGCTCTTCTCCGATAAATTCCCGTTTCTGGAGGGAGTGGATCGTCTCTTCCGCACTCAGCAGGCGAACCGAAATGTTGGGATCTTCAAGGGCAGATGGAAATCTCACAGCCACCTCCCGCCGGCGCGACATGCGCCGGACTGCATCCGGCACGGATTTCACGGGTACGTATCCAGATTGCGAAAACACACCGTGGAGCGGCACGTCACACGCGCTGGATCTGGCTTGACATTGTGGCAGATTCTCCGGCCGTTCCGTAATTCCATCGGGGCAATCACTGGAAACGTATCGCTGTTTATGAACAAGTCAAGGAGTAAGGGGGTGATTCGCCTCCAATGGGCTTGAAATCTGACGGGGCGAGGCTTGCCTTTGTGCAATTCACCGATACAGTAACCTCAAGATTTATGCGATGAAGGGGGCATATATGGGCAAACTGCTCACCCCGGATGACCTGCCGATTGTACGGGGCAGAGTGTACCATCTCGATTTGGCGCCTGAAGAGTTGGCACGGCGCGTGATCGTGGTGGGGGACCCCGATCGGGTCCCTGTGCTGGCTGAGGAGTTACTGGCACTAAGAGAGGTGGACCGTTTCCACCGTGGTTTTCGCACCATTACCGGTGTGACCGCTGAAACCGGCCAACGGGTTTCCTTTGTCACCTCGGGGATCGGCGCTCCATCAACGGAAATTGTCCTCAATGAACTGGCAGCACTCAACGAGGTTGATTTTGCCTCAATGACCCGGCGCGAGCGGTGGCAACCGTTGACCCTTGTGCGCCTCGGTACCTCCGGCGGGCTCAATCCGGTCACCCCTGTCGGCACGCTAATCCTGACCGACTATGTGGTGGGCCTGGACAACACCGCCCTTTACTATGACATCCCGTTACCCGATGAGGCCTGCGCCCTGCTGGAAGAGAAGGTTGGCTCTGTCCTTACCGGCACAGAACTGCCGGGCGCGCGCTTTGCCGGTAAAATTGCCCCGTATGCCGCTAGGTCCGACCGAGGCCTGCTGGCTTCGCTCACTGCTGCGGCGAGCACCCTGGAGTTAAACTGGACCCGGGGCCTCACCATCTCCAGTGCGGGTTTCTTTGCGGAACAGGGGAGAGGCGTTGCACGTGTCGGCACTACCCAGGTGAATCTGCTCGACGCTTTCGAGCGCCTTGCCAGTCCCTGGCCGGGGCTCGAACTCCAGAACATGGAGATGGAAGCAGGGTTTTTCCTTCATTTTCTTGGAGGGATGAGGTACCGTGCCGCCGTGGTGTGTGTGGTGATCAATCAACGTTCGAGTGGTGTTTTCATGGCTGATTACCGCCGTCAGGTGCTGGACGGCGCCCGGCTCATTCTGCGGGCATTCAAGGAATACGGAGATGCGCGAGCCAAGTCGGGTGCATTGGCTTGACCTTTGTACGAAGATTGTTTCACTTGTCAGTGAGAATAGATTGAGTAGGCAGAGGCGATCATAGGAACCATGGATCTGTGCGAGCAATCGATTTCAGGCAAGCTGCTCCAGGCGCTCGGTGAGTTCAATCGGGGCGACTGGTTCGAATGTCACGAAACTCTGGAAGATCTCTGGATCGGCAGCGAGGGAGAGATACGGGATTTTTACCAGGGTGCGCTGCAACTGGCTGTTGCCCTCCATCACTGGCGCAACGGTAATTTGGGCGGGGCAATGAGTCTCTTGCAAGGGGGGGCAGGCTACCTGCGGCGGGTACGACCGGTCTGCCAACGGGTGGATGTGGCCGGGCTGATATCCGCCGCGGACCGTCTGCGCGAGGAGTTGAGCCGGCTGGGCCCGGAACGGATGGCCGAGGCGGATCGCAGCCTCTTCCCCCGAATGGTGCTCGTGGCCGTCCCGGGCGGGGAAGGGCATAGAGTGAAATAACTCAGCTTCCCGCGGTGAATGCCTTCCACCACGCAACTATAACGATAAGAGCGCTGGCCAGTGCCAACAACGCGTTGACCATCCGTCCCGGCCGACCGCTGGTTGCCAGCCTGAATTCCGCCGCAATGCCGAATCCGATTCCCCAGAGAAATCCGAAAAGGTGGGCGCCCAGGTCGGTGTGCTCGCCTTCCGTGCCTAACGCGGCCAGCAGGGCCAGTCCTGCGGCGGCGGGAATCAACCCCCGCCGGTTCGGGTGATGGACGTAGCGCATAGCACTGAGCGCAGCGAAGATACCGACTGCGCCGAAAACTGCAGTCGAGGCCCCCACTGAGCGATGAGCAGGAAGCTGAAAGTAAGCGTTGGTGAGGTTGCCGAGAATACCGGAGCCGAGCAGGAGCGCCCATGACAAGCCCGCTCCGAGCTCACGGCAGAGGAGGACGGCGATGAAGCCGCCGATGGCGAGATTGCCTGCAAGGTGCGAAACATCGGCATGGAGTGTCAGTGCGGTCACGGCTCGCCACCACTGCCCGTCGAGAATGGCAGCTGCATTGGCATTACCGAGGTCGAACCAGTCGGAGGAAGCGTGACCGGGCAAGGTTACGCCGAACCGGGTAAGATTGTGGAAAATCGCGAGCAGAAGCAGTACTGAAAGGGTGGAGAGGGTGTTCTCTTCCAATGGGCGAGCCGGTGGTGGGGGAGGGGGCCAATTGCTGTTCTCTTGCTCAAAGAGGCGCACCTCCCTGAGAGCTCGTGCAAAAGCCGACGCCGGAACGAGCACTCGCCAGCCGGCGCTGTTCTGCTCCACCCGGACGGGCACGTACCGCGCCTCCAGCACCAGCGCCCAGAGCCGCGCATTCTGTGCGGTCAGAATGTCGGTGGCGATTCCCGAGTCGGAGGGCAAAGGCAACCACAGATCGGGCAAGGGCATCAGCTGTTCAGAGGTGGTGTACATACGTACATGGTAATCAGTGTCGATCGTTATTGCGATACCTGTTGTCAAAAAAACTTTGGTCAGTCGCAAACGTGTCGGGATATCAAGGCGTTACGCGGAAAACAAGCTGGCGCTGAGGAGATAGTAACACACCATGATCGAGATTGATGCGGGGCGGTGCAAAGGGTGTGGTAGATGTGTGGCAGCCTGTTCGAGCCGGCTTCTGAGCCTTGAAGTAAAAGATGGGAAAAAAACAGTGGTGCTCGACTACTCCGAGCGATGCAGCGCCTGTGGCCGATGCGTGACGGAGTGCCCCTTCGAGGCAATCCGCGGCGGTACTGTCGGCATGCCCGGTGAGCAGAATAAGCGAGCGGAAGGAGGATAGGCCATGTATCTCTTCCAGATACTGCTGCCGCTCTACGACAATGACGGCACTAATTTCCCCCAGGAGGAATTCGTCCGGGTCCGGGACGAGTTGACAGAGCGCTACGGCGGAATAACCACCTATGTGAGATCGCCGGCAAAGGGGTTGTGGAAGGATTCAGCCACCACTACCGTGCACGATGACATCGTGATCTACGAGGTGATGGCTGAGCATTTGGACCGGCCCTGGTGGCACCGGTTTCGCGAGGAGCTCACCGAGCGTTTCCGGCAGGATGTGCTGATCGTACGGGTGAGTGAAGTTCAGCTTCTGTAGAATGTAACACCGCAATCAGAGCAGACAATCCTTCACAAACTCCGCCATCGGACCGCTTTCCCGCGTCACCGCCTCCTGCCGTTCCGCAGGGGGCATCATTTCGTGCAGGAACTTCCTGGCACGCTTGCGACTGCCGGCAATGGCCTCCGTCATTCGGCAGAGAATGAACGCCGGCAGCCCTGACCGATATCCCTGGACAAGCTTGGCTATTTCGTCCCGCCGTTTGGTATTGCTCCATGTCTTGTAGACCTCATTTCCCACATCCTCCAGCAACATGATATCCCGCTCCTTTCAGGCGCCGTCGGCCTTGGCGTTTCACGGTATCTGCCGTATACGGAGTCGCCAGCATACTGCATGAATAGTTAAGCGTCCAATACTTTTCACTGTTCCGGCTAATGATGAAAGGCGCAATCCTTCTTGCGGTTTCATGCTACTATTTAATTAGATGAAGGTGTGCCTCCAAAAGGGAGGCCGATTTCAACCGGCCTTCGGGCATACGGGAAGGGAGGTCCTGATCATGGCACGTTTTTATGACCCTAAAGATGAAACGGATCGTTCCAGTGTGGAAACCGTCCTGAGAAAAGGCGGCATCGAGTATTTTCTCCGTCGAGAAAGAGGTGACACGGGTATGCTGGAAATCTATGTGGCCGAAGAGGATCTACCTCGAGCGGAAGAGCTTCTCATTCGAGGCAAAGGAGGTAACGAATAGTGCGAACAAATAACGGTTTCCCGCGAGGTAAGAGAATTCGGGCTGTGCTTTCAGTAGTCGTGGTTGCTGTTGCTTTGCTGCTGGGATGCGCGGCCGGTGCCGATGAAGGAATAAAGGAAGGGGGTAAGAAGGTCGGAGAGGGTTTCAAGACCATTGGCAAGGAGACGGGCCAGGCATTCAAGGAAGGGGGCAAAGAGATCGGTCAGGGCGTAAAACAGATGGGCAAAGAGGCCGGTCAGGAGGCCAAAAAGACCGGCAGGAGCGTTGGGGAGTGGTTTCGGGAAACCGGCAGGAAAACCGGTGAGGCTTTCCGCGAAATGGGCAGGAGCATCAAGCGGTTCTTTACAGGTGAATAGGTATATTTTTGCCCATCAATGAAGCTGGACTCCCTTGATCATTTCACCCCCTTCTTCCAAGGCTTCCCGCAATGAGCGGTCCGCTTTGTCGAGCAGAATGTGGGGCGTCATTCCCTCTTTTTGCTGGGTTGCGGTAAAACCGGCTACCCCGAAGGCTGCATTGACCTTGATCTCTTTGTCGTACAGTTTCAGCGCCATCGACGCAATCCGAATCCGGAGCCTCTTGGCGAGAATCATGGCTCCCGAGGCGTCTGTTTCAGGAAGAACAACCACGAATCTGTCGTCATCGTAACGTGCCAGCCAGTCGATGTCCCTGCGGATCGATTCGGCGAGAACGTCGGCGCACCCCTTGAGAGCCAGCTCGCCCGCGTAATGTCCGTGGGCAGAGGTAATCCCGCTGAAGTCGTTAATCCCGACAAGAATCAGGGACAGTGCCCGTTCATAGCGGTAAGCTCGCTTGATTTCGGGGGAAAGGCGCTCATCCAGGTAGCGGCGGTTGTAGACGCCGGTCAACGTGTCGATCCGGGAGAGGTTGCCGATCTCTTCCAGGCTTTTTTTCAGTGAGCTTTCCAGGTCGAGGATTCGCTTGGCGGTTTTAAGACGGGTCAACAGCTCAACCTGGTGGGCCGGTTTGACGAGATATTCGTCTGCACCCGCTTCAAGTCCTGCGATGACATCGTTCTTCGAGTCCTGGGAGGTGAGGAGGATAATGTAGGTATAACGGCCGGAACAGTCGGCGCGGATGGCCCGGCAGAGTTCGAGCCCATCCATTTCCGGCATTACCCAGTCCGTCATGACGATAGGGTAGTACCCCTTGTTGAAGATTTCCAGGGCCTCTTTGCCGTTTTCCGCCATTACCACATCGTAACCGGCAGATTTCAAGCTGGTTTCCAGCATGGTGCGCAGCAGGCGGTTGTCGTCAACGATGAGAATGGGAAAAGGGAAGCGCGGCGCGCGTGTTTCATCCGTAATGGCATCTGTCATTGTTGACTCCTCTCCAACCGTTTCGGCAGAATGCGTGATTTCTTTAGTGCAATCAGGATACTCCGGATGGTTTTGAGACCATTGACAGCATCGTTGCCTGCTGCTACTTTCCACACGTATCTTTCTCAACATACCCATATCAGGAATCGGAGCGTGACATATATGATACAAAAACCCAACATCGTCATCCTGGACGGCTATACCATCAATCCGGGTGACAACCCCTGGACTCCGCTGGAGAAGTTGGGCGACTGCACTATTTATGACCGGACCCCGCCCGAGTTGCGGGTGGAGCGGGCCAAGGATGCGGATATTGTCCTGACCAGCAAGGTCAAGCTCGACGAGGCTACTCTGGCGGCGCTGCCCAAGTTGCGCTATATATCGATGCTGGCCACGGGATACAACAACGTTGACGTGGAGGCTGCCGGCAAGCGCGGCATTCCCGTGGCCAATATCCCGGCCTATTCCACCGAATCGGTTGTGCAGACCACTTTTGCCCTTCTTCTTGAACTGGCTGTACACGTGGGGATCCATGATTCAGCCGTAAAGGCCCGCGAGTGGGTCCGTTCGCCGGACCACTCATTCTGGAAGACGCCCATTGTCGAGCTTGACGGCCTCACGCTGGGCATTGTCGGGTACGGCACCATCGGCCGGGCCGTGGCGCGAGTAGGGGCGGCCTTCGGCATGAAGATAATGGCGTATGCCCCCCGCGTTCCTGCAGACCTTGGGCCGGTGCCCGTCCGGTTCGTTTCTCTTGACGAACTGTTCGCCGGTTCCGACGTGGTATCCCTCAACTGTCCCCAAACTGCTGAGAATACCGGCTTTGTGAACAGCCGACTCCTCTCGCTCATGAAGCCGAGCGCCTTCTTTCTCAATGTGGCGCGCGGGGGCTTGGTCAATGAAGTCGATTTGGCCGCTGCCCTGCATAGCGGAAAACTTGCCGGCGCGGGGTTGGATGTGGTCGCCCACGAGCCGATGAGTCCCGACAACCCACTCCTCGGGGCGCCGAACTGTATTTTCACGCCGCATCTGGCATGGGCTTCCCTGGCAGCCCGCCGTCGACTTATGGGAATCCTGGCGGCCAACGTGGCAACGTTCCTGGCGGGAGAGCCCCAGAACGTGGTTAACAGCCGGTTCCTGAAATGAAAAAAGCCGTCATCAAAAAAGATGACGGCCCGAGCCGGCAAGAAAGAGTCTTGGATCAGCCTTTGGAGTTTTCGTAGAACAGAAATACCAAGAGAACCACGAGAGCCGAGGCAACGATCATGAGAAAAAAAGCGATTATTGTGTTGACCGTGTCTTGGATTTTCTCTTTGGCTGTTCGCTCTTCCCGTATGTATCTGCCCATGAAACCTCCCGGCACCGCCACTGGCGGCTGAATCCGCCAGTTTGGTAAACTGTATCCAAAATCTCGCAGAATATCAAGTTGATCGCTGTTCATGGAGCTATCAATGATCGTCAAGAAACTGATCCTGAAAAAACATCTCAGTTCCGGCGGTCTCGCCGAGTTCCTGTTGGTAAGGAAGGAGGGGGCCTATGAAGCTGCTCTCTTCATCAACGGGAAACTGATTCCGGGGCCGCCGAAACCGCAGCCCCTCAATCCCCCGACTGATGACTTGACTCATTGGATGGGCAACAGACCGAGCGTCGGTCTCACTCGGGGAGAAGCCGAGCGTATTCTGGAGGAGATCGATTTCGAGAACGCCGTTCTCGCCCACCGCACACGCAGAGAGTGGGAACGATGACGTTTCCGGGAGATAAATTTGTGATTGCGCATGGCGAAAAGGCTGGTATACACTAAACAGGTCTGTTTATCAGTGGGTTTTGTTGTGTAACGACGCCTGCGTCACCGAGACGGCTTATGACCTGTGCCACGCTCAAAGCATTCATTGCGGCCGATGAACAGCTGACCGACATCCACTTCCTCGTGCAAACCAAGGCCCGGCGGGGAGATCGACCTGCCGTTCACTACAATGCCTCCCGTTTTTTCGACCACCACGAGGCACGCCTCGTTTCCCACCTGATTGAATTGCGGGGCGATGTTTTCGATAATGCCCTGTCCCGCAGTCTCATGCGACTCGGTTGCCTGATCATTGTCGGCGGAACGGCCATGCTGGTCAGGAATGCTGCCGCCTACATAGCCGTGCCCGTTTTTGCTCTTCTGCTCTACAGTGAGATCAGGCTCGTCCGTCGCGCGTACCTGATGGATTCCTCCCTCAAGGGGTATATCTCGTATCTGGGGAGAACACGCCTTCAGCGTCGGGACGACTTTGTCCGCGACGTGGTAGAGCATTCCGCCCACATTGCCGAGTGTATCTCCCGCTGACCAGCGGACTCCTGCCGGTTCACCCCGGCATTTCCCCCAGACATTGGTTGCCGTGTCCGCATATCGTCCCGCCAGGTGCGCCTGTATCACGTATACAGTTGCATGACAGGGTTTCGTCCTTATACTCTATTCGTTCTTCAGTTCACTGATGACGGTATCGGACACGACATGAAAACCCTGGCAGACCTTTTCTCTTCATTCAGCGGCAGAAGCCTTGACACGGCGTTCGTGTTTCGGACCGGCGTGCGGCGGTACCGTTATACCTATGCATTCCTCCATGATTACTCGCTCAGGATGAACGCCTGGCTTGCCGACCGGGGGGTGGGGACCGGGGATCGTGTCGTGCTCTGGGGACCCAATTCACCCTGGTGGGGCATTGCCTTCTGGGGCATCATTGCCCGCGGCGCCATTGTGGTGCCGGTCGACTTCATGTCCGGTGCCGACCGGGCGGATACCATCGCCGGCCTCACCGATGCCCGACTCGTTATCCAGAGCAGGGACAAGCTTGAGCGACTCGCCGGCCGGCCTGCGGTGCTTCTGGAGGAACTGCCCTTCCTTCTGGAGTTGTGCCCGCAGCTAACTACCCGCCACGTGCCCGATCCGGACGATATCGCCGAGTTGATCTACACCTCCGGCACCACCGGAACGCCGAAAGGGGTCATTCTCACCCACCGGAACCTGGTTGCCAACCTGCTCCAGGTGAACCGTCACATCTCCATTGTCAGCAGCGACTACGTGTTTCTTTCGCTCTTGCCCCTGTCGCACATGTTCGAACAGATGGGCGGGTTTCTGACCCCCTTGTACCAGGGCGCATCAGTGGTCTATATCCGTACCCTCAAGCCGTCGGCCATCATGGAAGCTCTGGGAGAAGAGGATGTGCATGCGCTTATCGCCGTGCCGCGCCTTCTCCAGTTACTCAAGGATTCCATCGAGCGGGAGCTTGATGCCCGGGGGCTCGGGCCTGTACTGGCCCGACTGCTGACTGTTGCCGAGCGCCTGCCGGCCCAAAGGCGCAAGCTGCTGTTCGCCCCGATTCACCGGAAATTCGGACGCCACTTTTCCCTGTTCGTTTCAGGGGGAGCGCCCTTGGCCCCGGAGGTGTTCCGCTTCTGGGCCGGGCTCGGATTCACCGTGTTGGAGGGATATGGTCTCACCGAATGTGCGCCGGTCCTCACGGCTAATACGCTTGAGCGGCAGGTGGCCGGCTCCGTGGGACCGGCACTTCCGGGGGTCGAGTTGAAGCTCGTTGACGGTGAAGTAATGACCCGGGGAGACAACGTCTTCCCCGGCTACTACCGCAACGAAGCGGCCACCCGGGATGCCTTTGACGACGGCTGGTTCCGCACGGGCGATCTGGGAGAATTCGACGGTGCGGGGTGGCTACGGATTCTGGGCAGAAAAAAGGAGCTGATCGTCACCGGGGCAGGTGTCAATGTGTTCCCCGACGAGATCGAGTCCATGCTCAACCGGGCTGCCGGCGTGCGCGAATCCTGCGTGATCGGTCTGGACCGCGGGAAAGGGGAAGAGGTTCACGCCGTGTTGATCCCCGATGAGAGCGGTCGTCAGGTGGAGGAGATCATCAACGAGATCAACGGGCGGCTTGACGATCTTCACCGGATCACCGGCTGGTCCATCTGGCCCGACGCTGAGTTTCCCAAGACAACCACCCTCAAGATCAGGAAATTTCTTGTCAAGGAACGGGTTGCCCAGGGAGATGGTACTGGCGGGGCAGGGGGCTCCAGTGACAGACTGTCGCTGATGATAGCCCGGATCACTGGGAACCCGGCTGAAAAGGTAACGGACGACGCGGTGCTGACAACCGATCTGGGGCTCACCTCCATCGGCAGGCTCGAACTGGTCAACGCGATAGAGATGGAATTTCGTCTCGATCTGGAGGACACGGTCATTGGCCCCCACACGCGGGTGGCCGAACTTCGGGAGGTCATCCGTCTCCGGTCAAAGGTCCACAGCCGCGAGCGGTTTAGGTTCTGGACCGCCCGCCCCGTGGCACTGGCTGTACGGCGGGTGTTGGACATGATCCTTCATGGTCCTTTGATCAGGCACTACGCCAGTTTGAAGGTAGAAGGGGGGGAACATCTGGGTGGGCTGGACGGTCCGGTCCTGTTCGTCTCCAATCACCTCAGTTACTTCGATCACCCTGTTATCATGTCCGCTCTTCCCTCGGAATGGCGCTATACAACCGCCACGGCTGCTTGGGAGGAGTTTTTCTTCCGGAATTATAAGAACTTCGCGCAAAAGATCTGGAAACGCCTTGCCTACGAGTACGCATCGGTAGCCTTTACCGTGTTTCCGCTTCCCCAGAGTCGCGGTTTCCGGGGAGCGCTTCGTTTCATGGGGGGACTGGCGGACCGGGGAATGAGCATACTGGTGTTCCCCGAGGGCGAACGTTCGCGCGACGGTACCTTGCTGCCGTTTCGACCGGGTCTCGGGGTGATGGTCCGGGAACTGGCCATTCCCGTGGTTCCGGTGCGAATCCGTGGGCTTGAACAGGTATTTCCCCGCGGAGCCTCCTGGCCCGCCAGGGGCGAAGTGCGGGTGACCTTTGGCAAGGCCATCCGCTTTACCCTGGAGTCACCTGCTGAAATAGTCGCTGCGGCGCGTACGGCCGTGGAGGATCTCTAATTGACGGAATGGCACCACATATCCATTGAAGATGCTCTGACCAGACTCGAAACCTCCCTCACCGGGCTTGATAGTGATGAGGTCCGCCGGCGCCTGGCGGCATACGGTCCGAATGAACTGGAGGAAAAGGCCCGGCGGACGCCCCTTGTTATGTTCCTTGGCCAGTTTACCGATTTCATGATCATTGTGCTGATCGGCGCGGCAGTGGTGGCCGGCATCATCGGCGAGCCGGGGGACGCTGCGCCCATCATCACCATTGTCGTGCTCAACGCCGTTATCGGCTTTGCTCAGGAATATCGCGCCGAGCGCGCCATGGCCGCCCTTCGGGAGATGTCCGGCAACTACGCTGCGGTGCTGCGCAGCGGCGAGCATCTGAGCGTGCCCGCCCGAGAGATCGTCCCTGGCGATCTGGTCCTTCTGGAGGCGGGAAACGTGGTGCCGGCCGACGTACGCCTTGCGGAAGCGGTGCATCTGAAGACCGTGGAAGCGGCTCTTACCGGGGAATCGCTTCCCGCTGAGAAACTCTCGGAACAGCTTTTCGATTCGGATTTGCCGTTGGGCGATCGGCGCAATATGGCCTACAAGGGAACGGTGGTCGCCTACGGCCGCGGCATCGGCATCGCAGTCGCCACGGGGATGGGAACCGAGCTCGGCCGGATTGCCGCGATGCTGCAACAGGAGGCAGGAACAAAAACCCCGCTCCAGCGGCGTCTCGCCGATTTCGGCAAGCGCCTTGCGCTGGCGGTGCTCGCCATTTGCGCGGTGGTATTCACACTGGGGCTGCTGCGGGGAGAGCCTCTCCTCCTCATGCTGCTAACCTCCATATCCCTGGCAGTTGCCGCTATCCCGGAGGCTCTGCCGGCAGTGGTGACCATCACTCTTGCCTTGGGTGCGCGCAAGATGGTCCGCCAGAATGCCCTTATCCGCAGACTTCCCGCCGTGGAGACCCTCGGTTCGGTCACCTATGTCTGCTCCGACAAGACCGGCACCCTGACCCTTAACAAGATGACCGTGGAGAACGTCTGGCCGGGCGATCTTGAGGGTACCGACGCCGGCTCATCCGGCGTATCAGCCGCAACACTTTTCACGACGGCTCTGGTCCTGTGTAACGATGCGCGTGAAGACTCGGAAGGAGGTCTTGTCGGCGACCCCACCGAAACGGCTCTTCTTGCCTACGGGCGTGCCTGCGGCGTGATCCGCACCGAAATCGAGGCCCTCCACCCGCGGGTGGCCGAACTTCCCTTTGATTCTGAACGCAAATGTATGACTACCTTTCACCGGGATGGCGATACCGTCCTGGCCTTTACCAAGGGTGCGGTCGAAGTGCTCACGGCCCGGTCGGTGGCGATGCTTACCAACAACGGGGAGGTCCCCCTGGACCGGCAAGAGATCGAGCGCGTAACGGTTGAAATGGCCGCCCGTGGCCTCCGGGTGCTTGCCCTGGCCATGCGCCGCTGGCCGTATCTGCCCGACCGGCTGGAAAGTGATGAGGTTGAGAGCGATCTGATTTTTCTCGGTCTTGCCGGCATGATGGATCCCCCCCGCGAGGAGGCTGCCGAGGCGGTTGCCCAGTGCCGGAACGCGGGCATCACCCCAGTGATGATAACCGGCGACCACCCGCTCACGGCCCGTATCATTGCCCGGCGATTGGCAATCCTTGAAGATGACGGCGACGCGGTGCTGACCGGACGGGATCTGGCGGAACTGAGCCCGGAAGAGTTTGAGGCGCGGGTGGAGCAGATCCGGGTCTATGCGCGGGTGGCCCCCGAGCAGAAGCTCACGATCGTCAAGGCGCTCCAGAACCGGGGGCATTTCGTGGCCATGACCGGCGATGGGGTCAACGACGCGCCGGCGCTCAAGCGCGCGGATATCGGTATTGCCATGGGAATAACCGGCACGGATGTCTCAAAAGAGGCATCGGCCATGGTGCTGCTGGACGATAATTTCGCCACTATTGTCAGGGCCGTACGGGAGGGGCGCCGGATCTACGCCAATATCCTCAAGTTTATTACCTACTCGATCACCTCGAACATCGGGACTCTCGTGGCCATAACGCTTGCACCGTTTTTCGGGTTGCCGCTGCCGTTGCTCCCCATTCAGATACTCTGGCTGAACCTTCTTTGCGACAGCCTGCCGGGGCTTGCCCTGGCAGGAGAACCCGCTGAGCGGGATGTGATGAGTCGACCGCCCGTCGACCCGAAGGAAGGGGTTTTTGCTGGAGGGAGAGGATATTACGCGGCCGGCTATGGCTTGGTGATCGGGGCCGCGGCATTGGCATTTCAGGCTATTGCCCTGCGGATGAGGCTGCCGTGGCAGACAATGGTCTTCACGTTTTTGGTTTTGAACCGCATGGCAGTGGTGCTTGCGGTCCGCTCCGACCGGACTTCGCTGCTGCGCATCGGCATTATGTCCAACCGGCCCCTCGTCGGTGCCATCGTTATTACGTTCTGTCTTCAGCTTGCCGTCGTTTTTACCCCGGCCCTCAATCCCCTGTTTCACACGGAACCGTTATCGGTCCGAGCACTTGTCGCTACGGTTGTGCTGGCGATGGGGATGGTTCTTTTGTCCGAGCTCCAGAAAGGGGTGTTGAGGTGGCGGCGAGGTAGTTCGCGGTAAAGATGTAGTCATCCAGATAATCGCGCTTGCCGTCACCATTCAGATCGCCTGCCTGCCCCGGCCCTCAATCCCCTGTTTCACACGGAACCGTTATCGGTCCGAGCACTTGTCGCTACGGTTGTGCTGGCGATGGGGATGGTTCTTTTGTCCGAGCTCCAGAAAGGGGTGTTGAGGTGGCGGCGAGGTAGTTCGCGGTAAAGATGTAGTCATCCAGATAATCGCGCTTGCCGTCACCATTCAGATCGCCTGCCTGCCCCTGCTCTCCGCCCCGTTGAGCGATGAACGCCGTAAAGTCGGCTTCGGTCAGAGGTTCCCCCTCCTTCGGTTTGATATTAATGCGGGGGGCCACCGTCAAGGGGTAGACCACACTGTCCTCTCCTGACAAGACGGTCAGGACTGCCTCGCTGACACCTCTGTCGGGCAGAGTCTTGACAGCCCAAAACCCGCCCGGCTCACGTGTCAGAGCCAGGAGGCGCGCACCTTTCAGAATGAAAAGGGGCGTTGCTCCATCGTCCCCGGTAGCCTTCAGAGTGAGAGTCACAATGGATTCGCCGTCACTGAGCCCGATCGGTGGCGTCTGGGAGATCCCCTGCGCGACGGGCTCGCTGAAAAGATCCATGAGCGCGGACGGAGTCCTTTCACCTGCTTCTGCCTGGAAACGGCTCAGGATGCTCCGGTACTCGACATGCTCGGGAGACCTGCTGGGTGAAGGGGGGGGCGTAGCATCGGGCTGCGACGGCAGCTCTGGCTGAGCCGTCGGCGTGACCTCTTCATCGTGCTGCAGTTCATCCTCGGGTTGTTCTTGTTCCTCGTGGGGGGGAGGCGGAGTTTCGCCTCCATCGTGGACGTCTGGGCGAACTGTCATCGAGGTTGCGCCAAATTGAGAGGTCTCCAGACCATTAGAGGATGTGCCCTGATCATTCTGGGTCGTAAAACTATCACCACTTTTCACTGTTTCGTCAGCAACTGTGGCGCTAGAATTGCCAGAGGAACCGGAAGTAGTCGAGTTGTTCGACGTGTCCTGATTCTTTTCCGATTTGACGTAGTCCGCGGTGATGGTGCATGCAAGGGTTGGGGGTGTCGTTACGCGGGCGAAGCGGATGCGCGCCACTGTGCCTGAAAGATGGAGGGGCTGTTGCGTTGACGCGTAAATCAGAAGTCCGTCCGAGCGGGGAGTGGAATTGAAAAAAGTCCACTGGGCGGTTCCCTCTTGCGAAACCGGTTGCTTGCTCGCAAGCCTATTTTCATCACTGTAACCGACCTTCAGGATAATCGATTGGACGTTGGAGATTGAACCGTTGGTCTTGATGATATAGTCGTTCCCGCCAGCGGAAGTGAGGCTCATGAAGTCACATGTACCGCCGAAGGCCATTGAATTGGCCAGAAAACAGGGGATAAGGCATGCCGCAACTGCCGTGATCGAGTTGATCTTCATTAAAAACATCCTCCGCGGATGGCTTGAGTTTATTCTCCCTATATATCAAGCACCACCCGGGCCCACCAATCATTTTCTTGCCGCCAGACCGAAAAAAGATGCAGAGTTACCGCCTTCACATCGACCATCATGGGATGGCGCTCATTATCGATCCGCTCGCCGCGGGCGATGGCATCGAGGTGCAGGACCTCCTCGGTCTCGGTGATCATGATCCGGGGGACCCTGAGCAGGAAACATCGGGCGTCTTTAAGAAAGATCAGTTCCTGGAGAAACGAGAACAAAAGAAGGTCTAATTCTTCGTTTGCAAGAGAGATGACGATCTCTTCAGTCGGGGTGACCGACGCGAGGTCGTCGACCATGACATTGGTGAGGGCATCAGCCGCAGCGCAGAACATCTCTTCACGAGTTTCACCCCACGCTTCAAAGGCGACGTCGGCCGTGGCGATATCTGGCAGATAGCGATAGGGCATGGCGCAGGCAATCAGAGCAGAGCGTCTATTGCCTCGAAATCGATTTCGTTCTCGGCATTTGCCCTGATCCAGTTGAGCTTTTCCTGGTCCTCGGCAGTGATCTTGGAAACGTCCTCCATAAGCGTTGTGAACACTCGCGCCGTGGAGTCATGAACCCGGATGTAGGGGATCATGCTGTCGTCCAGAATCTGCTGGGTTATTTCCGATACCGGCATGTGACCAGCAATGACGAGGCCTGCGATCTTGTCCCTATAGGATGGGATATGATACAGAGACGACAGGGTGACGATCAGCTCATCCCGTGAACTGGTGAGGACCAGCAGTGTGGCATCCTCCAGGGCGTCCACCACCCGTTGGGACGATGCCGCTCCCAGGTGAATGTGGTGGATGATCCGGCTGTGCCCGTCCGCGTCGCCATGAACGGGGAGATTGAGAAGTTTTCCGATATGGGAAAGGGTCGGGTTTGCCAGGACGGGAGAATAGTTGAAGCCACCGGTAACCTGGAGTGAACGCCCCGGGAACCCCCGCCTGAGGAAGCCGAGGATCGAGTCCCGCTTGTCTGAGCGGAGCTTGTTGACGATGACCATCCGGACGTCGGCCTCCTCCTTTTCGTAGAGGGCCAGGTTGAGGTGCACGGCATCGATGGCGCTGCCGATACCGCTGTCAGTCACCACGATTACCGGTGCCCCGAGCATATGGGCTACACAGGCATTGCTGAGACCGATGACGGAGCCGACTCCGCAGTGGCCGGCACCCTCGATAATCAGGAAGTCATAGCTCTGGTCAAGTATTTCGAATGCTTCGACAATCTTTTTTTTGAGAGTATGGCAGTCAAACTTGCCGCTCAGGTAGTCGCGGGTGAAGTTCTTGGGGAGGGGCACGGGATTCATGAGGGCCAGGTCTTCTTCCAGGCCGAAGGTCCGCGCCATGAGGATGGCGTCCATGTCGACGGTGAGGCCGTTGTACATCTCGATCTTGGGGCCGATGGGCTTGATGAAGCCGACCCTCTGGTATTTCTGTCGCGCCAAGTGCATGAGCGAGACGCTCATGGTTGTTTTTCCGCAGTTTTGTCCTGTAGCGCCGATAAAGACTTTTTTGGCCATGGTCCCCCCGATTGCGTAGGTAATTCACTCGGAAGCATGAAGGCTGCCGGCTGCGCGGAATACGGTGCCGACAGCTTTGTTTCGCATTATTTTGCATGCAGTATACACAATTGCATGCCCAACGGGGCGAAAAAAGAGCCTTATCCGCCCATGTCCGGCGAAACTATACCGAAGTCAATGCCGTGCCGTCGTCTAAGGCACTGTTCCTGCATCGGCAACGGGAACGTCTCTCTGGTGTGGGTGGAACGTGAAATATTTCCTGATCATTTTGACATCACTCGCGGTTCTTTGGGGCTGCTCCCCCGTGGGCACCCAGATGCGGGCCTGGAAGGGCGCCCCTTTGGACGAATTGATAATCCGAGCGGGGGCTCCCTCGTCGGTGTCTGCCGACATGGGGGGATACCGGCTGTACCATTGGTACGAAGACCGCGGTGCGGTCTACACCTACGGCGGCATGGTGAATCTGAGCTGCGACAGGACCATCGGCGTGGATGACGATGACGTCATCATCTCAGTCGATTGGCGCGGCAACTGCATCGCGCCTGCCGATTCGCCCTGGGAGCGCACCAACGATATGCAGAACACAGAGAACACAGGAGTCAGTCAATGAGGATCAGTGATCGCCTTTCTTCCCGCGATGTGGACAAAAAGGGAAAGCAGGAATCTCTTAGCCGGTCGGACGTTGCCGGATCACCGTTTGTCCGGACTCTTACTCGAAACCGGTCTGAGTTCGAAAACTACGAGCAGGAATTGCAGGTCCTCAAGGATGAACTGGATAAGGTCGGCAACGAGCTGGAGCGGGAGCCGACCATTGCAAATTTCCGCACGTTTCGCGATCTCATCGGCCGAATCACGAAAAACGTCACATCCCATGCCTACCGCCTCCAGCGGGTAGGGGGGACGACCCTCAACCCCCGCTGCTTCGAAATCATCACCGTGATCGACCGGGAGGCCGACAATCTCTATCGCCTCATCATGACCGAGAACAAAGATCGTCTCGCCATCACCAACAAGATACTTGAGCTCAAGGGCCTGGTCGTTGATCTGAAAATCTGAATGCACGAGCCCATTGCCCGCGTCAAAATTTCAGCATCACCTGCTCAACCTTTGACATTTCCGATGGGCACGAGCCGTGCGACCCGCCGGCTCAGATGCGACAACTCAGTGGCCTCGGCCACGTCATCAATGTTTTTGTAGGCCTGCCCCGCCTCTTCCGCCAGTCCTCCCCAGGACGCGGTCCGCACGTAAATGCCGCGCTCCTCCATATCCCGCTGCAGCTTCTGTCCCTTGATCAACTTTTTCGCCTGATGGCGGCTCATGGTCCGGCCGCTGCCGTGGGCCGTGGTGAAAAAGGTGTCGCCGCCTCCCGGGTCGCCTGCCAGCAGATAGGAGCCGGTTTCCATGCTGCCGCCGATAATGACCGGCTGGCCCGTTTCCCGGTAGCGGGCGGGAATCCCCTCCATGCCGGGGCCAAAGGCCCGGGTGGCCCCCTTGCGATGAACCAGCAGTTCGCGTTTTTTCCCGTCCACCAGGTGGGTCTCCAGCTTGGCGGTGTTGTGGGCCACGTCGTAGACCATATCCATGCCCAGATCGCCCGGGTCGCGACCGAATACGTCCGAGAAGACCTCGCGGATGCGATGGAGGATGACTTGGCGATTGGCAAAGGCCATGTTCACCGCGCACTTCATGGCGGCAAAGTAGTCCTGCCCCTCGCGGGAGCGGAAGGGGGCACAGGCGAGTTCGCGGTCATTGGTGCGGATGCCGTACTTTTTCTCCATGACCGACAGGAAGAGCTGGAGATAGTCGGTGGCCACCTGGTGGCCGAAGCCGCGGCTGCCGCAGTGGAACATGATCACCACCTGGTTCGGCACGGTAATGCCGAATGCCCGGGCGGTATCCTCGTCGAAAATGTTCTCGGGGCGGGCCACCTGGACTTCCAGGTAGTGGTTGCCCGAGCCGAGGGTCCCGATCTGGTTGTATCCCCGGTCAACGGCTCTCTGGCTGACCTTCGTGGCATCGGCTCCAGTGAAGCAGCCATGTTCTTCGGTCATCTCCAGGTCTTCGGGCCAGGCATAGCCATGTTTCAGGCACCACGATGAGCCCTGCTCGGCCACGCGGCAGAACTCATCGTGGGACAGCCGCACAAAACCATGGCTCCCGACCCCGGCCGGCACCCGGTAGAAGAGGGCATCCACCAGTTCGCGCAGGCGCGGCTTCACCTCTTCGTAGGTGAGAGTGGTCAGGACCAGCCGCATGCCACAGTTGATATCGAAGCCGATGCCGCCGGGAGAAATGACCCCCGTCTCCGGGTCCATGGCCGCCAGACCGCCGATGGGAAAGCCGTACCCCCAGTGGCCGTCAGGCATGCAGAAGGCGTATTTCTGGATGCCCGGCAGACAGGCCACGTTGGATACCTGCTCGAAAACGCCAGCATCCATGGCGTTGATGAGTTTTTCCGTGGCAATGATGCGGGCGGGAACGAGCATTCCCTTTTTGTAGCTTACGGGAAGCTCCCAAACCGTTGCAGATATTCTCTTCAGCGCTGCCGGTGCCGCCATGGCTCGTTCACCTCTCCTGTGAGTGAATCCTTCACTGTTCACTGTTTCAACTATACCGCAAATTCAGCCAACCACTCCTCGAAGATGGCAACCTTATGGTCGCCGTAACGCCGCAGATTCGCTCTCACTTCGTCGGGGTGCTTTTCGTGGTCGAGGGAGCGGGGTTTTTTGGAAAAGAACAGGTCGGCAAAGCAGACGATTCGCTCTTCCCGGGTAAGGGGGACCATGTCGCGCCGAGGCAGGGGCAGACTCTGACGTTCGATGTCCTCGACGGTGAGGCCGACACCGATATGACGTTCGCAGACGAGGGCGTGCCGGGGGAGCCCCTCGGCCTCCAGAATCTCCCGACCGATGATGCCGTGGAGGATATAGGGGGCCTCGCCGGTGCAGCCGATGCCCGTGGAATTGGTCCGGCAGACGCCGATGTCGTGGAGCAGGGCCGCTTCTTCTATGAACCGAAGATCGAGCAACGGGTCCCGGAGCCGACGCGCCACTGCCAGGGCCTTGGCCGCCACGTGGCGGCTATGGGCGAGCACGATGCCGCAGGCTGTAGTTGCCGGGCCGAAATGACGAGTGAGCAGGTTTTCAGGGGTCATGGGCAAACCTCTTTCGCGCTGGCAGTAATGTCTCATTATCCGAACCTTGGCGTTCCTCTGTCAATCATGCATTTGCCCGGTGCAACCCCGCGTCAAAGGGCTAATTTCTTGACCTTTCAGGGATCATCGGTGTATTCTGGCGCGTATTTCCCGCACTGGAGACCTCATGACCCGACCCACCTGGGACGAATATTTTATGGAGATCACACACCTGGTGGCTAAACGCTCGACCTGTTTGCGACGCCAGGTGGGAGCGGTCATCGTCAAGGACAAGAACATCCTTGCCACCGGTTACAACGGCGCACCTTCCGGCGTGGCCCACTGTCTCGACGTGGGATGCCTGAGAGAGAGACTCGGCATCCCGTCCGGCGAGCGACATGAACTCTGCCGCGGCCTCCACGCCGAGCAGAACGCCATCATCCAGGCGGCCAAGCACGGCACCAATATCGACGGGGGCACCCTTTACTGCACTACCATGCCGTGCATCATCTGTTCGAAGATGCTCATCAATGCCGGCATCCGGCGCATCGTGTACGAAGAGGGATACTCGGATGACCTTGCCCGCGAGATGATCGGCGAATCCGGCGTAGCAGTGGAGCGTTTCTCGGACTTGAAAGGAAGAGCGTCATGAAATGTCCGTTCTGCGGTCAACTCGACAGCAAGGTGGTGGACTCGCGCCCCGATAAGGGTGGGGCGGCTATCCGCCGCCGGCGCGAATGCGAGTCGTGCGGCAAGCGGTTCACAACCCACGAACGGATCGAGGAAGTCTTGCCCCTGGTACTCAAGAAAGACGGACGCCGCGAGCCATTCGACCGGCTCAAGCTTATCGCAGGCATTCAGAAGGCCTGTGAAAAGCGACAGGTGTCCCGGGAAACCATCGAACGGCTCGTGGACCGGCTGGAGGCCCGCCTGCCGGAACTCGGAGAAAAGGAAGTGCCGAGTACCACCATCGGTGAATGGGTCATGACCGAGCTCCATGACATAGATGAGGTGGCGTACGTCCGCTTTGCTTCGGTCTATCGTTCCTTCAAGGATGTCAACGAGTTTATGTCCGAGCTCCAGGATCTTCTCAAGAAGTAGCAGTCTCACTCCCAATCCCATGACATCTTTTCATGAAAACATGATGCGGCGTGCCCTTTCTCTCGCCCGGAAAGGCATTGGCAAGACATCCCCCAACCCTGTGGTAGGGTGTGTGATCGTGCGTGAGGGTGTCGTGGTCGGAGAGGGGTGGCACCGCAAGGCCGGCACCCCCCATGCGGAGGTCCACGCGTTGCGCGAAGCCGGCCCGCTGGCTCGCGGAGCTGATGTCTATGTGACGCTCGAACCATGCTCCCACTTCGGCCGCACCCCCCCGTGCGCAGATGCCCTGGTTGCTGCGGGAGTAGCACGTGTCTTCGTGGGCATGGTCGATCCGAACCCCACGGTCTGCGGCAAGGGGATCACCCGCCTCGAAGCGGTAGGTATTCAGGTAATTACCGGCGTGTTGGGTAAGGAGTGTCGGCTGATCAATGAACCCTTTGTGAAGCACGTGTCAACAGGGCTTCCTTTTCTCACCCTCAAGAGCGCTCTTACCCTTGATGGGAAGACAGCTACTGCGCTTGGTGACTCACGCTGGATAACTAACGATAAATCAAGACGATATGTGCATCAGCTTCGAGCAGAGGTAGATGCCGTTATGGTGGGAGTCGGAACCCTGCTGGCCGATAACCCCGAACTAACCGTGCGCCACGTGAAGGGGAAAAATCCTCTCAGAATCATTGTGGACAGCAGCCTAAAGATACCAAATGAGTCGCGGGTGCTGGGAGACGACTTGGCCCGCGGCACCATCATCGCGACCACGTCGGATGATCAGGAGCGAATCGGGTTTCTGGAGACGCGGGGAGCGCAGGTCATCCGTTGCGCATCCGACAAAGGTCGCGTGGACCTGCGGGATCTCATGCAGCGCCTCGGCGCCAAGGGAATCCAGTCGATCCTGCTGGAGGGGGGGAGCGAACTGGCTGGTGCGGCTCTCCGTCAAGGACTGATCGACAAGTTCATTCTCTTTTACGCCCCCATAGTTCTGGGCGGTGCCGCCGGCATCGGGTTGTTCGGCGGAAAATCGGTGGAGCGCATGGGGCGGGCATTTCGCCTGGAAACGGCGCGGGTGCGGCGTTTCGGCGGCGACGTCATGATCGAGGCCTATCCGGAGGAAGCATGTTCACTGGATTGATTGAAGACGTGGGTACCGCGCGGCGGTTGGAGCGCCGGGGAGAGGCGGCACGCCTTGCCGTGGCCACAGCGCTGCCGCTTGAGTCCGTGAATCTGGGCGACTCGGTCGCGGTCAATGGTGCCTGTCTCACGGTGGTAGCAAAAGGGGGGGGCGAACTCACCTTCGATGTTTCCCCCGAGTCATTGGAACGTACCACGATCGGCAGTCTGGCAACGGGAGCTCCGGTAAACCTGGAGCGGGCTCTCCGTCTTGGAGACCGTCTCGGCGGCCACCTGGTGACGGGTCATGTGGATTTGGTGGCAACGGTCGAGGGGCGTCGCGAGGTGTCCGGCAACATCCTGTTCACCTTCCGGATGGCTTCCGGATTCAGCCGTTACCTGGTGGCCAAGGGCTCGGTGGCCGTGGACGGTATCAGCCTGACGGTAAACAGGGTTGACGCCGACTCGTTTTCGGTCAATGTCATTCCCCATACCGCGGTGAAAACGACCCTGGAGCACCTTCGGCCGGGCGACCGGGTCAATATTGAGACGGACATTCTCGGCAAATACATCGAACGACTCCTGGGAGGCGGTACGGAACCCTCAAAGGGGGACGGCGGGGTAACCCTTGAGCTTCTTGCAAAGAACGGATTTTTGTGAGATATGAAATGATTACCTATGTAAGGGACGGAGAGACCAATGCCGGTTGCACGTATTGAGGAAGCAATTGAAGATATCCGCCAAGGCAAGATGGTGATTCTGGTGGACGATGAGGACCGTGAGAACGAAGGCGACCTGACCATGGCCGCGGAAATGGTGACCCCCGAGGCGATCAACTTCATGGCCCGGTTCGGGCGGGGGCTCATCTGTCTCACCATGACGACCGAACGGTGCGATCATCTCCAACTGCCACTCATGGTTTCGGCAAACACTTCCTCGTTCGGCACGGCCTTCACCGTATCCATCGAGGCAAAACGGGGGGTGACAACCGGCATCTCAGCGGCGGACCGGGCCCACACCATTCTGACCGCTGTTGCCGATGACGCAAAGGCAGATGACCTCGCCCGTCCGGGCCATGTGTTCCCGCTGCGGGCCAAGCCGGGCGGAGTGCTCGTTCGTGCCGGCCAAACCGAAGGCTCGGTCGATCTGGCTCGTCTTGCCGGACTCAAGCCCGCCGGCGTCATTTGTGAGATCATGAACGATGACGGCACCATGGCGCGAATGCCGCAACTCAAGGTTTTCGCCAAGGAGCACGGAATCAGGATCTGCACCATCGCGGATCTGGTGGCCTATCGGCTCAAGCACGAGTCCCTGGTGAGGCGTGCGGCAGACGTGCTTCTGCCCACGGATTTCGGGGAATTCAGGGCCATTGCATTTGAGAACGACGTTGACCGACTGGAGCACTTGGCGCTGGTTAAGGGAGAGATCAGGGGGGATGAGCCGGTGCTCGTCCGGGTGCATTCCGAGTGCATGACCGGCGACGTTTTCGGCAGCCTGCGCTGCGACTGCGGCAGCCAGCTCCATCGGGCTATGGAAATGATCGAGGCCGAAGGGCGCGGGGTCATCCTCTACATGCGCCAGGAAGGGCGCGGTATCGGTCTGTTCAACAAGTTAAAAGCCTATGCCCTGCAGGACGAAGGGAAAGACACGGTGGAGGCGAACCTGGCCCTGGGCTTCAAGCCGGACCTGCGTGATTATGGCATCGGCGCCCAGATTCTCGTGAACCTGGGGGTGCGGAACATCAGGCTTCTGACCAACAACCCCCGCAAACTGATCGGCCTCCAGGGTTACGGCATCAATATCGTGGAGCGAGTTCCCATCGAAATTCCGCCCACCACTACGAATCTCGACTATCTCAAGGCCAAGCGCGAAAAGCTCGGCCATTTGCTGGAAAATATCTGAGGAGGATACCATGCCCCGATTCATCGAAGGCAAGCTCGACGCTACCGGACTTCGATTCGGCATTATTGTGAGCCGCTTCAACAGCTTTATCGGAGAGCGGCTTCTTGAGGGTGCCCTGGACGCTCTGGTCCGCCACGGTGGCGATGATGGCGACATCGACGTCGTCAGGGTCCCTGGGGCCTTTGAAATTCCGCTTACGGCCCAGAAACTGGTCCAGAAGGGAAACTACGATGCCGTAATCTGCCTCGGTGCCGTGATTCGCGGCTCCACGCCTCACTTCGATTACGTGGCTGCCGAGGTTTCCAAGGGGATCGCGCATGTTTCCCTGGCCACCGGCGTGCCGGTCGTCTTTGGCGTGCTTACCACTGATACCATCGAGCAGGCAATCGAAAGGGCCGGAACCAAAGCTGGAAACAAGGGCTTCGATGCGGCAGTGACCGCCATCGAAACGGCGCGCCTCTACCGGGAGCTCCGCTAGTGGGCGCCCGCCGCCTCGGCAGGGAATTGGCCCTGCAGATGCTGTACTCAAGGGACTATGCTGCCGGCGAAGCTGCGCCGCTCCTTGAGCTCGTGCTGGACGAATCAGAGCCCGGAGCGGCGGCGGGGCGAAGCTTTGCCGACGACCTGGTCCGCGGAGTTCTGGAGCACCGCCAGGAGATCGATACTGCCATCACCGGCGCATCGAAAAACTGGTCCATCGGCCGCATGGCCCGGGTCGACCTGAGCATCCTGCGAATGGCCATGTATGAGTTGCTGTTCCGGTCCGATATTCCCAAGAACGTCACCATAAACGAAGCCATCGAGGTGGCAAAGAAATTCGGTACCGAGGACTCGCCGGCTTTTATCAACGGCATTCTGGACGAAATCGCTTCAACGCTCCCTGATAAGGGGTAGCGGCCTCACTAATCCCGACAGGCACCAGAACGAGGAATCATGAAAGAGATCAAGATCGGACTCATCGGTTTCGGCACCATCGGCACGGGTGTCGCCAAGCTCCTCCAGGCCAACGCCGGCCTCATTGCCGACAAGGTCGGCGCTATGGTTACTCTTAAAAAAATTGCCGATCTGGACGTAACCACCGACAGGGGCATCGAGCTCCCTCCGGGAACGCTCACCAGCAATGTGGCCGACGTGCTCGATGATCCGGAGATCAGCGTGGTGATTGAGCTGATCGGCGGGTATGAGCCGGCCAAGAGTTTCGTGCTGCGTGCCATCAACAACGGCAAGCACGTTGTTACCGCCAACAAGGCCCTGCTCGCCCTGCACGGGGAGGAGATCTACCCGGCGGCCGCTGCCAAGGGGGTTCAGGTACTTTTCGAGGCGGCGGTAGGCGGCGGCATCCCGGTCATCTCGGCCATACTGGGTAACATGGCGGCAAACAACTTCACCACGGTGCTCGGCATCCTCAACGGAACCTGCAACTATATCCTCACCCGCATGACTCAGGAAGGGGCCGATTTTGGCGATGTCCTCAAGACCGCCCAGGAACTGGGCTATGCCGAGGCGGATCCGACCTTCGACATCGAGGGGGTCGATACTGCCCACAAACTGGCGCTGCTGGTTTCCCTCTGTTTCGGGACAAAGGTTGATTTCAACGCCATCCACACCGAAGGGATCAGTTCCATCTCGTCAGCGGATATTGGTTTTGCCCGGGATTTCGGGTACAAGATCAAGCTGCTCGCCATTGGCAAGCGCACCGGCGATACCGTGGAAGCCCGTGTCCACCCGACCATGATCCCTGTCAACTACCCACTTGCCGATGTGGACGGGGTTTTCAATGCCATCCGCTTCACCGGCGATTTTATCGGTCCAGTGATGTTCTATGGCCGCGGCGCCGGCATGGATCCCACCGCCAGTGCGGTAGTGGGCGATGTCATTGAAATCGCCCGGAATATCATTGCCGGCGTAAGCCGCCGGTGCGCGCCCCTCGGCTATCGGGACGAGGCAGTCACGACGCTTGCCCTCAAGCCCATGGGTGAGATCGAGGGCAAGTACTATCTTCGCTTCAGTGCCGTCGACAAGCCCGGAGTGCTGGCAAAAATCTCGGGGGCCCTCGGCAAGTACGATATCAGCATTGAATCGATGATTCAGAAGGGGAGGAGCGCCGGTGAATCGGTGCCCATCGTGATCATGACCCATGAGGCCCGTGAAAAGGACATTCGCGCTGCTCTTGAGGAAATCGACACCTTCGAGCTCATCAGCGAGAAGAGCAGGTTCATCAGGATTGAGGACAACTTGGAATAAAAACGTAATGCCGGAAATTTGTGACAGAGAAAGGCAGCCGTTGCAGGCTGCCTTTTTTCATGTCTCGTCGGTATGGGCGGCTGGGATGAGTTGCGTAAAATAGTGAATCGAGGCGTAGCGATCCGATGCTGTGGGTGTGACTGTTGAGCTGTAGCGACTCACATAGATGAGGTGGGCGATGCCGTACTCCTCGGCGGTGCCGAGGTTGGTTTCGCTGTCTTCCCCCAGCAGGGTTCGGGAAGGCTCATAGGGGACACGCTCCTGTAGTTTTTCCCAAAAACGCACGTCTTCCTTGGGAAGGCCCAGATCATGAGCGGAAATGATGCCGGTGAAATAGGGCCCGAGCCGGGTTTTGCGCATCTTCAGTGAGAGGGTCTTGCCGTGAGCATTGGTCACGAGCCAGGCCTGTTTGCCGTGCCGGCGAAGAAAGACCAGGAACTCCACCACGCCGGGGTGGACCGCGATTAGGTGATCGATCTCCTGCTTCAGAACGGGGATGTCGAGCCCGAGTCGCTCCGACCAGTAATCCAGGTCGGTCCAGTTCAAGGTCCTCTCCTGGGAACGGAACAGAGCGTAGAGAAGTTTTTTCGCTTCGTCCAGGGGGATGCCGTTCTGGGCGGCATAGCGTTTGGGTACGTGTTCGAGCCAGAAGTGGTCGTCGAAATGGCGGTCGAGGAGCGTGCCGTCCATATCCAGGAGCACGGTATCGATGCCGTTCCAGTCAAGTTTCATGGCGGTTCGTAACGAAAAAGGCCCTTAGCGGGCCTTCTCCTCGATGAAGGTCCTGATCTGCTCGATACGTGCGTCAAGCACCTCGCACCGGCTCGGCAGGTCTTCAATTCCCATGAGCGATGGAGGACGCGGCGGTTCGAACCCTACTGCGCGCACCACGGCATCGGCGAACTTCGCCGGGTGAGCAGTGGCAAGGCAGATGACCGGCGTGCCGTCGGTCACCAGTTGCCGGGCAGCCCGGACACCCACTGCCGTGTGGGGATCAAGGAGGTAGCCGGTTTCACGGTTGAAGGAGGCGATGGTGTCGACGGTCTCCTGCTGGTTAACCGAACAGGCAAGGAATTCGGTGCGCACGTGCTCCATTTCGGCATCGGAGAAGACGATCCGGCCCCGGGCGGGAAGCGTGGCGAATGCCTCGCGGACCCTGGCAGGGTCTTCTCCGAAGAGATAGTAGACATAGCGTTCGAAGTTTGAAGCCAGCTGGATGTCCATGGACGGCGACACAGTGGGCACCACGGCACTCAGCGAATAGTCTCCGTCATTGATGAAGCGGGCGAGAATGTTGTTTTCGTTGGTGGCCAGGAGCAGTCTGGCAATGGGCAGTCCCATTCGCTTGGCCACGTAGCCGGCAAAAATATCGCCGAAGTTGCCCGTGGGAACCGAGAAGACAACTTCGTCGCCAATGGTCTTTGCCACGCGGAAGTAAGAGAGGAAGTAATAGACCACCTGGGCCAGTACCCGGGCCCAGTTGATGGAGTTGACGGCGCCGAGAGCGTAGCGTTCCTTGAAGGGGAGGTCGTTGAACAGGCTCTTGACGATGTTCTGGCAATCGTCAAAGGTGCCGCGCACGGCAATGTTGTGCACGTTGGGATCGAGTACCGTGGTCATCTGTAGCGCCTGGACCGGCGAGGTTTTGCCGTGGGGATGGAGGATGAAGATGTTGATGTTCTCCTTCCCCCGCACGCCGTAAATGGCGGCACTTCCCGTGTCGCCGGACGTGGCGCCGACGATGTTCATCCGTTCGTTCCGCTCCTGCAGCAGATATTCGAAGAGGTTGCCCAGGAACTGAAGAGCCACGTCCTTGAATGCAAGCGTGGGTCCGTGGAAGAGTTCGAGGATGTGGAGGCCGCCCCGCTCCACGACCGGCGTCACGTCGGGATGATCAAAGGTTGCATAGGAGCGCTCAATGAGACTCCGCAGGTCATCGGCCGGGATGTCGTCGGCGTAGCGGGAGATGATCCGGAAGGCGAGTTCCTGGAACGGCAACGTCTTCCATGCCGCGAGCGTGTCCCGGTCGATGGCCGGTATTGTTTCCGGCAGAAGAAGCCCCCCATCGGTGGCGAGCCCCATCATGACCGCGTCCTTGAAGCGAATGGGCTGAATGGTTCCTCTGGTGCTGATGTAGCGCATGACTGGTCCGTTCTTGAAAGGATTGCCGTACTCCAAGTACCTGAGGCCACGGCGATGGCATCTTAGCAGCAAACGCGTGAAAAGTGAAGCGGTCGCTCCCGCTGTTCCTGTGGTACTATTGAAGGCGATACTCGACCCACGTCTCCTGAAAGGCTCTGTTCATGCACCTCTTTAAACGCGCTGAAATGCTCAATGTCATCGACACGCTGGCCACCAATTACCTCAAGGGCAAGGTCCGCGCGGTCCGCCTGTCGGTAATTGCGCTCCTTTCCGGCGGCCACATCCTGCTGGAAGACATACCGGGCCTGGGCAAGACGACCCTGGCCCTCGCCCTGGCCCGGGCACTGGGGCTCTCCTTTGGCCGGGTTCAGTGCACGAGCGATCTTCTCCCCTCGGATATCACGGGTCTCTCCATCCTCAACCGGGACGAAAACCGCTTTACCTTCATGCCCGGTCCCATCTTCAACAACGTGGTGCTGATGGACGAGATCAACCGCGCCATGCCCAAGACCCAGAGCGCGCTTCTGGAGGCCATGGAGGAGCGACGGGTTACGGTGGAGGGCACCACCCATCCGCTGCCCGAGCCTTTCCTGGTCATTGCCACCCAGAACCCGGTGGAGCAGGTGGGAACCTATCCGCTCCCCGAATCGCAGCTGGACCGCTTCATGGTCCGCAGCGGCATCGGCTACCCGCCCGAGGCCATCGAAAAGGCCATCATCAAGGGAGGGAGCATCCGCGACGGCATCCGCCACCTGGAGCCGCTTGTGACGGTCAACGACATCATCGAGGCCCAACGAACGGTCCGCGAATCCATCTACCTGTCCGATAAGGTGGTTGATTACATCCATGCCATCGTCGCGGCCACCCGCAGTCACCGTGCCGTGACGTCGGGCGTTTCCACCAGGGGCGCCATTTCCATGGCCGAAACCGCCAAGGCCCACGCCTATCTGGAGGGGCGCGACTACGTCATTCCCGAGGATGTGAAGGCGATTGCGGCGCCGGTTGGTGCACACCGACTGATCCTCGGTTTTGACAACGAGAACCTGGACAAGGGGGAGCTATTACACGCCATTCTCGCCACCATACCCGTTCCGCTGGCCTGAGACTGACACGGCCCGGCATCGCCTATATCGTCATAACGCTCCTGATCGGATTCGCGGCGGTCAACACCGGCAACAACCTTCTATATCTGATCGTTTCGGCGCTGCTCGGCTTCATGACCGTTTCCGGGGTTGCTGGATGGCTCAATATCCGCGGCCTTGCGCTCCAGGTGCGTCTGCCCGACGAGATCTATGCTGATCAGGAGACCTTTGCCTACCTGGTCATTGTCAACCGGAAGCGTTTCGTGCCCTCGTTCCTGTTGCGTGTGTCAGTGGAGGGGGGCGGCTGGGCCGATTTCAACCTGGTGGAACGGCAGGCCGACGAGGCCGGTTCTGCCGCGATCAGGTTTCCCCGCAGGGGGATCGTTACCTTGGGGCGAGCCGTGGTGAGCTCTCCTTTTCCCATAAATTTTTTTGTCCGATCAACGGTCCTTCCCCTGGATGCTCGAGGCGTTGTTTTTCCCTCGCCACTTCCTTGCGCCGGCTTTTCCGTTCTGCCGGAGCAGGCGGGAAGAGGGGGGCGCGAGAGTCTTTCACCCGGTTACGAAGGGGAAGTGGACCGGATTTCCGACTATACGGGTACGGAGCCGTTCAGGCTGATCCACTGGCGTCTTTCGGCACGCCACGGTTCTCTGAAGGTGAAAGGGATGACTGCTGTTGCGGACGAGCCGATCATCCTCGACCCGGACCGCTTGCCGGGCAGCGATCGCGAGGAGCGCATCCGGTGCGGGGTCTGGCTCGTAAACCGGGCTATCCGGGCAAACCGTCCCGTGGGTCTTTTTGTCGACGGGCGGACCATCGCTCCTGACACCTCCCGCGCCCATCGGCTCAGACTGCTCACGGAACTGGCACTCCATGGTATCCGTTAAGACCGTTATCACCATTCTCGCCTACCTCGTGGCGGCTCTCGGGTATCTCCCCGTCGTACTCTATGCGGACTGGCCAGCGCGACTCGCGGCTCCGCTGGCCTTGGCGCTGGGCATTGCATTTGATCGCCGGGGACGGCATCCTCTGGCCGGCATTCCGGCAACACTATTCACGGTCGTTGCCTTTGCGGCGTACTTACTCCAGTGGAGTCGCTCCAATCCGGCAGCGCCGGTCGTGAACTTCCTCGTCATGCTTCTGTCGGTGCGGCTGATCAACGAAAAGAGTCCGCGAAACCTTCTTCAGATATTTGCGCTTTCCCTTTTTCTCCTGGCAGGGTCATCGCTCTTCAGCCTGAGCGCCCTGTTTCTGTTCTATCTGACGCTCCTGCTGGCCCTTATCGCTATTGCGCTCGTTCTTCTGGCCTTTCATAGCGTCGACGAAGGTATCAGTCTCACCTCCCGCGCACTCAGGCGCGTGGTCACGGCGGCCCTTGCCATGCCCGCCGCGTCACTGCCGCTACTGCTCGTTTTTTTCGCCATCCTGCCGCGGACCCAGTTTCCGCTCCTCAGTTTTCTGAATGCCCCGGGGGAGAAAACAACAGGGCTCAGTGAGCGCGTGGAGCCGGGCACGTCCTCCAGCGTAGCCGATGTCCACACCGTTGCGTTCAGGGCCGAATGCGAGCGGTTGGAGCGGAATGAGTTGTATTGGCGGGGACTGGTCCTGGACACGGCTACCCCGGCTGGATGGGTGCGCGGGACGACCCCGACCGCGGATTCGCCTGCCCAGCCACAGGGAAGAGCCGTGCGTCAGGTGATCTATCCCGAACCCTCGCGCACCACGTACCTGGTGGGGCTCAACGTGCCGATTCGCATGGACGGAATCCGAAACAGGCAAGCCAATGATTTTACCTTTGTCAATCGGGGACGTCCGGGGGGGCGGATCAGGTATGAGGTGCAGTCGGTGGTGTCCGACACTATTGCCGTCAGGGGGACGGTGGACCGAAACCGCTATTTGAAACTGCCCGAACGGATCTCCGGCAGAACAATTGACCTGGCACGCCGGTTGACTGCCGGCGCAGCAAACGATGCGGCCAAGCTAGAAAGGATCGAGGCGTGGTTCCGTGATGCCGGATTCTCTTACGCTACCACAGGGCTTCCGCTGTCGGACGATCCGGTCGATGCCTTTCTCTTTGGCAGCAAAAGAGGACACTGCGAGTTTTTTGCGTCATCGTTCGCCCGGCTGTTGCGGGTGGCGGGCGTACCGGCGAGGCTGGTGGGGGGCTACTACGGCGGGGAATACAACGAACTGGCCGGCTATTATCTGGTTACCGAAGACCGCGCCCATGTCTGGGTGGAAGCGTTCATAGAGGGACGAGGTTGGGTAATGGTCGACCCAAGCGCCTTTGCCGTCAACTTCGCTCGAGTGGGCGAAGCATCCAGAGCCGGGATGCTTGGCACAATGACCCGCGTGGTCGACTCGCTCTCCTATCTCTGGATTCAGACAGTTATCACCTATGACCTCCAGAAACAGATCGAGCTGGTCCGCACGGCGAACAGCCGGTTCAAAGACCTCCGCATGCCGGGGGATGTGCGTCTGGTCGCGGCGGCGACAATCGGAGCACTGGCGGCGTTGGGGTGCGTCTTGGCTATTCGCCGTCACAGGCCTGCCGGCAGGGAGAAACGGCTGCTGAAACGTCTCCGTGCAAAGCTCACCCGTTTCTACGGCCTTCCCCGGGATCCGGATCCCTCGCAGGGACTGTCTGAAGTCGTCGCAGGACTGAACGATCCGGCGGCAACGGAGTTCGTCGCCATTTACGGTGGGGCGGTTTACCACGACCGGCGTCTCACCCCTGATGAGGTCCGCCGCCTTGATCGATTACTTGAAGAGATCGGCAGGAGGCACCATCGTCGTAGCAGCCCATAGTGCGCGAAGCTACGCTATTTCGCAGGGTGTCCGCGCTTGACAAGGTACACTCTTTCCATTAGGTTACAAGTACATGTATTTTGACCTTCACAGACAACGGATGGACGGTGAGCTCCAAAAAAGATAAACATCTCGACAGTGCCCAGAAGTTCCTTATCAAGGGACAGGTCGACCGGGCGATCCGTGAATACGAGCAAGCAGTAACACTCGACCCCAAGGATGTGCGGGTCCGGCAGAAGTACGCCGAGTTGTTGGTACGCGCCAGCAGAAAGAACGAGGCGTTGCGGGAGTTCGAAGTCATCGGTAAGTTCTACGCTGACAACGGCTTTTTCCTCAAGGCAATCGCGGTCTACAAGCAGATCCAGAAAATCGACCCCTCCAATTCGGGCACATCTCTCACCCTTGCCACCCTCAATGAAAAGCAGGGACTTGTCGGCAATGCCCTGGCTGAATACAAGGCTGTCTACGACTTCTACGAAAAGAGCGGGCAGCTCCGTGAAGGGGTAAAGGTCCTGGAGCGCATGCACTCCCTGGACCGGGAGAACATCACTATTCGCCTGAAACTGGCCGACACTCGGAACAAGATCGGCCAGACAGATGAAGCGTATCAAGAGTTCACCGTCCTGGCCCGCGAAATCAGAGCGAAGGGCGATGCTGCTGCCTACGGACGCATCTGCGAACGGATCGGGCAACTCTTCCCGGAGCGGAGGGAGTTTCTCCTCGTCGTTGCCGAAGATGAACTGGCCGCCGGTAACCATGCCGCCGCTCTCCCCCTGTTGAAGCAGTTCGCGAACGACGAGCGCTTCAATCCGCGCGCACTCTATCTTCTGGCCGACGCTTCCCGGGCAGCGGGCGACCTGAAAACCGCTTCGGATGCATACAACCGCATCGTGCTCAACTACCCCGGAGAGCTTACCGCCTGCAAAGGGCTCTTGTTCTGTCTGCGTCATAGGGGTGATGTGGAGGAGGCGCTTGAACTCCTGAAGCGCTTTGAGCCCGAATTCCTCAGCCACGAGCCCGAGACCCTTGAACAGTTCTACCTGTCGCTCCAGGAGATCGCTCCCCATAATGAGGCTATTGCCGAAGGGGTGCGCAGGGTTCGCGGGACAGCCGACAAGGATGTTGAAGTCTCCGGTGAACAGGAGCAGGAACTCGCATCGTTTTCTGAAGATTCGGCTCCCTTGCCGGATGGCTCGCCCGCTGTCCCTGAATCTCCCGCTGCCGGGGTGGCAGAAGTTGACTTCGATTCCGATGAGTCCCTCTGGGAAGAAGAGGTTGAGATCGGGCTTGAAGGCGACGGCGATGCCGACCTTGAAGAAATCGAGCTCGAAGTTTCCGTGCTGGATGAATCGACCGATTGGCTTGCCGGCCCCGAAAGCGAGGCTCCGTCATTAACGGACGACTTGTCCCTTGATTTCACTGAGGATGAGCTGAACGATCTTGTGCCGCCCCCCCCATCCGTTCCGCCGTCCCCCGGCTTGAAGGGTGATAAGTATGGGCTTGACGGCCTTTTCTCAGCGTTCAAAAAAGGGGTGGGGGAACAACTCGACCAGGGCGACACGGAGACTCATTACAACCTCGGCATCGCTTACAAGGAAATGGGACTGTACGATGATGCCGTCGCCGAGTTCAAGGCAGCGGCGCAGGACCCCCGTCGCCTTGTGGATTGCATCACGCTTCAGGGGATATGTTACCGGGACAAGGGAGAACCGGCCCGGGCGGAGGAGTTGTTCAATTCGGGGCTGATGCTGTCGGAGCTTTCGCCGGAGGAGTTCCTCTGTCTGACCTATGAATTGGCACTTACCCTCGAGCAAAAGGGAGACGTGGAAAAGGCCCTGACCGAGTATCGCAAGATTGCCGACGTCGACCCAGCTTTCCGTGACACGGCCGGCAAGCTGGAGCATCTGGGCCACGACGGCCTTGCCGATGCGGATCTTGTTGATCTTGAGGAAACGCCGTAACGCCTTTTACGAAAAGAGCAGTCCCCGGGGCGCCACAAGTCGGACCGGGGCCAAAAACAACTCGCTGGTATAGCTGTCAGGCAGGGGGGGCAAGGGGTTAGCCGCTTGAATCGCCTGGAGAATCAACCGGTCATAGGCCGGACTTCCCGTACTCTTCACCAGCTGCACGTCAACCATCTCGCCGCTTTTCTTCATCACAATGGTGAACATCGCCTCCGAACGACCCAGATCCATTCCAGACGCGTTCGCAACCGTCCACCACCGCTCGTTTATGGTTTCCAGCAGCGTAAAGTAATATTCGCGGACATCGCTTCTCAGGGATTCGCCTTCGGCTATGCCGCGGAAAAAGCCGCGGGACATGCCCAGCGAAAGAGGCGAGGGGGGCGCCGAAACCACCGGCGGGGGAGGCGGCTCAACCGCCTGGGGGGGCGGAAGAACTTCTTCGGCAGGTGGTTGCTCGTTTTCCACCGGCAAACTCATGTCGCTCGCAACAGCAGGTTCAGGTACGGGTGCCGGCTTGCTGTCGGGCGGTGATGGCGCAACGGGGCGAATTTCACTGCCGGACAGATCCACGGAAACGACCTGCATCCCTTCAACGCCGGCCACATGGCGCGGCAGGAGTGAGGTTACGGAATAGAGTGCTCCGTGCAATGCAATGGAAAGGGCGATGGTCCAGAGCATCGGCGCATCGCTTCGTCTTGTCTGTATCAACTGGTCCATGGACTGACTCCCAGGCGGAGTAGGTACGTTACGTGGTCATTCTACCTTTTTCCCCAAGGCCGTGACAACCCGATTTCTTGTTTACCTATCGGATTTTGCGACAAAAAAAGGGGGCCGACGGCCCCCTTTGTCATTTCCATATGTTGGCGCTTCAGTTGCTTTGCGCGTCGACAACGGCAATGGCTGCCATGTTGACGATATCCATTACGTCATCGCCGCGCTGCAGTACGTGCACCGGCTTCTTCATTCCCATGAGAATCGGGCCGATGGCGTCGGCTCCGCCAAGGCGGGTAAGGAGCTTGTAGCTGATGTTGCCCGAGTTCAGGTCGGGGAAAATGAGGATGTTTGCTCCGCCTTTGAGTGTGGCAAAGGGATAATGGGACTCCAGAATGTCAGGCACAACGGCGGTGTCGGCCTGCATCTCGCCGTCGATTATCAGTTCCGGCGCCCGCTGTTTGACGATCTCCGCAGCCCGCTTGACCTTGAGGGCCTGGGGGTGGTTGACGGAACCAAAGTTGGAAAATGAAAGCATGGCGATACGGGGGTCGAGATCCAGAAGCCGTGCCTTCTCGGCTGCCAGTATGGCGGTTTCGGCCAGTTCCTCGGCGGTAGGCTCGATGCAGACCGTGGTGTCGGCCAGCAGGAAAATGCCCCGCTTGAAAACCATGAGGTAAAGGCCGTGGACGCTGGAGAGGCCTTCCTGCTTGCCGATCACTTCAAGGGCAGGGCGGATGATGTCGGGATAATGGGCATCAATGCCAGAAAGCAGAGCATCGGCATCGCCGCAACGGACCATCTCGCAGCCGAAATAAGTGCGGCCCCGGCGCCGGATCATGCGGCGGGCCTCGGTCAGGGTGATCCCTTTCCGCTGCCGCTGCTCGAACAGGGCTTGGGAGTAACGCTCAGTGTCGGGGCTGTCGTCTGGGTCAATGATAGTGACGCCGCCATTAAGATCAAGGTTGAGCTCTTCGATCTTTTTGCGGATTTCCTGCCGATTGCCCAGGAGGATCGGATAGGCGATCCCCTCTTCGATCATCACTTGTGCGGCCCGAAGGATCTTTTCATTCTCGCCCTCGGGCAAGACGACCCGCTTGGGATCGGTCTTCGCCTTGTTGATGATGAGGCGCAGAGTCTCCTTGGCCTTGCCCTGGAGCGTCTCCAGATGCTCCATGTACTTTTCCATGTCGGCAATGGGCTGGCGGGCGACCCCCGACTCCATGGCCGCCTTGGCAACGGCAGGAGCCACCCTCAGGAGCGCGCGGGGATCAAAGGGCTTAGGAATGATGTACTCGCGACCGAAGGCGAATTTCTTATTGCCGTACGCACGACACACCGAGTCCGGGCAGTCCTCTTTGGCCAGTTCGGCCAGAGCGAAGACGCACGCCTTTTTCATGGTCTCATTGATGGTCGTGGCCCGCACATCGAGTGCGCCGCGGAAGATGAAGGGGAAGCCCAGAACGTTATTCACCTGGTTAGGATAGTCGGAGCGGCCGGTGGCCATGATGGCGTCGGCCCGGACCGCCGCCACCTCCTCGGGGGTGATTTCGGGATCGGGGTTTGCCATGGCGAAGATGATCGGGTTGGGCGCCATGTCACGGATCATTTCGGGGGTGAATGCCCCCTTGCTGGAGAGGCCGTAGGCCACATCGGCATTTTTGAAGGCATCTTCCAGGGTGCGGTCTTCGGTTTCGACGGCGAAGCGCTCCTTGTACTCGTTCATGCCGGCGCTACGTCCCTTGAAGATGACGCCCTTGGTATCGCAGAGAATGATGTTCTCCTTTTTCGCACCAAGTTCAACCGCCATCTGGGCGCAGGCGATGCCGGAGGCTCCGGCGCCGTTGACCACGATCTTGATGTCTTCGATCTTCTTGCCGACCAGTTCAAGGGCATTGATGAGGGCTGCGCCGGAAATGATGGCGGTGCCATGCTGATCGTCGTGGAAGACCGGAATGTTCATGGTCTCCTTGAGCTTTTCCTCGATATAAAAGCATTCAGGTGCCTTGATGTCCTCAAGGTTTATGCCGCCGAAGGTCGGTTCCAGCAACTGGCAGACCTTGATTATTTCGTCAGCGTTTTTGGTGTCAACCTCGATGTCGAAGACATCGATATCGGCAAAACGCTTGAAGAGAACCCCTTTGCCCTCCATGACCGGTTTGCCGGCCAAGGCGCCGATGTCACCGAGACCGAGAACGGCCGTACCGTTGGACAATACCGCCACCAGATTCCCCTTGGCAGTATATTTATATGCGTCTTCAGGGTTTTTTTCGATTTCAAGACAAGGTTCGGCTACACCGGGTGAGTAGGCAAGGGAGAGGTCGCGCTGGGTAAGACATGGTTTTGACGGAATTACCTCTATCTTCCCTTTTCGTCCTGTGGAGTGATAATCAAGGGCGTCCTGCTTTTTGCTCATGTGGTGTTCGCTCCTTTCGCGGCCCGCACGTTTTAGTGAAGCTAAAATTTGTTTTGATATGCTGTGACGAGCCCAACACGGTTTTATCGCCAGCGTTTTTATTGAAATTAAACAACCTTATTCTCAGGTTCAATGCTTTGTCAAGGGATAATTACAGCTACACTAAAAAATCATTCTATTTCTGTGTGGACACTGAAGGAGCGTGGCGTGCTTGTAATTTAGAGTATTTTCACGGATAATCCCGGGGAAAATCGACCGGGAGCTATGGCTCTTGAAGGGAGGATCCGTCGTGGAACGTGTCTGGGCGCCTTGGCGCATGGAATACCTCGTGGATGAAAAACCCGCCGGATGCATCTTCTGTCCCGGTAACGGACAGGCCAGCGACCGGGAGCGGCTCATCCTCCACAGAACACCGTTATCTCTCGTGATGCTGAATCGCTACCCCTATACCAACGGTCATCTAATGGTGGCTCCTCTGCGTCATACCGCCGACATGGATTCCCTGTCCGACGCGGAAATGCTTGACCTGTTCCGCACGGTCCGGCTCTGCCGCTCCATCCTGCGGGATGCGGCCAGCCCCAATGGCTACAATATCGGCATCAACCTGGGAAAAGCGGCCGGTGCCGGTGTTGACGACCATCTCCACATCCACGTGGTGCCCCGTTGGAACGGTGACACGAATTTCATGGGGGTCGTGGCGGATCTACGGGTAGTGCCGGAAGGGCTTCAGGCTGCCTGGGACCGCCTGGCCCCGCTGTTCTCACGGGAGACCCCATGATCCGCCCGGCGTTCATCGGCATGGATATCGGTGGGACCAATCTGCGGATGGGACTCGTCGACGAGGCGGGAACGATCCTTTTCCGCTTCAGGCAGAAAACCGATATTCATGAGGGGAGAGCCGCCTTTTACGAAAAGCTCGCCGAGGGGATAGGCATTCTCAAAGAGCACGCAGAGCAGGCGGGATTCCGCATCGTGGCAGTTGGTGCCGGCGTTCCGGGGCTTGTGGCAAATGACGGACATATCCACGTATCGGTGAATCTTCCGGCCATTGACAGCATCAACCTCCGCCATGACCTGGAACGCATCAGTGGTCTGCCGGCGACGGTGGCCAACGATGTCAACGCCACCGCGTACGGCGAGAAATCCTTCGGTGCCGGACGCGAGTTCGACTCGTTCCTGATGGTTACACTCGGCACCGGCGTCGGAGGAGGGCTCATCCTGAACGGGCGGCTGTGGACCGGAATCGACGGCGTAGCCGGCGAGTTCGGTCATGTGACGGTCGAGCCCCAGGGGACGTCCTGTCCCTGCGGCAACCGGGGTTGTCTTGAGCAATATGCCTCTGCCACGGCCATAGCCTCAGCCGCGCGAGAGGCCATGATGACGGGGCGATACGTACCGGCTGACGGGTCTGCGATACCTCTCACTACCCAGGATCTGGCCCGTCTCGCCCGGGAAGGGGATGGTGCGGCGGCGACATTTTTCGCCGAGGCGGGACGTTATCTGGGCATGGCAACGGCATCACTGGCCAACGTACTCAATCTGGAAGCACTGATCGTTGGTGGGGGCGTCGCTGCAAGCTTTGATCTGATCAGGAGTTCCATAGAGCGAGAGGTTCGTGCCCGAGCTTTCCCGATTCCGGCCCAGCGGCTGGTGGTGGTCCGTGGCGCATTGGGCGACGACGGAGGACTCCTGGGAAGCGCTGCGCTGGCCCGTGATGAGTTCGACATCTAAGAGAGTAGAGAGTATTTTCATAGTTATCAACGACGGGGAGGAATCATGGCGCGTAAAGTAGGCATACTGACCGGGGGGGGAGACTGCCCGGGACTCAATGCGGTGATCAGGGGAGTTGTCAAAAGCTCCATCATCCGGCGCGGCTGGGAAGTGGTCGGCATCAGGGACGGGTTCGACGGCCTGCTCTACAACAACAGAATCGTACCGCTCGGTCTCAATGAAGTACGTGGAATACTCCCCCGCGGCGGAACCATCCTCGGTACGTCCAATCGCGGCAATCCCTTCTCATACCCTGTTGAAGCGGATGGCAAAACCGTTTTAACCGATGTGTCCGACGAGGTCGTCGCGAACATCAAAAAACAGGGAATCGACGCGCTCGTGGCAGTGGGAGGGGACGGCTCGCTCAAGATCGCGCTTGAGCTCATGAACAAGGGGATTCCCGTTGTGGGCGTGCCGAAGACCATTGACAACGATCTGATGGAGACCGATGTCACCTTTGGCTACAACACCGCCCTGGAAACCGCAACCGATGCCCTGGACAAGCTTCACTCCACGGCCGAGAGTCACCACCGGGTCATGATCATGGAGGTCATGGGGCGCTATGCCGGTTGGATCGCTCTCGAATCGGGCATCAGCGGCGGTGCGGACGTCATTCTCATCCCCGAGATTCCCTACGATATCAGTGCCGTCTGCCGCGCGGTCGACGAGCGGCGAAGACGGGGAAGCTCCTTCAGTATCATCGTGGTGGCGGAGGGGGCGTTCCCGCGCGGCGGCAACCGGGTCGTGCAGAAGCGGGCCGATGAAACGAACACCATCGAGCGGCTTGGGGGGATCGGTCAATACGTGGCCCGGCAGCTGGGAGACTGCCTCGACATGGATGTTCGCGTCATGGTCCTGGGCCACCTTCAACGGGGCGGTTCACCATCGACCTTTGACCGTTGCCTAGGCAGCCGCTTCGGCGTTGCCGCAATAGACCTCATTGAACAGGAACAGTATGGACGCATGGTCTGTCTGCGCGGCCGCGACATCAAATCGGTATCCATCGAGCGGGCGGTGCGGAAGCTGAAACTGGTGAACCCCGGCGGTCAGATGGTGACGGCGGCGGAAGAGCTCGGCATCGTGGTGGGGCGGCGGTGAGAGTTGACATGGAATGGCCCACGAGCTAGAGTGCTCTCGTTTTTTCTTAAGAAATTCTTTCCGCCGCCGATGTTATACATAGTGCATATGAGCCGAACTGCCGGTGTGGCCGGGTCGGTGCCGCCCGTTGCCGGGTAATGCGCACAATGGAGGGATATCCGCATGGAATCCGGTGCTGTATTCAAAAACAGGAGCAGTCTGTACGGGGTTCTCGGCTGTGCGTTGGGAATCGGCGCTCCCATCGCGTGGACTTTTATCCGTCTCGTTTTCTTTTCCGACCCCGGTCAGCCCCTTCTTGGGCAGGTATTCTCCGATATAACCCGCTCAACCTACCAAGTAGCCCTCTATACATATATGGGCATGGGCACTGCCCTGGTCCTGGCCGTGGTGGGGCACCACATCGGCAAGACGAGCGACGAACTCCACAAGCGCGCCGCCGAGTTGAACCTGTTGCATCAGGAAGTTGCATCCCAAAAGGAGATTTTTGAAAACCGCTACCGGATCCTTGACAACAACATCAAGAATTTCCACCAGATCAGCAGCAGGATTCAGAAATCGATCGATGTGGACGAGGTCCTCCGGCTGTGCGCCGAGGGGCTTCACGATGTTCTTGGCTACGAGCGGGTAAATATACTCATGGCGGATACTGCGCGGACCTCACTTTCCTTTGTGGCCGCCGTGGGCACCGCCGACTTCAACCCGGCCGGCGTGGTGCTGCCCCTGGATCAGCGGGGGGGCGTAATCACTAAGTGCTTTACCGACCGCCAGGTCTACATGATCGATGATGTCAGTGCCTATCCGACCGATTTCCGGCTCCAATCACCCTATGATGCCATCCGGGCCCTGAGATCAAAAAGCTTCGTGATCTGCCCCATTGTCGTCAAGGGAGAGGCCATCGGTGTGTTTGCCGTGGACAACCGTTCGAGCCGCCGGTCGCTCAACGATACGGACGTGGACACCATCAAGCTCTTTGCCGACCAGGCTTCGTCGGCGATCGTCCGCATCAATCTGCTCAAGGCCATTGGAACCCTCACCTCGGAACTGGAGACCACCTTTGCCGATCTGCTCAAGAACCGCGACCATTATTCCCGCTACGTGGTCAATCTGAAGGATGCGGTCAACTCCGTGGCCGACGGCACCGCCCACATCGCGTCAGCATCAGAGAGCGTTCTCTCGGCGGTGGATGAGACGAGTTCCGCCGTAAGCAACATCTATGTGGCCATCGAGCAGGTGACGCGGAACATCGACTACCTGTCGGAGTCCATCGACAAGTCGGTGTCTGCCATGGAGGAGCTGAACTCTTCCATCAAGAACGTTGAGCAGAGCGCCGCCATCTCGCACCAGGTATCGAGTACGGTCAAGGAAAAGGCCGACAGCGGCCGGGCCGTGGTGGATGAAACCATCCAGGCCCTGGACGAGATCCAGCGTTCGGTTGACCAGTCCTTCGAGGCCATGAAACGCCTTTCCGAGAACAGCGGCAAGATCGAGAGCATTGTCGGCGTGATCAACGACATCACCAAGCGAACCAACCTCCTGGCGCTGAACGCGTCCATCATTGCGGCCCAGGCGGGAGAGTACGGCAAGAGCTTCGGCGTCGTGGCCGACGAGATCCGCAACCTGTCGCTCCAGACCGGCCAGTCCACCGGCGAGATAACCGGCATTATCGAGGAGATCATGCGGGAATCCCGCTCAGCGGCCCAGAACATAACCGCCTCCAAGGATCTGGTCCAGCGAGGGGTTGAACTGGGCGGCATCATGGGTCAGTCGCTCCAGGTCATTCACGAGAGCTCCACCCGCTCCATGGACATGACCCATGAGATCAAGACCGCGACCGAGGAGCAGGCGCGCAGCGTCCAGCTGGTCACCAACTCCATCGAGAACGTGAGCAGCATGAGCACGCAGATCTACAAGGCCTCAAAGGAGCAATCCGACGCCGCCATGAGCATTGTCCGCTCCGTTGACACCATCAAGGAGATGGCCCAGGAGATGGTAAGGGCAACCGTCAAACAAGTCGAGGACGGATCGGAAATCAAGAAGTCGGTGGAAGCGGTGGGCGAGATGGTAACGCGGATCTTCGAGGATATGGAAGTTCGGCGCGAGGAGAGCGGTGAGGTGGTAAAAGAGCTCGAACTGATGAAGAAGATAGCCAGCTGATTTAAATTAGTTCTGGACAAAACCACGATATTTGTGGTATTCATGCACGTATTCTAATGACGGCCCGCAACCCAGGTGGAGCCGTCATCCTTTTTTTCGGATATACTGCCTGGATTCACGACTGAACCGGGACGGAAGGCAATAGCCGCACCGACGAGGATAGGATGAGCTTTCCCTTCCATGGTCGTTTTCGTGCGCCTCCGGACCCCGGTGGCGCATTTGTTATTTGACAGGGGACAACCACGGTGAACCGCGCGAAAACCATCCTCGATATCCAGAAAATGAAGGCGACGGGCGAGAAGATAACCGTCCTTACCAGCTACGACTATCCCTTTACCCGCATTATGGATGAATGCGGCATCGACATGATTCTGGTCGGAGACTCGGTCGGTGTTGTCTTTGCCGGTCACGACAACACCCTGCCGGTTACCGTGGACGATATGCTCTATCACACCCGCGCCGTTACCCGGGCCAGACCAAAGGCTCTGGTGGTTACGGACATGCCGTTTCTTTCCTACCAGACCGATTTGCGCGATGCCCGCATCAACGCCGGACGCCTGGTCAAGGAGGGTGGAGCCGAAGCGGTGAAGCTGGAGGGGGGAGCCCACGTGACGGACACCATCAGGGCCATCGTCGATATGGACATCCCGGTCATGGCCCACATCGGACTTACCCCCCAATCGATCCACCGGATGGGGGGCTACAAGGTGCAGGGCAAAAAGGACGAGCAGGCTCAGCGGTTGCTGGAGGATGCCCTCGCGGTCCAGGAGGCGGGAGCCTTTGCCGTGGTCCTGGAAGGGATTCCGCTCAAGCTTGCCGGCCGCATCACCGCAGAACTCTCCATTCCCACCATTGGCATCGGTGCCGGTCCCCACTGCGACGGCCAGGTTCTCGTTATCCACGACATCCTCGGCCTGTGCGAGAAGTACTCTCCCAAATTCGTCAAGCGCTACGGCGATGCTCGTACGCTCATTTCCGACGCGGTAGCGTCCTACATCTCAGAAGTCAAGAAAGGAGAATTCCCCACCGAGGGGCATTCGTTCAGCTGACATGCGCATCATAGATTCTGTTGCCGACATGCAGGCATTTTCCCGCGATGCCAGGCGTTCGGGGAAAACCATTGCCTTGGTCCCCACCATGGGCTATCTCCACGACGGACACGCCTCGCTCATGCGCGAGGGGCGCACCCGGGCGGACATCCTGGTGGTGAGCATTTTTGTCAACCCGACCCAGTTCGGCCCCAACGAGGATTTCACCACGTACCCACGCGACCTGGAGCGAGACCTGCAGGTTGCCGAAGCAGCCGGGGCGGACGTGATCTTCGCCCCCCGGGCCGATGACATGTATCCTGCCGGATTCCAGACCTATGTCGATGTGGAAAAGGTGACGCTTCCTCTCTGCGGAGCGAGCCGGCCTGGACATTTCCGCGGAGTAACCACCGTTGTGGCCAAGCTCTTCAATATCGTCATGCCCCACACGGCGTTTTTCGGCAAGAAGGACTTCCAGCAACTGGCCGTAATCCGTCGGATGGTTGCGGATCTGAACATGGATCTGAGCATCGTGGGCATGCCCATTATCCGCGAGCCGGACGGATTGGCAATGAGCTCCCGCAACGCCTACCTGGGGCCGCAGGAGCGCACTAACGCCCTCTGCCTCAATCGGTCCCTTGCCGCCGCACGAACCCTGTTCACCGATGGTGAGCGAAGCGTCGCACGCCTGCGCGACACGGTGTTGCGGATACTTACCGAAGTGCCCGGCGCCGCCATCGACTATGCTGATTTCCGTGACAGCGAAACACTTGAGCCGGTGGAAGCGGCCAATGAAAAGACTCTCCTCGCCCTGGCCGTCAAGATAGGAACAACGAGGCTGATCGACAACTGCGTCCTGGGTGAGGAGCAGTAGTTGTCTGTGCCCGCGGGCAGCCTGACGACTGCCTGCCCAGAGGATGAAGCGAACCATGCCGAAAAATCGTGACGCAGCTCGTGCCAGCCTTGAGAACCTCTACCGGATCTTCACCGTGCCTGAAGCACCCGACTCGACCCTCGGCGCTATCGATCAGGCGATTTCCGGCGATGTTACCGGTTTCCTGCAGACCCATATCGTCGCCATCGAGCGTGATCTGGAAGATATCGAAGCAAATTTCTCTTCCTTCTCCATTCCGGAAGAACCGACCTACGTTTCCGAATACACCGAATTCGTCAAAGAGAACCTCGTCGCCCACTCGGTCCATACCGCTTCGCCGGCGTTCGTCGGTCACATGACCTCGGCGCTCCCGTACTTCATGCTGCCGCTGGCGCGTCTCATGACCGCCCTCAACCAGAACGTGGTCAAGGTGGAGACATCCAAGGCCTTTACACCGATGGAACGGCAGGTCCTTGCCATGCTTCACCACTTGGTCTATCGCCGCGACGAGGACTTCTACCCATCATGGATTCATAACAGCCGGCATGCTCTGGGGGCCTTTTGTTCCGGCGGTACCATCGCCAATATTACGGCCCTGTGGGTGGCACGCAACCGCCTGTTTGCCCCGAACGGAGCATTTCGCGGCATTGCCCAGGAGGGGCTGGCCCGTGCGCTTAAGCATCGCGGCGCGGACGGCATTGCCGTGCTCGTCTCCGAACGGGGGCACTACTCCCTGGGAAAGGCGACCGACCTGCTCGGCATTGGCCGGGACGATCTGGTCAAGGTGAAAACCGACGCGAACAACCGCATTGACCTCAAGGCACTGAGAGAAGAGTGCCGGCGCTTCCAGGACCGGAACACGCTCCCGCTGGCACTGGTCGGCATCGCCGGAACCACCGAAACCGGCAACGTGGACCCTCTGGAGGCGATGGCCGATCTTGCTCAGGAACTTGGCTGCCATTTCCATGTGGATGCCGCGTGGGGTGGACCGACCCTCTTTTCGGATCGCCACCGCTCTCTGCTTAAGGGTATCGAGCGAGCCGACTCGGTCACCATTGACGGGCATAAGCAGCTCTATGTGCCGATGGGGGCGGGAATGGTCGTCTTCAAGGATCCCACCGCCCTGTCGGCCATCGAGCATCACGCCAACTATATCCTGCGCCACGGTTCCAAGGACCTGGGCAGCCATACCCTGGAGGGATCACGGCCGGGGAAGGCGATGTTGGTACATGCCGGTTTCTCGATCATTGGACGCAAAGGGTACGAACTGCTGATCGACATGGGGATCGAACGTGCTCGCACCTTTGCCGACATGATCAAGCAGCATCCCGATTTCGAACTGATCAGCGAACCGGAACTGAATATCCTTACTTATCGCTACTGCCCGGCCGCCGTTCAGCAGACCTTGCACGACGTGACGGACCGGGAACGCGCCGATATCAATGCACTCCTCGATCTGGTCTGCCAGTTGCTGCAGAAATTCCAGCGCGAAGCCGGGAAAACATTTGTCTCCCGGACACGGCTGCATGTGGCGCGCCATGATCGGGAACTCACCGTGCTGCGCGTCGTCCTGGCCAACCCGCTGACAACTGACGAGATTCTGGAGTCCGTACTGGCGGAGCAGTGTGAACTCGTGCAACTGCCGGAGATTCAGGCAGTGCTGCAGCAGGTGGAAGAGCTCTGTACCGGCTTGGCAAAAGCAGCTTCATGGTAGAAGCATGACGTTCTGTTTGTGCTAACGAGCGGGATGATTGACTAAGCGAGGATCAGTACGATGGAGCTCTACGCCGCCTCATACCTTGTTCCCATTTCATCGCCCCCTGTCGCCGGCGGCGCACTAGCCGTCGACAATGGCCGGATAGTCGATACGGGTACGTTTGCCGAGCTTCGTGCCCGGTACGGCTGTCCCGTTCACGACTTTCCGGGCTGCACCATTCTTCCCGGCCTCGTCAACGCCCACACGCACCTGGAGCTTACCCATTTCCCGTCATGGAAAATCCGCAAGGGAATCGATTACTCACCCCGGACGTACGTTGATTGGATCATCCAGGTAATAAAGATCCGCCGGGCCCTGACGCGGCAGGAACAGGAACTTTCCGTACGGGAAGGGCTGCGCATCTGCCTTGAAGCGGGGACCACGTCCATCGGCGAAATTCTCACCGACCGGTCGCTCCTCCCTCTGTATGCCGATTCCGGCCTGGGGGGGCGGCTTTTTCTCGAGGCCATAGGCCACGACCCGGTCCGCAGCGCCGAGCTCATCTCGGAGCTTGGTGCCGCCGTAGCTTCTTTCCCTGCTGGAGACTTACTGCCGGGCCTCTCGCCCCATGCCCCCCACACTGTTTCTGAGCAGCTCCATCAGAATGTTCGCCGGCTGGCGGAAGAGTACAACGTGCCGCGAATCATCCATCTGGCCGAATCCCGGGAAGAGAGTGATTTCTTCTTCGATTCGACCGGAAAAATTGCTGAGCTTCTCTATTCCCACGTCAGGTGGGAGTCGTACCTTCCCGCCCCGAGACGTGCTACCGCAACCGCCTGGCTTGACGGACTCGGCGTCCTCAACGGTGCCATCTCGGCGGTCCACTGCGTTCATCTTACGCCGTCGGATGCCGAAACCCTGGCCAAACGCGGAGTCGGCATTGTGCTTTGCCCCCGGAGCAACGAAAAGCTTGCTGTGGGGCGCGCACCTGTCGCCTATTTGAAGAAACTTGGTATTCCCCTTGCCTTGGGCACCGACTCGCTGGCCAGCAACGATTCCCTCTCACTCTGGGATGAAATGCGTTACCTCCTCGATCTCTTCCCGGGCGTCTTCACCCCGTCAGAGGCCCTTGCCATGGCAACCATCGGTTCGGCACGACAGCTCGCTCTCGCCGATCGGGTAGGGTCCATCGAGAAGGGCAAACGCGCCGATCTGCTTGTCATGAAACTACCTGGTCCGCAGAGCACCGGCGAAGGACTCCACGAAGCCGTTATCGGCAGCGGAGAACTTCTCCATGTGATTCTGTCCGGCAGGTTCACCGACCGGACAGAACCCCGCTAATTCCCCCTCAAATAGCGGACAACCATAGTCTTTTTTACTCCTTGCAATGATTTCACCATATCTGTTAGTATCATTTGCATGGGAGAAAAGCTGATCTGCAACAACAAGAAAGCGTTTCACGATTTCTTCATAGAAGAGCGTTTTGAAGCGGGAATGGTGCTGAAGGGGACCGAGGTGAAATCCCTTCGCGACGGCAAGGCAAACCTCAATGATTCCTTTGCCTTGATCCGTAACGGTGAAATCTTTCTGCACAATCTCCACATCAATCCCTACGCGTTCGGCAACCGGGAGAACCACGATCCTGACAGGCTGCGCAAGCTCCTGATGCATAAGAAAGAGATCGAAAAGCTCTTCGGCAAGATCCGCGAAAAGGGATACTCGGTTGTGCCGTTGCGCCTCTACTTCAAGAATGGCCTCGCCAAGGTCGAGTTGGGACTTGCCAAGGGCAAGAAGCTCTACGACAAGCGGGAAGACATGAAGAAGAAAGACCAGTCGAGGGAGATGGCCCAGGCCCTCAGAGAAAAGAGCAAGAGTCACTGAACAGAGTTTACAAGGGGGTGTACAGGTTTCGACGGGGATAGGAAGCTGATGGTTGCATGCCGAGGTCCGGGCTGGCCTCGTTAAAAAGCCCGGGGCGAATTACACGCCGATAATTACGACTACGCTGTAGCAGCTTAATAACCTGCTACCGATCCGCTGAGCCTCTCCCACGGGTGAAGATGGATCGTCATTTTAGTGGGATAGTTGCGGGGAGGGTCCACGGCCCCAAGGCGAAACCTTAGTGGAATCGCTTCCCGGAAATCCCTGCCAGGGGAGAGTCGGGCGGCTAAATCAAATCCTGGTATAAGCATGTAGACGCCTTCGGTGTATGATCTTCGGACGCGGGTTCGACTCCCGCCACCTCCACCAATTACCTGAAATCATTAAGGTTTTGGGACGAAAACCCAAGGTGCTGCTCGGGTGTAACGCATTACTGTTACACAAGGGGGTTCCATGGGTTTTCCTTTTTTGGTAAGAAGAGGGGCAAGGTTCTATTTCAGGGTTCGGATACCTGTTGACCTTAGAGAGCCTTTCGGAAGGCTAGAGGTATGGCGGTCTCTCAAGACGGCAGACCATAAGAAGGCCCGGACCTTGGGGAAACTTGAGGCAGCCAAAGCCGAAATCACCTTCGAGAAGATGAGGAACAGAGAGTTGACCAGAGACCAGCTAAGAAAGATTGCTGAAGAGTACCTTCATTCAACCTTGGAATACTGCGAAGGGCACAGGGAAGGGGGCTTTCTCCCAAGGACACATGATGAGAAAGAGGGCAAGCTACTTGCGTATGGTGATCTAGCTGATCGTTACAAGGGGGCGCTGTCTGACTTGGACGTTCAAGAGACAAGGGCCAGAGGGCTGAAGAGGGCCGGGGAGCTGGTGGATTCTGTCCTGAAGGAAAGAGGGCTTACGCTGCCGAAGGATTCAGAGGAATACGCAATCCTTGCACGGGAACTGCTCAAGAGGGCGCTAGAGGTGTGCACCGTTGAAGCGTCTCGGATTATGGGGGACTACTCTAATGATTACGACAGAAGCCGCCTGTATCGGCAACAAGAGGCCGCGGAAGAGAAACAGGCGGGGTTGCTACTCTCCGAGGTGATTCAGGCGTATGTAAAGGACCATCTCACCTGTAAGAAGTGGACACCAAAGACGGAACAGGAGAACACAAGTATCCTTGCTGTATTCCTTGAGCTGATAGGGGACCGTGATATTACAACCATCACCCATCAAGACCTCATGAGCTTCAGGGATACACTGGTGAAGCTGCCAGCTAATCCGAAGAAGGGGAGGGCAAAGGAAGGGAAGCCCCTGAAAGAAGTCCTAGAAATGGGCCTTCCCCCGATGAGTCTAACCACCGTGAGAAAGTACCTTATACGGATTGCTTCTTTCTTCAAGTGGGCGAAGCTACACAAGTACGTCACCACCAATGAAGCTGAGGGGTTGACCATAAAGGAAAAGAAGAAGGTGAAGGCTTCAGCAGCACGAGACACCTACGATAGTGAGGATATTCAACGGCTATTCCGTGCCCTTGAGTACGCCCCAAATAAACCTGAACGCTTTTGGATACCGTTGATCTCCCTCTATTCAGGGGCACGGCTGAATGAGATATGCCAGTTACACCTTGAGGACGTGCAAGATATTGATGGCGTCCCTTGCTTCCGTATTGAGGAGGAGGGGTCAAAGAAGGTAAAAACCGTGGCTGGCAAAAGGGTTGTCCCCGTTCACCCCGTATTGATTGAACTTGGTTTCATGCGATATGTGCAAATGCTCCGCGAGAAGGGAGCGAAGCGCCTATGGGAAAACCTGAAGTTGAAGCGTGACGGCTACGGTCAAGACTTCGGGAAGTGGTATCAGCGGTTCAACCGTAGGTATATCACATCCCACAAGAAGAAGGTGTTTCACTCCTTCAGGCACACCGTAG